>JBEIPI010000004.1:0-60759 GCA_040377165.1 Bacteriovorax sp.
ACCCGGATAATTTACACCTGGGCCACCAATTCCACCGCCGATCCCAATATTAATTCCACCACCGATACCAGGGAATCCTCCACCGATACCGCCAATTCCACCAATTCCTCCTGCGTAACCACCACCCATGCCTGGGTATCCTCCAGGGTATCCACCCGGATAACCTCCAGGATATCCACCAAGACCACCACCGATGTTAATACCACCGCCGATTCCTGGGAAACCGCCACCCATACCTGGATAGCCACCAAGACCACCACCAAGGCCACCACCAATACCGATATTAATTCCACCGCCGATACCTGGGTATCCGCCGTAACCTAACATTCCTGCTAAACCGTTTCCTAGACCAAGACCAAGTCCTGTTCCGAAACCTCCACCGACGTTAATACCACCGCCGTATCCTGGCATACCGCCGCCGCCATATCCGCCGCCGTAGTATGGACCCATCATTCCACCAAGAAACCCTGGAGAATAACCTGCGCTGGCAAATGGATTACCAAATCCACCATAGCCGTTTCCTGCAAGTCCACCGTAACCAGCATATCCACCCATCCCCATTCCATTACAAGACGCTTGTAGCCCTTGTGCTTCATCTGGAAGAATTGGGTTTGCTCCACGTTGAACGTTATAATCTAAATATGAGTTGAATCTGTTCGTACACTGAGCATGACCTTGAGCATAGGCACTGGCCCACGCTTCCTGAGACCTGTTAGCGTATTTTGCACCCAGATAAGTTGCACCAACGAATGCTAATGGCTGTGCCACGATTCCTAGCGCTTCTACCCATGGGTTAGTTTCTTTCGGTTGTTGCTGAAGTAAACAATCAATACAATCAACGCCAGCTTCCTGCGCTCTGATTGCCATGTTCACTCGCAAACACATACGATAATCATCTTGGAAAGCAGGGTGATTTATATTCGAACAATCCGACGAGTTTGATGCAAAGGCAGCATTGTCAAAGCTCGCAAGCAATATTGATGTCATCAATATTGTGAGAACTTTCCCTTTGAAAGCCTGTGGATGTTTGTTGTAAAATCGCTTCATAAACGCGTCTCCAAAAAGGAATTATCGAGATTTAGAGTTCTACTCAATATCTATTTTCGGTAATTACCTGAGAAAAGTTTAGTGAGATCTTTCTGCCTAGTAAGGATTTCGTCTAAGTGAGGGTAATTGCGTTTACATAACTTTGGAGGACTAAATGAATTGGTTATTAACTGCCCTATTCTCTGCCTTTTTCACTGCTTCCACCTTCGCCCAGGATCCGGCGACACTACCCCCGACTGCTTTAGTCCACAAAGTAATTGGAACAGCAACTATTGATGGCGTGGCCCTAAAAACCGGAGACCTGATTGAAAAACCGGGCGTGCTTGAGACCAAAGAAAAATCCCTGATACAAATCAAGATTGCAAAATGGAACAACAGTATTAGTATCGGTCCGAATTCAAAGATGACTCTTAATTTCAGCAATGAAAAAAAATACACTCTCGACCAGGGAACCTGTCGCTGGAAGACTGCTCTAAAGGATGCAATTAAAGATGGCGGCAAGGGAAAAATCTACACCAAAAACGTGGCAATGGGTGTTCGCGGTACAGATTTTCTAGTAAAGAGCTTCCCGCTTTTCGGTGAGACTGAAATCATCATGCTGGATGGAGAAGTGCAGATGGAAAATCTCGAAGATCCGACCAATACTGTTCTGGTAAAAAAAGGACAATGGGGAGGACTCGGTGGCCGTTATGGAAAAAAAATTAATCCCCCACTGGATCTTCCGCAAGCTGTCCTGGACACTTTTGAAAAAACAATCGAGGCACCATAATGGTTATTGGCAATATCGGATTAGCGCTTGAATGGCTCGCTTTTTTTCTCCTGATGGGTTTTGGTGTCTACACCATGAGAGTCATCAAAAATGAAAAAAGAAATTACCTGGAGAACGCCCAGGAAATTATCTTTAAAAACTTCAAGCTGCTGACTCCTAAGTGGTGGAGCCTTCTGCCGGCAGAAAACGAGAATGAAATTGTCTTTAAAAGGCTCGACACCCGCTACGACTGGGAAGCGCGCTTCATCTGGAACGAGAATGTCAGCGAAAAAGACATCATTGAGCTCTTCAAAGAAAAAATCAACGACAGAAGAATTCTCTTTGATGAAGAAAACAGTGTCATCCACAACCCAAGCGACTTCCGTGAGAAGGATTTAATCAAGTCCGAAAAGTATGAGATGGTCCGCCTTGAAGGAACGGCCACCGCCGATCGCATGGAAAGACTTTATTATGATGCTTTTCTTATCAGGCACCTTGAGACCGGTCACTACCTCTATGCTGAAAGTAAAAGTTCCATCTTAAACGGATTAGTAGAAGGCCCTTATTTTGAAGAAGTGATGCTAAGACTCTCTCTAAATAACAATCCATTGAACTAAAAGAATCTTTATTTAAAACGCCATTATTTGTTGCTATCTTTTTTGCCGGCAAGTAAGTGATTAGCCCAAAAGGTTGATTAAAATGCTGGTTTTGTCGATAATGGTTGTATGGATGCCTATAGAATATCAAATAACCGCGAAGAAATTATCAAACTTGTTCAAAAGAAATTTAACTCTGAAAGTCTCATGACTGTCTGGCAAAAACACCCGATCAGTGACGAGCGCCTTTTTATGTGTGAAGCTAAATTTTACTCACTTCACCCTTATGATGGAACCTTCAGTATTATTATCGACGAAGAACAGCGCAAGCTCATGACTCCTGAGTTGGATTTTTATTTCCTGCTCAAGGTCCAGGATTTCGTTTTTAAAACAAGGCTCTCACTCTCTCAACCAATCGATCAAAGTGTCATCAGCTTTCAGATTCCCACTGATGTGAGATTAAAGGAGCTTCGCCTTCACCCTCGCGTTTATATCAGCAACGAAGAAAAACGTTATGTCTCCGCCAGCTTCATCAGCAAGAAGAGCAAAAATGAAATCATAGATGTCTCATGCCCTGTCTACAATATATCGAAGTCCGGCATCTGCATCATCGTTAGCAAAGAAACCCTGGGCTCGGTGAAATTAAATGAGGCGATTGGACTTGAAGGTCTTAGTTTTTTTGGATCAATGACAAATGAAGTGAAGGCCGTCGTAAAAAATGCACGTGTCTATAGCAATAAAGGGGTCACCAGTGATGAACTCTACGCTTTAGGACTTGAGTTTCAACTCGATTGACCGCCTCCCAATATTTGGAGCCAGACAAATAACAGAGCGATACGCTCAAGATTCAAGTAAGAAAAGAATTTAAAATGATTTTTTGAAAGCGCGCCTACATGCTGGATGATCGGCGCGATTGGAAATTTTATTTAGTTTTTCTTAGGCGAGAAAAGTCTGATCTTAGCAACAAGGAAAGCAATAAGATCTTCGTCAGATCCGAAAACGTCATCAATCAAGTCACAATCAAGAACGAAATCCTTCATTCTCACAGCAATCTGATGTAAAGACTCAACTAAGTAAAGGCCACCAATATTTTCGCCGTTAAACGACTTGATGATCTCTTTTCTAGCGTGGTTGAACATTTCCGATTCAGTAACGTCTTCTGGAAGGTTATCCACTCCCATTTTCTCTTCTACTTCTTCAATTGCCTGGTCTCTTACGTCCTCGTCAGTTGCGAAACTAACGCCGTATTCCGTTGCCATCGCTTCGATTAGCTCTTCACGCTTTGTAGGGTGAAACTCAATCAACTTTTTCTCTTTGAGATTGTTGATCGTATAGCTAGCGAGTGCACGCAATGTATCAAAATCTGTTTTCATTGAAACCTCAATTAGTATATATCTCTTAAAGTGTAACGACTTAAACAAGATGATACAAGAAACTTTTTAATTTTCTTGACTAAAAGGCCTCTAAAATTAGATTTTAATAGCCACATGATAGACTTCACAGACCCAAAAATTAACTTTATTCCCTCGAAATCTGCGCTTACCTGGGACGAGTACTTTATGCTGCAAGCGATGATTGCGGCCTTCAAGTCCAAAGACCCGGCCACCAAAGTTGGTTCAGTTTTCGTCGATAAGAACAATCATCAGATCACCATGGGCTACAATGGATTTGTGGCAGGAATCGACGAATCTCAGGTTCCCTGGGGAAAAGACAAGTCAGCACCGCTTGAATTCCAAAAATACGGTTACGTTGTCCACAGTGAAGCTAATGCCATCCTGCATGCCAGCCGCTCACTTGAGGGCTCCCGCGCTTACGTGACTCTATTTCCTTGCAACGAGTGCGCAAAATTGATCGCTTCGTCTAAAGTAAAAGAGGTTATTTATCTTTCTGATAAGCATCATGAGACGGAAGCAAACCGAATCGCCAAGAAGATCTTCGATCTCTCTGGAATTACTTATAGAAAACTGGATTTTCCATCAACAGTTCTCCATAAACTTACCGACCATCTTCAAAATCTCTTAACCGATATTTAATTAAAACTTTCCCTTTGCCGTCCCCTGTAACTCTTCCTATAATGGGGCGAATCCCAAACATTTACTCGCTACCCTAATTCTATAGGAGAATCACGCATGAAACCTTTTATTGTCGTTCCAGACGGCTTTGATAAGTCTCTTTTTGAAGAACTAAAGAAGAATTCAAATCTTGAAGTTCACCCGACTTCGAAAGTATCACAAGAGGAACTAAAAGCTCTTCTGCCAAAAGTGAATGGACTCATCATCAGGTCAGCGACAACTGTTAATGCTGAACTTTTAGAACTTGCTCCAAATTTAAAAATCGTTATCCGCGCCGGAGAAGGCACGGACAATATTGATAAAACTCTTTGTGCTGGAAAAGGTGTTAAAGTTGCCAACACTCCAGGCGCAAACAACAACTCTGCAGCTGAGCAAGCAGTGGCGCTTATGATGTCGTGTTTAAGAAACACTCCATTTGCCAACAAAACTATGCACGAAGGAAAGTGGGAGAAAAACGCTCTTACCGGACTTGAGTTATGGAAGAAGAAAGTTGGTATCGTTGGTTTCGGCCGTATCGGACAAATTGTCGCAAAAAGAATTTCAGGATTTGAGCCGGAAGTACTTTTCTTTGACCCGGTCATGGAAAAATCTGATCTACCTAACACAAGAAAAGTCGCTGACCTAAAAGAGATCTTCTCGACATGTGATATTGTCACAATCCACACTCCACTTCTTCCTCAAACAAAAGGAATGGTGACCGGTGAGCTTCTAAACCTGATGAAAAAAGATGCTATCTTAATCAACGCTGCCCGCGGTGGAATCGTTGATGAAGACGCGCTTTACACACTTTTAAAAGACAAAAAAATCAGATGTGCGGGCTTCGACGTTTTTGCTACTGAGCCTCTACCTGCAAACTCAAAACTAATTGAGCTGGACAACCTGATCATGTCTCCACACGTTGGCGCTTCAACAGAAGAAGCCCAATTCAGAGTTGGCGAAATGGCCGTTCACCAAATTAATGAATTTTTCGTAAATAATAATCTTCTTAACGAAGTTAAAGGAAAGTAATCAATGAAAACATTAGCGATTATCGGTGCTCAATGGGGTGATGAAGGTAAAGGAAAAATCACCGACCTCTTAAGCGAAAAATGTGATGTGGTAGTTCGCTACCAGGGCGGAAACAACGCCGGTCACACCATCATCGTCGACGGAAAAAAAATTGTTCTTCACTTAATCCCTTCAGGAATTCTTCACCCACACTCGGTGTCTGTTATTGGTCACGGAGTGGTGTTTGAACCTGAAGCTTTCCAAAAAGAGTTGGAAAACGTTGCCAATGCAGGAATCAAAGTTACAGCAAACAACTTAAAAATTTCTGAAAACGTAACCATCATCACCAGCTACAATAAGATTTTAGATGCTGCCCGTGAGTCTCAAGGCTCTGTGAAAATCGGGACAACCGGAAAAGGAATCGGCCCTGCGTACGAAGATAAAGTCGGAAGACGTGCGGTAAAACTAAAAGACCTTTTCGATATGGAAAATCTTAAAAAGAAACTAACCAGAAACCTTGGCGAAAAAGAAATCCTCTTCAAGCACCGCTACAATGTCGACTTCCCTTCTGTTGAAGAAGAAGCACAAAGGCTGTTTGAACTTGGAAAAAAAGTTCAGCCGTTTGTTTGCGATACGTTCTCGTTTCTAGATCAGGCGGTACAAGCGAACAAAAAAATTCTTTTCGAAGGAGCTCAAGGCATCCTTCTGGACGTGGACTACGGGACTTATCCATTCGTGACGAGTTCATCAACTTCGCTTGGTGGGATTTACACTGGAGCAGGCATTCCTGAATCTCACGTTGAAGAAGTCCTGGCGATCACTAAGGCCTATACAACCAGAGTTGGAGAGGGACCTTTCCCAACTGAGCTCTTCGATGAAGTTGGCGAAAAAATCCAGACTGTCGGAAAAGAATTCGGTGCAACGACTGGCAGAAAACGCCGTTGTGGATGGCTAGATCTTCCACTTCTGAAATACTCAGTCAAGGCCTCTAACTTAACTTCAATCGCTTTAACCAAGCTGGATATTCTTTGTGTTGTTGATGAATTGAAAATTTGTGTGGCCTATGAGTACGAAGGAAAGACTATTGATTGCGCTTATCCTGGAATCGATCTTTATAAGGCGAAGCCAGTGTACAAAACAATGAAACCTTTCAAGGATGATTTCGCCAATAAGACATCACAGGATCTTTCTCCTGAGCTAAACGCCTACATCAAAGAGATTGAAACTTTTCTTGGAATCCCGGTGGGAATCCTGGCGTTTGGACCGGAAAGAAAAGAAATCCTTTTTAGAAAAAACTATTTCTAGAATATGACTTTCGAAATCAGACCCGCCACATTTGACGACATCACCTTAGTTATCGAACATGACCAAAGACATATGAAGGAGCCGGGATTTAACGGCTCCTTATCTCACCCATTTCTTCCCGATCACGAATTCGATTGGGAAAAAAGAAAAGAAGAGCGTTTACTTTCCTGGACCAGGCCCGTCACTGAAGAGCGATGGTCAAGAAGCTTTATTCTCGTCCAGGATGGTATTGTCCAAGGACATGTGCATTTAAATAATCTTTTCTCTGGCACTCTTCACCGGGTCCAATTGGGAATGGGGCTTGAGATGGCCGCAAGAGGAAAAGGTTATGGCAAAAAACTTTTAGAGATGGCCATTGCTTGGGCACGCACCCAGGAAAGCCTGTACTGGATGGATTTATCTTATTTTTCTCACAATACACCGGCAAAAAGGCTTTATACCTCATGCGGTTTCAAAGAACTCTTTGTGTATGAAGACCGACTGAGAGTCGGCCCTCATATCATCGATGATGTGTTTATGACTTTGAAGCTTAAGTAAAATTCGCCTGCGTTGTTTAAACTGAAATATTAAAATCTAGGCCGATGTCGCTATTTTCATCGCCAGCGCAGAATAAACAGAGCCAATGATTCCAAGACTTAACATCACATAAAAGAAAGCTTTCTGCATGCTGGGCTTCTTAACCACCAAACTAATAGCCCCCATAACCAGGCAGAGCTGGAAAAACAGATTCGAAAGATCGAATCGATCCCCCGCGCTTCCAAGCACTTCAATTTTTTCTTCATATTCTTTAGCACCGATCACTGCGCCCATTTTTCCATCGACATCCTGAACCCAGTTAGCTTCACCAACTTTATTTGAACCAAGCAGGATTTCTTTTTTTTCTTTTTCGTATTTATCAATCTTGGCCGAAAGTTTATCCGAATGCGTTTTCAGTTTTACCACTGAAACGTCATCGACATGTTTTCCTTCGATTAATGTATTAAGCAAATCTCTCTGCCCTTCAGTCACTGTCTCGCGAATACTTTTTGCCTGATACCACATATAGGCGCTGGACTTCTCGTTGATAAACTTAATCTCATCCTCACCATACTTGCCGGCGAACATATCAGTCACGGCCATAACCGCGGCGAAAACCGCAATGAGGACACCACACTTTATTTCAAAACTATTCTCTTCCATAATGAATTTTCCTTATAAAAAAAATTATAACGAAAATTATAAAAGGCAATTTTTATAAAATCAATTTTCGATTGGGAGTTTAACCACAAAACGAGTGCGGTTATGGGCGTGATCCAGATAAAGCTGGCCCTTATGTTTTTCAATAATTCCTTTGGAGATGCTCAGACCAATCCCCGTACCTTTGCCGATTTCTTTAGTGGTAAAAAATGGCAGCATTATCTTGTCGCGGATTTCCACCGGCACTCCCTGCCCTGAATCAGTTACTGTGATCACCACAAACTGGTTTTCGCATGAGACAGTCAATTCAACTTCGGGGGATTTTTCATTGATAGAGGCATCGTGGGCATTGTTAAGCAAATTCAAAAGCACCTGCTCGATCTGCACGCAGACACAAAGAATATTCGTATCTAAAACAGACTCATTTGGCAGGGTCACAAGTTTTAGCTGAATTCCGTTGCTCACAAAACGGGCCATACATAAATCCAGCACCTCGGTGACAATCGATTTAATTGAAACGCGGGCATAAGTTTCGTTGGCGCCGTCTCTGGCAAAATTTCTTAATCCTTTAACAATTTTTGAAATCCTATCAACAGTTGTGACAATTTTCTGGGAGTTTTTAATCGACTCGGCGATATTGGCTTCCGGCTGCTCCAATGCCTTGGTAATTTGGGTGGCCTTGTTTAAAATAATGGTCAGAGGGTTATTAATCTCATGAGCAATTCCTGAAGCCATCTCTCCGAGCGTCGCCATCTTAGAAGCATGACAATGGAAAGATCTCTCTTCCTCTAGCTTCTTCTGAGCTTCTTTTATGTCTGTGAGGTCATGCCACACAACCAAAAGCATATTTTTATTGGCCACGCTGACTGGGTTCAAAGTGACTTCAACTAAAAACTCTTCGCCGGTGATCTTCTTATGCATCCATTCAAAACGGTGATATCTAAGTTCATGGGCAATCTTGTCCATGAGTTTATTTTTATCCATTGAGCGCATTCCACAGGGTTGGTACTCTGGTGAAAAATACGCCGGATGATGCGCGAGAATTTCTTCTTTGTTTTTAGCATTCAACATTCTGACCGCGGCATTGTTACCGTCAACAATTCCCGTTTTATCAAAGAGCAAGTGAGCATCAGTGGAGTGCTCAAATAAAACAGTGAAGCGCTCTTCGACCAGGATTTTCTCTGTCACATCGATCATCACCCAAACCTCTACGGCCGAAGTTAATGAAGCAGTGAAATCAAAAACGCGGACCTCCCCATTTTTTTTAGGAAAAAGAACACGGTCAGTACCCGGAAAACCCTTTTGTTTGGCCTCAGTATAAACTCTGCGGACTTCTCCGCCGGAATTACCATAGATAGCAAACCAATCATCTATGCAGGCAATATCTTCTGAGTTGTAGCCAGTTAGCTCAACTGCTTTTTTATTCAGGAAGAGTTTATCGTCGAGAACGTAAACCGCTGCGACCGGCAGGTTGTCGATTAACTCTTTGTAAAACTCTACCTGCTGCCTCATCATTTTTGACCGTCCCTGAACTTAATCAACTGGGCAGTCACACTAAGGGCTATTTCTGCTGGCGTATTGTTGCCGAAAGGCTCTCCGATCGGGCAGTAGAGTGCTTTGATTTTTTCATCGCTCACTCCATTCTTTTTTAAATCAGAGCGCAGCACTGCCGCCTTGGAATCGCTGCCAATGGCCCCAACGTAGGGAAAAACATTTCTTTTCATCGCTTCAGTCAGAATAGGTAAATCAAAAGCATGCCCCATCGTCATTGAGACGATAAAAGTGTCAGGATGGAGCTCCGAGACCACATCTTTCATGCTCTCGGTTTGAATTTTTTTTAACTTATGGTGCTCCGGAAGTTTATCCAGCCAATCCGCACGTGGATCAATGCAGGTAATTGAACACTCCAGCTTCAGAAGTGTCCTGATTAATTCCTGCGAAACATGGCCGGCACCAAAGACTGCAATCTCCCAGGTTGGCCTGGCCTGAACTCTTTCAAAGAAAAAGCTCACCACTCCACCACAGGTCATTTTAATATCTGTCTGCAGGTTCCATTCGCTGTAATCAAAACTCTCGGCCGTCTTGAGCATATTCTTCGCGTGGAAAATCACACGCTCTTCAACTTTCCCACCACCAACAGTCCCATCAATATAGCCTTCAGGTCCGACAATAATCTTGGCGCCGACTTCCTGAGGTGCACTCCCTTTAGTTTTCACTAAAGTCGCCACCACAAAAGGTGAGCCTCTCTCTCTTAATTCCAGAATTTTCTCCAGAATGGTTTTACTCATAACGAGAGAGCTCCATCAAGATGACTTCATTAGTTGCCGGACTGGTAAGATGTGGAAGCTCACTATTGCTTCGGTATGAAAGCGCGTTTTTCACCGCCGTCCAGACACTGCTTCCTAAAAGAAGCGGCGGCTCGCCCACGGCCTTTGATCTCACCACATTTCTTACGTTAGTGTGATTTTCCAAAAGCTCTACGTTAAACACGCGTGGGATATCCTGAATGTTCGGAATTTTATAAGTCGTCGGTGAATGCGAGAGAAGTCTCCCCGATTCATGATAGAAAAGATTCTCACTTGTCACCCATCCGGCCCCCTGAACGAAAGCTCCGGTCACCTGACCGACATCAATTCCCGGGTTGATCGGGCGCCCGAGGTCCATCAGGATATCTGTGCGAAGAATTTTTAACTCTCCAGTATACTCATCAATTTCTACTTCACTGACAGCGGCCCCATTGGTGAAATAATTAAAGGCCCTGCCGGTGCCCGTGTTTTTATCAAATCCCAAATCAGGCGTTTTGTAAAAAGCGTACCCGCCCAATGAGAATTGATTCAAATAAGCCGCCTTCAACAAATCTTTAAAGACCATGGTCTTATTTTTCTGAGTGTCTATAACCTGCCCGTCTTTGAATTCAATATAACTCAAGTCAATGCTCGGATTTACCGGAGGCATGGTTTTAATCCCGTCATAGTGAACTCCTGAATTGAGTTCCTTAAAAACCCAACGCAGAGTCTGAAGCAGCCCTTCACAAGCTTTTAAAACAGCTCCACCGTTAATATCTGCTCCACTTGAAGCTGCTGTCGGGGATGTGTTATGGTTTTTTTCTGTCGAAGTCGGCATGACCACGACATTTTTATGAGAAATCCCAAAGGCGTGGGCGGCAATCTGCTGCATCTTTGTGTTCACACCCTGGCCCATTTCCGTGGCCCCGGTTGAAACCTGAATAGTCCCATCAAGGTGTAAATTAACCAGGGCATTTCCCTGATTCAAAAATTTCGTGGTGAAAGCGATTCCAAACTTCGCTCCAGTCATTGAAAGGCCGCGGAGCTTTCCGCTTTTTTTCGAGTTGAAAGCAGCGATCGCCTCTTTTCTCTTCTGATACTCACTGCTCGCATGAAGCTTATTAAAAATCTCCGGCAGGACATTGTTCTCCACAATCTGATTGTAAGGAGTCACATTCCTGTCTTCTTTTCCGTAGAGATTAATCTGTCTCACCAAAAAAGCGTCTTTTTTTAAGTGAAAAGCAATATCTTCGATAATGCTTTCAATCGTCATATTCCCTTGAGGCCCGCCGAAACCGCGGAATGCTGTGTTCGAATGTTGATTGGTGCGAACTGCTTTGCCTTCGATAAAACAATTCTCCAGGTAATAGCAGCCATCCGCATGAAACATGGCCCTGTCTAAGATAGACGGAGTTAAATCAACATAGGCCCCACCATTGGCATAAATATTCACTTTAAGCGCAGAGATCTTTCCCTCGTTATCAAAACCGACTTCATAATAATTTTTAAACGGGTGACGTTTCCCCGTCATCATCATGTCGTCGTCTTTAGTCAGCGCAAGTCTTGCCGGACGGTTGAGTTTGTAGGCCACAAGCCCCGCCATCGCCGCAAAGTGCGCCGCTTGCGATTCTTTACCTCCAAATCCTCCACCCATTCTTTTAACAATACATACAACCTGAGAATAATCGAGCCCAAGAGCATGGGCCACCACGTGCTGGGTTTCCGTCGGGTGCTGTGAAGAAGAGTGGACTTCAATCTGCCCATTCTCCAGCGGGTAAGCGATGGTCGCCTGAGACTCCATATAGAAGTGCTCCTGCCCTCCGACTTCAAATGCACCTTTTAAAATATGCTTCGCCTGCTTAAGCGCCTCATCTACATTTCCGCGGACGAATGGCTTAGCTTCACAAAGAAAAGAGTTTTTTTCAATCGCCTCATCAATTGAAAGCAGCGGCTTCTCGGAAACAGCTTCAATCTTCACCGATTTTTTTACCGCATTGAATGTGGCCTCATCACGACAGGCAATCAAACAAACAGGCTCATCAATGTAGCCTATTTTTTCAAAGGCCAAAATAGGCTGCTCAGGAACGATCGTCCCCCAGTTGTTGTGGGGAATATCCTGAGCTGTATAAACTCCGAAGACACCGTCTTTTTTCAGTGTCTCCTGATAATCAATTTTCGTGATTCTTCCGGCGCAAACAGGGGATCCGATGACTCCGACAAAAACCTCATTTTTTAATCTTGGTCTATCGTCAATGAAGACACTTGTCCCGGTGACGTGGCCCACTGCTGAATCGTGCTGAATACTTTTTCCTACACTCACAGCTCACCTCCGATTTCCTGAGCGAACTTTTTGAAGTAGTTCCCCGCTACCAGCATCCTGTACTCTTTTGAAGCGCGAAGATCCGAAAGAGGTTTAATGTATTGATCGAGGCTTTTGCCTGCATCCGCAAAAATCTTCTCCGAAAAATCCTGTCCGGTGAGTTTCGACTCAATGTCGGGCAATCTCATCACCGTCGCCGCCACTCCGCCTAGAGCGAGCGAAACTTTAGTCATCTTTTTGCCTTCAAACACAACTCTCGCTGCAAATGTCACCGCAGAGATGTCCAAATCCTTTCTCATCGAGATCTTATATAAACGCGTCTTCTCGTTTTTCGCGAGAACTGGAATTTTAATTCTGGTGACAATCTCGTCTGCCGCCAGATCCAGTGTTTTATAACCGGTATAGAATTTCGTAAGAATGACTTCTCTTGCTCCACGCTCACTCTGAATTTCAACCAGGGCATCACTCACCATCAAAAACGGAATCGTGTCGGCAATCGGAGAAGCGTTAACCACGTTTCCAACCAGTGTCCCCTGATTTTTAATCTGAGGAGAAGCAAAAATATGCAGCATCTTCGACATCTCAGGAAAATGGTCTTCAACATAGTCCTCAAACTCAGAGAGAGTCACCGTCGCACCGACAGTGATATATTTGTCATCATGGGTGATCTTTTTTAATTCTTCGATATGATAAAGCGCCATCGTTTTTGGCGTCTCCAGCTTACCCTTATTGACGACGACTCCAATATCCGTCGAGCCCGCGACCAGTCTCACGGTCTGGTCTTCTTTCTTTTTTACCAAGGCTTCTTTCAAGGTCGCCGGAAGGAAAATACTCTTTCCAGTGAAATTCATTTCAACTGAAGTCTTTTTTATCGTCTTCATCTCACTGATCCACGAAGCATGGTGGTAGCGGTCTTTTAACAACTCAGTCTTATTTAAATCAACCGAGGTCATCGCATTGATGATGGGCTGATAACCAGTGCAACGACAAAGATTTCCAGTTAAATAGTTCTTCGCTTTTTTTTCAGTGACTTCCTGCCCTTTCGATTTGATCTTCTCAACGGCCCCGGCCATCGCGCAGATAAATCCAGGTGTACAGTAACCACACTGAGCTCCGTTACAGTCGATCATTTTCTTTTGAACTTCATGAAGCTCAATATTCATTCCTGACGTTTTCCCAATCCCTTCAACGGTGACCACTTGGGCCCCATCGATCAAATAAAGCGGAAGAATACAGGAGTTCACTGATTTGAATTCTAATTTTCCCGAGGCATCGACATCTTTAGCGATTAAAACTGTGCAGGCCCCGCAGTCGCCCTCGGCGCACACAATTTTAGTACCGGTTAAGGACTCTTGCTCGCGCAGGTAAGACCCCAGAGTTGTGAAGGCGTGCTCCCCGCTAATCTCCAGGCGTTGATCATTGATTTTTGTAGTGATAATATTTGTGCTTTTCATCCTATAAATTTAGGGTGATTACCCCTAAAAATCAATTATTAGCGCACATATATTTTTTTCACATTCTCTATCCAAAGTGTTTAGAGTTTTCATAGTATGGGGCCCTAAACTTTGGGGAAAGTATGAAATCAGCATTAATCGCACTTGTGTTAACTATTACTACATCTAATGTGTTTGCTAAGAGTGAAGTCGCTCTTGTGCGCGTCTTTAAAAGCGAGCGCCGCCTGGAACTTTTAACCAAAGATGATCGAGTCATTAA
Source organism: Bacteriovorax sp. (assembly GCA_040377165.1). GTDB lineage: Bacteria > Bdellovibrionota > Bacteriovoracia > Bacteriovoracales > Bacteriovoracaceae > Bacteriovorax. The sequence continues at coordinate 14,250 of JBEIPI010000004.1, forward strand.
GACCTACAAAGTAATGCTGGGAAGAAATCCTGTAGGGCACAAGGTGCAAGAGGGTGACAACAAAACTCCAGAGGGAAATTACACCCTGGACATGAGAAACCCACAATCAAAATTCCACAAGTCTCTGCATATTTCCTACCCGAACCTTAAGGACAAATTGAAAGCAAAATCTCTTGGCGTAAAACCTGGTGGAGACATCATGCTGCACGGACTGCCAAACGACTTCAGCGAAATGACAGACTGGCTGGAAACAGTGGGTCTGGGGGGACTTGCTGACGATCTGATCCGCGCGGGCCTTCCTTATCTTGACTGGACTAACGGATGCATCGCTGTAACCGACGCAGAGATTGATGAAATCTACGGAATGCTGGATATCCCGACTAAAATTGTTATCCGCCCATAGCATCTATTTATTAGATACACGCAGAGCAAACAATATATTTCCCTCTAGGGACCTTGAGGATTATAGTAAGTTTTAAGGAGCTTACTATGAAAACATTATTACTATCGTCTCTACTATTACTTTCAGCCGCTTCTTATGCACAATCGACTGAACGAAACTTCCAATGTGAAGCACGCTACTTTTTTGGCCAAAAAAACAAGGCCACTCTCTCTGGAACAATCACAAGTGCAACTAGCCTTGCTGACCTGGCCTACTCAATTGATGACCAGCCTGAATTCAACGCAGGCCTTTCGACAATCGATAAAGGTAACGTGAAGAAGTACGCCTTCTACCAAAAATTCAGCATTGATGACGGAGCTTACGCACTTTACATGCCCGACAGAATGGACAGCGCCTTCCACTTCACTGCAATTGTAGAAAGTGGAAAAACTTCTGAAAAATTAGAGTGTATTGTTGAGTAAAAAGAGACTACTGAAGAAGTTCTCCGATCAACTTCCCTTCGTGGATGCTTGTGACGAGAACTTCTCTCTCCACATTCGACAGGTCCAGGTCTGTCGCCACTTGAACACGAACGTAATTTGAAGAATACCCCTCAAAATTCCCGGCCTTGTTTCTGCGCTCAAAAAGAACTTTCGTTCTCTTTCCGATCTGGTCTTCGCTTAAAAGATTGAGTTTTGCGTCCCCGAACATCATCAGAGTCTTCACGCGCTCTTTTTTAGTCGCTGAATGGATGTGATTTTCCATTTTTGCAGCTGTGGTGTTTTTTCTTTTTGAATACGGGAATACGTGAAAGTGAGTGATCGGAAGCTCTTTTAAAAGATTAAAAGTGTTCTCGAACTGCTCTTTCGTCTCCCCAGGAAACCCAACAATCACGTCCGCGCCGATTCCCGCGTTCGGGAAAGCCGCCATGATCTTGCCAATGATTCTCTTATAGTCAGCGACAGTATACTTTCTTCTCATCGCCTTCAGGATATCATCGTCCCCACTTTGAAGCGGGATATGGAAGTGGTCCATCACCTTTGGTGAAGACTTCAGGACCTCTAAAAGTTCATCAGTAATGGTATTTGGCTCAACACTTGAGAGCCTAAAGCGCTCAAGACCCTCGACCTCAAGGACCTTCGCCACTAAATCGTGCAGTTTTTCGCCCGAGGCCTGTTCATACTCACCGATATTCACTCCGGTAAGGACAATCTCTTTAAAGCCCTGAGACACGAGTTTTTTAGCTTCTACAACAGCATCTGCAACCGAGATCGCACGAGAACGTCCACGGGCAAACGGAATAATACAGAAAGAACACACATAATTGCATCCATCCTGGATCTTCAGGAAGGCACGTGTATGAGAGTCAGCTGAAGTTGTAGCCGCTCCGTAGAACTCCCACGACTTATCAACGTGAATCTGATTAGTTGATTCCTCATCAAGGTAATCGAAGACTTTATATTTTTCAGTATTACCAAGAACCAGGTCCACTCCCTGCATTCCAGCGATTTTTTCAGACTCCATCTGAGCGTAACAACCAGCTACGACGATCTTTCCTTCCGGACTTGATCCATGGGCCTTTCTGATAAGATTTCTGCAGGTAGAATCAGCTGCATCTGTGACAGTGCAAGTGTTAATGAAAACAACGTCAGCTTGCTCTCCAAACTCGACAATCTCGTAACCGCGGTCCTTAAATCCTTGCGCGATCGAGCCCGTCTCAGACAGGTTCAAACGGCACCCCAATGTATGGAGAGCTACACGCTTATTATTTAGATTTACCTCGATATTTTCCATAGATGAGGAACATAGTCCTCGCAACGCTAGAGATCAAGAGCCCTGAAAAAATAATCTCAATTTTTTCTTAAAAACATTTGACAAAAAAGCCCGAGAACTCTATTTTTAATCTCACTTTCGAAACACAAATGGTCTCTTAGCTCAGTTGGTTAGAGCATCTCCCTTTTAAGGAGAGGGTCCTGCGTTCGAGTCGCAGAGAGATCACCATTTCGAAAATCACCGGTAAAATCAACGAATTGCAGTATATGCACCCATCGTCTAGCCCGGTCTAGGACATCGCCTTTTCACGGCGGTAACCGGGGTTCGAATCCCCGTGGGTGTACCAAGTTTAAAAAAAGCCTCGATTTATTCGAGGCTTTTTTTTTGCCTAAAATTCCAAAAAGAAAATCTTAATTAAAATACAATCTGACTAATGCAGCCCCGGCAATAACCAAACCAATTTCATAAGAACATCCAATAAGAAAATCCTTAAAGCTCCAAATTTTGTCTTTATAAAAATACTTAATATCGATCCATGCTTGTAAAGGGATAGTTAGAATTAAAGCTCCACTGATAACAACAAAGCTCGTGATTGAAATATGAATACTTTTATAGCCTAAAAACAGACCAGCTCCGAAACAAAATGCAGTCCATGCAGGTAACGGCAGAATCGTTTTAACTTCAGATTCTCTAATTTTATTTTTTAATCTCTTAAGAGAGATCACAGATAAAAATAAACCTGTAATCAGAATTACAACGCTCACGCTATCTCTTTGTCTGTTAAACGCCGAGAACTCATTTTAGTTCCTCGACCTTGAACGTATACGATATAGAGATTTCTATCTTTTGGATTTTCACAATAATAAATTGAATTGCCTTCTATAACTAGTTTTGAAAAAAGTGGGTTACTCTCAAGAATCATCCCTGCTAGAGGGTTAGCCATTAGAACAGACTCGACTTGATCTATTAGTTCATTGACCTGATTAATCGCTAAATCAACATTGAAATTTTTAGCAATATGTTCCCGAATCAAATCGAGATCATCTTCTGACTTAGGAGTCCATTTAACCATATTTTTCTCTAAGCTTTTTTTCCTTCTCTTTCATTTTATTCTTAAGCTCTTTTGAAGAGATGCCTTCTCCTCGCATGGCCTGAGCATAACCAATCGCTAAATTTTTATGAAGTTCTATTTCCTGTTCCATCTCTTCAATTTTCGAAAGTGAAACTAGTGCCACTGCATTTCCATTTTTATGTGTGACAATTTGAAAGTCTCCATTCAAAACTTCATCAAAGGTTTCAAATAAAGAGCTTCTTAATTCAGTAATTGTTTTGCGTTTAGGTATTTTCATATAATCCTCCACTAAGCATATGTACACTATAACGTACATCAAGGAGAAAATCCAGAGGATGCTTTCAACATAGTTAATGGGCTGAATTTACATAAATTCAAGGCAAGCAGTTCGAAAATCGTCTACAAAAGGGTACCAAGTTTAAAAAAAGCCTCGATTTACTCGAGGCTTTCTTGTTAATCACATTTAATATCTATGCTTAGTAATTGATTTTCACGCTTAAACTTCGGACGCTCTTTTAAAAACTCTTCCAGTAAAACATCATTAACATTTGATGTGACGATTTTATCGTACGCTTTCGCTCTTTCTTGATAGGCTGAATCCTTTTTGTTTTCACAATAACCTTTTACAATGTCTCCTTTCATTTTTTTCCACATTCTCGGTGACCAGAAGCTCACATTGTAGGCTTCATCAAATTTAGGATTAACATATTTTCTGATATCGAATTGGTGACCTGGATTGTGAACCCATCTATTGTTAACTAGAACCAGGTAAGGATTTTCTCCTTCACACATATTCCTGCCGAACTTTAGACCTTGATAATTTGCCTCTAAATCCGCATAAGCGAAGGTTCCGCCTACAGCATAACCCAAAAGAGCAATCTCTTCTTTGTAGCCTTTTTTAATTGCGAAAGCTTGGGCCTCATCAAGACTCATTCCCTCTTCCAGTCCCTTTAGGAAATTCTTGTAATAAGTTTTACCTACGATTGAGAAATGCCCTAACTTATCAGTTCCAATATAGATCCCGTTGATATTAAGAGTTCTCGCAACTCCTACAACATTCACCGGGAATGGACGATTTCTATAGATTGAATGAGCACGGTAATCTTTTTCGCTCACTGATTCTTCTGGGAATCTTTCGATCAAAGGTGAATTCTGAGTGAATTTGCTAATTTTGCTAAAAGATTTATTTTTGAACCATTCTACCAGATTAACTTCACCGACAACTTGCTGAAGAACTTCCTTGGCCGCGATTCTGCAGCTAACTGGATTTTTTTCTTCGTTCACTTTATTCAAAGCGATTTCGATTTTCTCATGAAAAAAACCATTCATCTCAACGCTTGAGTCTCTTATGACAGCTTTAGAGGCATAGAATTGATCTGTTTCAGCGGCGACAAGTGGCATACTGAGGACTGAAGTCATGATTAATGTCAGCGAGTTTATTTTTTTCATGACGAGGCTTATAACATTGGCGTTTCGCCCTGGCCTTCTGGTCTGTAACTATTACCTATTAACTCATAATTCTGCCGATCATCGAACTATTTGATTTTACCCACTTTTTTTGTCCGAGATGTGCGTACAGTTAAATAAATCTTATCTTGCTAGACCAGCTTTCTAATGCATAAAATATCTCAAACAAACATTTTCAAGGGAGAAAATATTATGAAATTTCTGACAGCTATCGCACTTTTCGTTCTTTCAGCCAACGTATTCGCAGCCACTCCTTATTCTTTCAAATGTGTTAAGGCCAGCGACGGAAGTTGCAGCATCAACTCTAGCAACGCTCACGTTATGAGAGAAGTTCAAACTGGTGTATACGGTGGATCGGAAGGTGAATTTAATATGTTCTACGCTCCAGAAAATGGAAGCTCATACCTTTTCATCTACAAAGGACAGACTGAGATCGCTCAATCTGAAGGAAAATACCTTGCCGTGCCAACAGCAAATGGATATGCAGGTGTTATTATCGTTGAAGGACTTCAAGACTTGAATACTGTTATCCCATCAGGTCTATAATTAATTAAGAAAGCCTCGAATAAATCGAGGCTTTCCTTGCTAAGAATTCTAAAATATGAAACCGGCCGTAACAAAAATTATTCTCCCTCGCGACCAGGATCGCCTCATAAACTTTCTAGTCAGCGATACCTGGCCATTTCATGTCAACAATCACCTAACGACAAATAAAGTCACGGAATTGATTCAGGCGGGTTCATTCGATGGAAGCAATCATGAAAGCTTTTTCATTTTAAATGAAGAGGAAAAAGAAATCGGCTTCATTCGCTTATTTGATTTGGATGACGTCGACGATGGCTATCCCATGTTTGATTTGCGGATCCACTCAAAATACCGCGGCCAGGGATTTGGAAAATTTGCAGTCCAGTGGCTTACAAAATATCTTTTCAGTAAACACCCCAACCTTGAAAGGATCGCCGGAACTACGAGGGCAGACAACACATCAATGCGAAAGATCTTTAAAGCTTCTGGCTATGTTAAAGAGGGTCACTACCGCAAAGATTGGACTGTCGTGAACGGTGAATCCCTAGACACTGTGAAGTACAGTATCCTACGAGAAGATTGGTCATCCGGCTCTACCACAAAGGTCAATTGGCATGATGACATCTAAATTCGACGTTTTTAAAGAAATCACGATTGGTGGCCTTAGCAAAGAACAACTTCTTCAACTACTATCTGAAGCTGGGATTCAATTTAATCAATACGCCAATACCTTATTTGATCACCCACATTTTTTGCCTTCTACTCAAGTCAAAAAAGTTAAGCTGGTAAAAACAACTCTAGCTGCAATGGAATTGAGTGAAAGCTGCTCGTTTGAGGAATTTTCAAATCAGGCCACCGCACTAGGGCTAAAATTATGCCCCCCTATATTTAGCTGCATTTTTAAGGCTCGCATACTTGGATCAACCCGAAGGACCCTATCTAACAATTGCTTCAAAGAAACCTGAGCCTCGAGAAGACTTTCCAAATGGTCTTTACCTTAGGAACGTAGAGAATACGCTTTGGTTGAGGGGATACAACGCCGATGGATTTTCTGGGTGGCCAGGAGCCAATGAATTTATTTTTGTGGTATAATTTAAAACTAAGATTGTATTCCAAGAAGGTATTATGCTTTATGACCCTGTCAGACACCACAAATTTGAAATCCAAGATTTCAGCAGCGACAAACTCAACTCAGCAATTCAGGAAATTATAGAGAGTACGTTAAAAGTGGATTCAGCCACATCCTTCTGGCCAGTTCATCCCAAAGATCATTTTGATGAATGCCCTCTATTTCTAACTGATTTCTATATGGGTGCTGCCGGAGTAGTCTGGGCCTTGGATCAACTTAATCTTCACAACAAAATAGAAATTAAAAACTATTGTAAAAACAAAATTGATCTTATCTTAGATGCACATTTAAAACTGGGCGAGACATCCTGCTATTCAGACAAGGGGGCATTTTTTGTAGGTGAAGCTGGGGTGAGGGCCGTTAAAGAGAAACTTAACCCTACACCTGAAAACCAAATTAAACTTAAAGCATTGATTGAAAGTAAACTTGATTCAACCGAGAATGAATTATTATACGGCCTGCCTGGCTCCCTATTAATTGCCCATTTCAGCTCGCATCCAGAGAGCAAAAAATTATCAGAAAGAATAATCGACAGATTATTTTCCACTCGAGAAATAGATCCTATTTCTAATGCAAAAATCTGGTCTCAAACATTTGAAAAGACCATGTATTACTTTGGAGCCGCTCATGGAACAATCGGCAACTATGGTATTCTTCTAAATATTCTCTCGGACAATGAAAAAGAAAAGCGCTCTGATGTTATCGCAAACCTGGAAAAATTTTTACAGACTTACGCAAAAATTGAAAATAAAAACTGTAACTGGCCAAAGACATTACCTGTAAAAGATGATTCAAATTTTTTAGTTCATTGGTGTCACGGCGCCACAGGAATTGTTACTGCTTTAGCGACAAATATTAAAAATAACGAGTCTGAAATAATTTCCGATCTTATTATCAAAGCAGGCAATCTTATCTGGGAAGCTGGCCCATTGGAAAAGGGAACTTCACTTTGCCATGGTTCTGCAGGAAGTGGGATGGCAATGTTAAAAATTTACGAAAGAACAAATGATCCAATCTGGTTAGAGCGCGCGCAAGCTTTTGCTATGCACTCGATCAATCAGCACAAGGCCGAAGTTAAGGAAGCCGGTCAGTTGCGATACAGTCTGTGGACTGGTGATTTGGGGCTCGCTCTCTTTTTGCGCGATACACTCAAAACATCCTCATCGATGCCAGGTATAGATATTTTTTAATACCAAATTAAGTGCCAAACAAGATTTTGTTTGATATCCATCTGCCATCAATCATTAAGGAGTGGATATGAAATTAAAATTTTTACTGATTACTCTTCTTGTTACTTTCTCACAATTCGCTTTGGCCAACATTGATGCAAAGAGCTTCACGGGCACTTTTAAGACTAAAACCTGCTCATTTTCAGACGCTGATACTGCGACAATCACATTAAATGCAAACATCCTGACAGTAACTTTCGCCGGGGATATCAATAAAGCTCAATTTTACACTGAATCAGTTGATTTTGATGATGCCGTTATTGAAGTAAAAAAAGATTCATTCACCATCACAAATGAGTATTTCACGAAATTGGAGGATGGGATTTCTCCAGTCATGAGAACAAAAATCGCCCGTTCAGCAACAGGAAACCGCGTTCGCCTGAACTCACTTAACTTCGAAAGAGGTTCAGAATCAACGTGTGTTTTATACCGTAAATAGCTATCCAAATCAGGGCAGTAATGAAAAAACCATTCGCTGCCCTGTAATTTCAAAAGGTTAAAAACCTCCCTCTTTGTCAATTTCCAGTCGTCTATTTAAATTAATTGTTGGATAATATTTCCTCAACACACATATCAAGGAAGGAAATATGTCAGAAGTAGGATTAAACAAACCTGTAAAATTAAAATCAAACCTAGCTACATTCTGTGGAGCTACTGAGCTTCCAAGAACTGCAATCACTCAAAAATTTTGGGACTACATTAAAGCTAACAAGCTTCAAGCGAAGACTGAAAATGGTGCTGCTTCTGGTGAAGGGAAATTCATCGTTGCTGACGAAACACTTCTACCGCTTTTTAAGGCAACTAAAGTGACTAGCAAGTCGACTGGTAAAGTCACAGACTTTACAGGCCTTCAAAAAGGTCAAACTATCAGCATGCTGCAATTAGCATCTGTTGTTGGTGCAAACATCGAATAAGAAAGACGCTTCACAAAAGCCCCGCTCTGCGGGGCTTTTTTTTTGCCCAAGCAGCCAAGACAAAGAACAAACCTCCGTGATAGACAGCCTTCAAAGGTATTTCCATTTCATTCAAGGAGTTTTTATGAAGTTCTTGTTACTGTCTCTGGTACTATCCCTTTCATCTTTTTCTGCCTCTGCATTTGCTCCCGCTCAAATTATCTACCCTGAAGGCCAAGACGCTGAATCAGTTTCAAGCAAGCTTGGAATCACGGCTTCTTTCTATGATGAGTTAGTCGCTGGAAAAATTGCTGAGCTCTCTGCTGCAGGTGAGTGTGGTTTAGGGCCAACTGAGAAGTTGATCTCTTTTTCCCTAACGACTCAAGAAGACACTGCCCAGGAAGAAATCCAGTACCACTCTCTTCACCTTGAATTTGAAAAAATCATTCTGAGCATTGGCTTGATTGAAAACCAAGGGACTTCAGAGTCATACGACCCTCTTGAATACTCTGAATATAGCTGCAAATAAGATCTATTTTTTTTTGGATAAGGGCATAGGTGCCGCAGGTAAGGCGGCACCTATGCCATAAATTGCAGGCCTTTACTTACAAATCAAGCTCGCGCTCTAATCTCTTCGCTAAAGGTGCTATTACCTCTTCGCCGAAATTGAGTTTGGTTCCAAACAGTTCATAAATTTCTGGAACAGTCTTAGAGGCAGCTGTACTACAGCCAGTCTTGTAATAAGCGATCCCTTTAGCTGGGTCGGCCTTGTAACGGTCCCAGATTGATAGGGCCAGAAGCTCACTAATGGCGTAATCGATATAATAAAAAGGCATCTGAAGAATGTGAGGGAACTGCCAGTCAGTTTTACCTATTTCCTCTTCATACCCTTCAAAGTCCACGCCTCCGGAATATTCTTTGGTGAGTTCAAGCCATTTGTCCTGTCTCATTTTTCTCGTATGTCCAGGATTTGCGTACACCCAGTGCTGGAACTCATCCCCCTTAGAGCAACTGGCAAAAAGATTAATCACTGATTGCAGTCGGTCCTCTTTAATTCTTTTGCATTTCTCTTCATCAAGGTACTCGTTCATTTTTTCTAGCCCAATGAATTCCATACTCATTGATCCACCTTCGGCAACTTCTGACGTCCAGTTTTGAAGAGAATAAGGAGTAACATCTTTACCCAGATAATAGTGGAAGCAATGACCTAACTCATGAAGAAGCACCATCAGGTCTGAAGACAAACCTACTCCATTGTAAAAAATCGAAGCCTGCTCGAAGACTGGGTACATAACCATATATCCGCCTGGCGCCTTATTTTCTCTGGCATCAAGATCCATAAGATTGTTTTCTTTAATTTGGCAGAAATAACCATACAGCTCGCTGTTGATGGCCTTGATTATTTTACCAGTTCCCTCAATAAGAGAAGCCGTATCACCTTTTTCGTAAATTTTTAAGGCCTCACGACCATAAATATCCACACCTAAATCATATGGCCTTACCGTCTCAAGCTTCAGCTCTTTCTTTCTCTGCTCCAGAAGTTTGGCCTTAAGAGGAACAATGTGTTTTTTTACTGCTGCATGAAAAGCAAAACAGTGGGATTCATTCCAATCAAAACGCTGCATTTCTTTAAAGCGGTATTGCGTGTAGCTTTTAAAGCCCGCGTTCTTTGCGATCTGCCCCCTTAAATCAAGTAACTTTTCAAAATGCTCATCAATCGCAGTGGAGTCGGCCATTTCAGTCTTACCAACAGCTTCATAAGCTTTTTTCCTAACTCCTCTGTCAGTTGATTTTAAGTTTGGATAAATGGCCGGAACAGGGATCTTTTCGCCTTCCCAATCCACTAATTGTTTTCCAAGAATTTCTGTAATCTCATTGGAAATTTTATCCATTTCCTTTTGAAGTTCGATATTATCCAGGCAGAAAAGATCTATCTCGTTCTTTTGGTTGCGGCGAAGAATATCAAAGGGCGCTTCTAAATTTTGAGCGGCACTTGATTCAAGGAATTTCTTATTAAGCTTTTCATTATACTCCGTAACGATAGGCGCGATAACCTGCTCATAGTGCTCTTTTCTCTGCTTTTTTTCGGCACTAGCGATATCAGTTGTCATTAGGAAGTAGCTCTCGGCCATTTCATTAACATTATGCTTTTCAATTAGGTCCCTTTGCTTTTGAAAAGTCAGAACCTGTTCAGTCGTATCCAGTTTCATGGCCAAAAGCTCTTCAAAATACTTCTTAACCTGATTTTCATCTGTTATTTGAATTTGTTTGGTCGATTGGAACTTCTCGAATGGATTTAATCTCTCAGTCATTACCTTCTCCTCATGTATTAAGTGAGCCTTCTTTCTCATAATTAGCGTTGTTGGGATACCTCCCATCTGAATTTTTTACATATCTATTATTCAGATTTGATTCAGATAAATATTTGCATTGCGAGGGGCTAGCCCCGGTGGTACTTCCCTCTCAATAAAAAATAGGGGGTTACAATGAAATCATTAATTATCTTAAGTGCGCTTGTTCTTTCTACCAATGTAATGGCCTTTGAAGATAAATGCTACAAGGCCGCTGAAAATGCTGCTTTTTTATACGCAAAAGCTGACGATGCTGAAATTGCAACATTAGCAGACTTTAGAGATATCTACAGCAGTGATTTCGTTGAAGTGAGTCCTGAAAATGGATGGAACAGAGAGTTCTGGGGATTTTACAACATCAGCGCAATCATTAATGTCGAAGTACATGCTGTAAAAGGAAAATGTTTCGTTAAGAAAGTAGACCTTTCTCAAAATGACCAGGATGAAGAGTAATTACTACTAACTAGGAAGATAAATATGAAAACTGTAGCGTTCTTTTTAACACTGGCCATGAGTACATCCTTAATGGCAAAAACTGTTGTGAAAATCCCTCTTTTTGTTGAACTTGAAGAAGAGAGAAAATCAATTCCTGTAAGCGAGCTCAATAAGAAGTTTAAATTAACAGGTAAAAACAAATTGCTTGAAGTTTTAATCGTTGATGAATCAAGCCAATCACGTCAACTGGCCAATAAAACATATTGGGCAGAAAATGGAAAAGCGGATGAAATAAGTGCCAAACTTAATGTTCCATTTCATATGGAGCTAACTTCTCTTGGAAATGGCCAATGTTATTCTGGTTCACCTGCAACAGCAGTCAGTATCCTTGAGTCACTTGCTGATGGCCCTTTCTCTGATCAATTGGTTGTCTCTGGCTGGAAATACAAGAAAGAAGTACACATTCTTGGAAGTCAGGATGAAGAAGAAACAATCAAGTATCTAAATGAAGGCTCTCCTCTTTGGAAAAAATGGGTTGGATACAATGAAACAATCCTGACAATCAGCCACGAAACAGACAGTGGCGATGATATCATCGAAGGTCTTATTACTAAGTGTGAATAAAAAAGAAGGGCCTTCCGAGGCCCTTCTTTTTTAATTAATCATCTCACCAAATTTTATCGCATTCCCAAATGGGTCATCTATCTGCATCTCGTACATTCCCCACGGCATTTTTTTAAGTTCATAGCGAAAAACAATCTTTCTATTTTTGAATTCCTCAAAAAGTGCGCTGATGTTTTTTACTCTTACATAACAACTGCTCTGTTCACCTATATTCATCGCAGTCCGTACATCCTCTGTCTGCCAGAAATGCAATTCCACAGGGCCGCGCCTCACGATTAAAAAATTGTATTCCTTCATTAGCGAAACAATTTCAAATCCCAGGTCTTTAAAAAACTCAGCCGTTACATAAATGTCTCCGGAAGGAAGCTGAGGGATCGCCGGCGAAAGTTCAAACTGTTCCATTATTTTATCCCTGTTAATTTGAAAATGAAGGCGTATGATAGGGCGGCATCGCGCAGGTATTCATACCTTCCGCTTTTGCCACCATGCCCGACTTCCATTTCCGTTTTCATAATCATTAGTTTTGATTTATCAGTCCTTAGCTCTCGCAGTTTCGCCACCCATTTTGCCGGCTCCCAATAAGAGACCTGAGTGTCATTCAACCCTGTCGTGACCAGAAGATTTGGATAATCCTGGGCCGTGACATTGTCATAAGGTGAGTAGCTTTTCATGTAGTCATAATATTTTTTATCGTTGGGATTTCCCCACTCTTCATATTCACCAGTGGTTAAAGGAAGCGAGCTATCCAGCATCGTTGTCACGACGTCTACGAAAGGAACTCCAGCGATAATGCCTTTATATAGATCAGGGCGAAGATTCATGATTGCACCCATTAAAAGCCCCCCAGCACTTTCTCCGTTGGCAAAAACCAATTTGGGAGAGCTGTAGCCATTTTTAATGAGGTACTCAGTCCCGGCAATAAAATCAGTGAAGGTATTTTTCTTTTTAAAGAATTTTCCATCTTCATACCAGTGTCTCCCCATTTCAGATCCGCCACGCGCATGAATGATCGCATACACGAAACCACGCTCAAGTAGACTAACTCGGGAAGAAGAAAAATAGGGCGACATACTCATCCCATAAGATGCGTATCCATAAACGACCATCGGTGCTTTGCCGTCTTTTTTCATTCCTTTTTTATAAACAATCGAGATAGGAATCCTCGCCCCATCAGCAGCTCTCGCGAAAACTCTCTCTGACTCATAGTCAGCTGAATTGTAATTAGGGAATTCTTTTTCTTTTAGCAAAGTTGAATCCTTTTTTTCAAAATCATAAGAAAAGGATGAATACGGCCTGTTCATCGATCCAAAGTCGTAGCGTAAATTTTTCGCATTATAGTTAACATTGATTTCAAACCCAACCCAATAGGCCGGGTCCGGGAATTTGATGTATTCTCCCTTAGTCTCGCCTCTTTTTATAACATACAACTGGTTTAACCCATCGAAGCTCTCTGATGTCGCGATGTAGTCCTTAAAAACAAGAACGGACTCAACCAGGACGTCCGGGCGGTGAGGAATGACTTCTTTCCAGTTTTTCTTTGAAGTGTCCTTTAACCCTACTTCCATCAGTCGGAAGTTTCTGGCCTTCCAGTTTGTCATAATAAAAAAGCGATCACCTCCGTCATAAACATGATATTCGTGCTCTTTTTCTCTCGGGGCAAAAACTTTAAACTTACTATCTGGTTTATCTGATTCAATATATCTCACTTCAGAAGACAGAGAGCTTCCGCTAATGATCATCAGGTATTTTTTAGTGAGAGTCTTTGAAACATAAGCTTCACGCTTCTCATCTTTTTCGTGATAAATCAGTGTGGTTTTTTTAGTATCGAGATCGTACTTGAATATTTTATCCGAGCGCAGTGTTTGAGGGTCATGTTTTGAATAGAAAATAATCCTGCCCGTTTCCGCCCATACAAAATCTCCAGTCACATTCTCAATTTTCTGATCAAGTACCTGGCCGGTTGCAAGATCTTTGAAATAAATTGTATGAACTCTGTCCCCTTTCGTATCCACAGCATATCCAAACAGCTGCTGGTTAAAATGAAACGAAGGGTATGTGACGTTGATATAATCAAGCCCTTTTCCTAATTCGTTAATATCCATGATCACTTCTTCTAGTGCTCCTGGTGCATCTTTTTTTCTGTAGTAAACAGAGTACTCACTGCCCTTCAAGGTTTTGCTGTAATAGATGTAATCACCGTCTTTATAGGGAACAGTCTGATCCTCCTCCTTCACTCTCGAGCGCATTTCTTGATAAAGCCTTTCTTGTAAGTCTGCCGTGTCCTTCATCATCTCAGCAGTGTAGGCATTCTCCGCTTTTAAGTGATTAAGTACTTTTTCACTGCTCTTCTCCCTCATCCAGAAATAGTTATCAATTCTGGTGTCGCCGTGCTTTTTGAGTACCTTAGGATTTTTTTCGGCCACCGGAGCTTGAAGATCCGCCGCCTGAACTGAAGTAAATAAGAGAAGGAAAAGCATTAACATTTTGCTCATGACATCTGCCTGGGTAAAATAAGTGATTTCTTATTGTGGATTAAAAATCCAGCTTTTGCCAGTAAGCTTTTGGGTCTTCTTTGCTTTCGCTTTCCAGTCTTTGGATGAAGCTGGTTTGAGTATCTCCGGGAAGTGTTGAATTTTGAATGACATTCAGTGCTTCCTCTCTATTGCCCTGAAGCTCAAGGGCCTTGGTCAGATAAAAATAACCGCTTGGTGAATTTGGAAACTGCTCGATAAAACTTTGGGCATTAGCAATCACCCCTTCATAATCATTCTTTGCCAACATTCGCATAAAAGGAATTTCAATCACATCTTCATTGGCAAGCTGTGCGCTTTGATCGCTTACTCTCGCTCCCAAATTTTCGACCATTCCAAGCAGCTCTCCTTGCCTTCTCTCAAGACTCTGGATCTGAGTGTTTAAGTTTGTGAACTCTGCCGAGTTTGGGTCCAGGCCTTCTAATTGAACCTCAAGTGCTTCGCGCTCTGCACTCAAATCTTCAATTTGCATTTCAATTCCTTCGCGCTCACTATTAGCATTACTGATAAGAGCTGCCTCCCTCCTGGCCACTGAATCACTTGTAAAATTGAACTGCGCCATACTCTCAAGGAGCCCTTCAATCTCACTGTCATCCGCTTCCAGATTGAATTTCCCTTCTTTAGTAAGCAAAGAAATAAGCTTTGCTTTATAAGCGCTATAACTATCCGGCTCCCTTGAAATAATTTCATCTGCAATCGAAATATTATTATCGAGGGCCGCTGCATCTAAATCGCGCACACGCCTCATTTGCTCATCCAATTTAACAGCAAGAGTTTGAGTGTCCTGCTCACTGAGTGCTATTTGAGCCTCTGTTGTAACCGTCTCGGCCTCTATCGCGGCTTCAGGTGCTTTTACCACCAGTGCACTGGTTGAGGCGACTGGTGCTTTTCGAGTCAGCTCGCTCCATGCCTTCGGTGTTTTTCTATTCTCACTCATCAACATCAATTTCAACTTGAGCGATTGATTCTCTCTCTTTTGGTCAATATAAAACTTCCCCAGAAAGCCGATTAGTACTGTAACCAGAGCGATCGTGGCAATCAGCAATTTTCTATTGGTTTGAATGGATTCTCTAAGCCCTGCCATAGGGAAGCTTCTCCTCTGTCAAATATCTCACTATAACACTATGGCCTTTTTTACACGGTGGCCATGAGACCCCAATACTTGAGTATTTTGGTGTCAAAAAGACCCAAAAAGGCACCCATTTCTTGGCACCGCCCCTGCACAAAGGGAGTCAACAAATGTTTTTTGAAAGGGGTTAAAAAATGAGTTTGAAATCGTTAATTTCTTCATCTGTTATTTTTACACTAACAATGATTATTTCTGTATTCAATGTTGCAAAGGCCGCTGAACAAACAGTTGCTACAGTTTATAACGATGAGAACAGCACTACATACAAGCTGGTAGTTGATGCAATTGATGGTCGTGCTATGAAAACATTTTATAAAGATGTTTATGAAAAAGGAAAGAAAGTTCGTCGCGAAGCTCTTAATCATCAGGTTATCATGAACTCTGGAATGGTTCTTGAGCAAAGAGATCAGCATGTTATTATGAAATTAAAAAGCAACAACTTCGATGTTGAGCAAGGTGGAATTATCGTAGTTGACACTCTTTACAATGGTGCGACTGGCGAGAGACGTGGATATGAAATTCAATTAGCGCAAGACAAAACAGGATGGGCGCTATTCCAGAAAGGAAAAATGGTTAAAGAAATTTTTATTCAAACGAACAAAGTTGTTTTTATCGGTGCTGTAGGAATTAAAAACCTAGTTCTAAAATAGAAATTGGGCTATAATTTAGCCCATGTTATTCAATAGACTTATTTCCATCTTTAAAAAATACAAACAATATGAGATCGATGAGAATAAAAAAACTTCTCTCGATCTCATTCTTGCTGAAGCCCAACCAAATACTCCTCTTGAAAAACGCATTGAATGGCTGCAAAAGCTGGTCAAGTGGATCAGGTCCATCGAAATATTTGAGATTGAACCTGAGAAAATACCTGCTGCAAAAATAAAGTATTTATTTATGGTGTTAGAACGCCATCCTGAGACAAAAAAAAATGTTCAGGAAACCCTGACTCTCACATTGCAAGAGCTTTCATCTATCGAGTTTTTTTGTGAAGTTGGTCTTCCCTCTCAAATCGGTTTGGTCGGCGAATTGATTGATAAATTGACAGCGAAGATCCTACCTAAAAAGCCAATCGGTCATCAGCTCAGCGAACTCATGACCAGTCTTTTTCCCGATGAAGAGGATGTCATGTGGCTTAAATCTCTTGACGAACAAACTCTGGAAAAGATCACAGAGCTTTTCGGCAAAGGTCCAAATAATTTCCCCCATTTAAAAAGTGATATTGAAGAGTCGCTGATTTATTTAATCTCTCAAATCGTCGCCATCGGACTTAGCCCAGGAATAAGAAAGCGCATTCCGCATAAAAAAATGAAATCGCTTCCTTTCTTCTATCTTTCAGGAAAGTTGAGTCTTTATTTAAGAACAAAAAATGAAAGTAATAACCCGCTTCTGGCCGAACAGGTTATGCAAGAACTCCTCGAACTTTTACAAGAGGCAGAAGAGGCCATTGTTGAGGTCTATCACCATCTGGATAAGTTTGGAGTCAGCACCCATCTCGTCTTCCAGCTGGAGCGGATGAAATTGTTTCTTCAAAGGACATATTCACTTTTGGAAATCATCAATTCCGGACATCTGTCACGTACCAAGATCTCCTTTTTTATCGCTGAACTCGTCGAACAAAATCTACTGCAAAAAAACGCGGTCGGCATTTTCTCCAACAACGCCACACTTTTGGCCCAAAAAATTATTGAAACTAATTCGCAGACCGGAGAGCACTATATCGCCAAAGACCGCCACGAATACTGGCACATGGTAAAAAGTGCGATGGGTGGCGGCTTTTTAACGGCTCTCACCGTTTTTGTTAAAAACTTCCTCGGGTCACTGGCCATCAATAAGTTTTTCTATGGTGCTTTTTCTACCGTCAACTATGCGGGAAGTTTTCTCCTGATTCAATTTTCGGGATTCACCCTGGCCACAAAACAACCGGCGGCCACAGCTTCAGCTCTAGCGCAAAAGCTTATTGGAACAGAAGACCGAGAAGGTATTGAGAGACTGACAGATGAAATTGTTCTTCTGACCAGAACTCAAGTCGCTGCGGTCTTTGGTAACTTGAGCGCCGTCATTCCTGCCGTGCTTATTATTAACTTTATTTATTTTTCAATCAAAGGTTCATGGATTTACTCAGCCGAAGCCGCTCAATACACTCTTCACACAACTGACATTCTCGGGCCGAGTATCGTATACGCCATCTTCACCGGCTTTTTATTGTGGGCCTCGAGTTTGATTGCCGGCTGGGCAGACAACTGGTACTCATTTCACCAATTGAATTACCTGATCACTAATAATAAAAAAATTAAAGTCGTCCTCACACCTGATGGTGCAAAAAAACTGGCGAACTTTCTTGATCACGGCATGACTGGGATCGCTGGAAATATTTCCCTTGGTTTTTTCCTTGGATTCCTGCCAGAAATCCTGAAGTTTATCGGGATTCCACTGGAAGTCAGGCACGTAACACTTTCAACAGGGGCCCTCGCTGCCTCTGTCCCAACTTTAGGAATTGAAATTCTTAAATCGCCGGAATTTATCCGAGCGGCGCTTGGAATTTTATTGATCGGTGTCTTAAATTTAGCGGTGAGTTTTTTACTGGCACTTTTTGTGGCATTTAGAGCGAAAAAAATATCCTCTCATAGAAAAGCACTGATCTTGCGATCAGTGCTCGAGCGGTTTTATCAGAAACCGTTTTCGTTTTTCATACCGAAGTCTTCCACATAGGGAGGCCCCAGTAAGGATTCGTAAAAATGTGAGGGGGACATTTTTCCGAACACGGCCTGTGTTAATTCGTTAATATTTTCTATGAAAATAAACTCCATTTCTTTTTTCACAATCGCCGGAACTTCGCGCAGGTCTTTCTCATTTCTCTTTGAGAGAATGACCCGCTTGATACCCGCACGGTGAGCAGCAATCAGTTTTTCCTTAATCCCTCCGACCGGCATCACCGCGCCTCTAAGCGTGATTTCTCCGGTCATCGCCAATTTAGGGTCAACAACTTTTCCCAACACCAGCGAACAAAGCGCAGTAAAGATCGTGATCCCAGCACTCGGACCATCCTTCGGAATAGATCCCGACGGCACGTGAATGTGGAAATCTGTTTTGGAAAAATCAAAACCCGGAACCAGTTTAGAAAGTTTTGATCTCACTAAACTAAGCCCAATATGGGCCGACTCGGTCATAACTTCACCCAATTTACCGGTCAGCTGTATTTTTCCTGACCCTGGCATCATAGCGCTTTCGATAAAAAGTATATCTCCTCCTACCGGCGTCCACGCCAAACCAGTCACAACTCCAGGAATCGCGCTCGACTGGGCCAGCTCATAAGAGTGCTTTTCTACTCCCAAAACATCTTCAACCATGGCCTCATCCATCACGATTTTTTTATCTTCATCCACATGCTTCACAATTTTTTCAGTTACTGAACGAAGAAGTTTCGCAATTTTTCTCTGCAGGTCCCGCACTCCGGCCTCACGGGTATACTCTCCAATCACACCATTTAAAATATTATCCGGAATGACCACCTTCGCCTCAGTTAATCCATGTTCTTTTAATTGCTTCGGGATCAAATGATTTTTAGCGATATGAAACTTCTCTTCTGTCGTATAACCGGATAGCTGTACAATCTCCATTCTATCCAGCAATGGCGCCGGAATTGTATCGAGTGTGTTTGCCGTCGCTATGAAAAAGACCTTCGAAAGATCAAAAGGAAGATCCAGGTACTGGTCAGTAAATGTGAAGTTCTGTTCCGGGTCCAACACTTCTAGAAGTGCCGCCGCCGGATCTCCACCATAACCTCGTCCAAGCTTATCAATCTCGTCCAGCATGAAAACCGGATTTTTTTCCTTCGCTCTTTTAATCCCTTCCAGGATTCGTCCAGGCATTGCTCCGACATAAGTTCTTCTGTGACCTCTGATGTCTGAATCGTCGCGCACTCCACCTAGAGCGGCACGGACAAATTTTCTTCCCAGTGCCTTAGCAATACTTTGCCCAAGTGAAGTTTTTCCGACTCCTGGAGGCCCCACAAAAAGGAGAATTGAGCCTTTTTTATTCGGAGACAGCTTCATTACAGCTAAGTGCTGAACGATATGCTTTTTAATTTTCTCTAAACCAAAATGCTCCTCATCCAAAATTTTCTGGGCGCGGTCTAAATCCAATTCATCTTTAGATTCCTCATTCCAAGGCAACGCCAGGATCAACTCCAGATAGTTTCTGATGACATGGGATTCTGCATTTTGCTGTCCCATATTCTCATAACGATTAACCTGTTCCAGTGCCACCTTCTCAATGTCTTTTGGAAGTCTCGCGTCCTTGATCCGGTCTTTAAGAGATTTTTTCTCTCCCGATTCATCGGCCGGGTCTCCTTCCCCCAGCTCTTCCTTGATGGCCCGCAACTACTCACGCAAAATGGATTCGCGGTATGCTTTACTGGTTTTTTCGGAAATCTTAAGTCCCATTTCATTATTAACTTTAATCATCTCCCGCTGCTCAACTAAAAGCTCCAGAACTTTCAGCGAACGGTTCTTCACCGAGGCGAGTTCCAGGATTTCCTGTTTTTTCGCAATAATCAGCGGCAAGTGCTGGGCCACTACATTAGTAAAAAGCCCGGCATCCTTAAATTCATCCAGTGTTCTCTTGAAAGTTTCCGTGGCATTGATGGAAATCAGGATTTCTCTTGAAACCTCTTTCAAGCTGGTAAGCAACGCCTTTTCAGTCGCTCCATCGAGATCAATTACATCAGGGAGTAACATTCCTTTTGCTACCCATAAACTTCCTGCCGGCTCAAATTGCACGGTTTGCGCTTGAAATCTCTCCAGTGACTTCACATAGGCGATAGACTCACCCCTTTCATTTTTCTCAATGCGTTCGACGACACACAGGGTACCGGTTGTGTAAAAATCAGTACTTTTAATGGTGTCGATTTCAACACCTTCTTTAAGAGTCAGAGCGACAAAACGCCTCTCTTTGTCAGTGTCAATGGCACGGTGTAATGCGTTTAGACTTACCGACTTTGAGACCAGCACAGGAAGTGCCACGTCCGGGAAAAGCACGGTATTTCTAAGGACTAGGGTTGGTAAAAAGTGATCATTGGCTATTGTATGTGTTGTTTTCATATTCATAAGTTGTGTTCACCCTAATTTTCGTCAAGGGTAGTGTGCTTTTTAATTTCTTAAAGGCACGTGTTTTGGTAAAGTACCCCTATGAAAACACTATTTAAGATCGCTATTATTTTCCTTGCAATTACCGGAGCTTCCACGCTTTTATTTAACTTCACAGACGTAGAATTCGGCACTGTTGATTACTTTACTAAACACGGGTGGTTCTTTTTATTTTCCATCGCACTCTTCCCACGTCTAACACTCTTAGTATCAGGCCTGTTAGTTGGTTCCATCGCTTTCGGTGGGATTTTTTGGTGGCTGGGATTTTTCTTTGCACCAAGAATTTTAGTCGCGACACTCGCCACTGTTTCTTATTGGAACACAAACCAGGTTCTCGTCATCATCAGCTGGCTAATCGCACTGGGTGGCGAGTCGTCCGAAAAATTTGTTATCACAAATAGAATCAGAAGAGGCCCTCAAAGATACGACCAAGGTTTTGCGGGCACTACCGTTGAGGCCGAATACAAGGTAAAAGACTAATGGATAAATTTATTGTGAATGTTGACTGGCAACGATCAACAGATAATTTCTCATACGACACTTTTAACCGCTCTCACGTGATCTACGTTGGCGGGGATCAGACCGTTCATAATTCGGCAGCACCTGAATTTAAAGGTGACAGCGATATGACTAATCCAGAAGAACTGCTGGCCGCTTCACTTGGAAGCTGTCATATGCTGACATTCCTGGCGATTGCCTCGAAATCAGGATACATTGTTGACAGCTATGAATGTAAGTCCGAAGCATTCATGGGAAAAAACGAAGCCGGTAAAATGTCGGTGACCGAAATTCATCTGCACCCTGTGACTGTTTTCTCCGGCGATAAAAGGCCGACAGCTGAACAGCTAAAAAGTTTGCACGATAAAGCGCACGCTAATTGTTTCATCGCTCAATCAATTCACACTAAAGTGAATGTTGTCTTATCTTAGGAGTTTTTTTGAACGCACTTTCAAATTACAGTTACGATCCCGCAAAATGTTCACTGGCCAACTCATTGTTTGAAGCTTTGAAGAAAATTGAAGCAAACCTTTCTGCAGAATTAAGCGTAGTGGATTTTTTCAGGACACTTGAGCAGCCACCGGAAAAAGCGTTGGGCGATTACGCTCTTCCTTGTTTCCGTTTTGCCAAGGCGATCAAGAAAAACCCTAATGAAGTTGCGACAGAACTGAAAAGACTTTTAGAGGAAGCTAAAAACCCGTGGGTTGAAAGTGTCGTTTTAAAGGGCGCTTTCTTAAATATTTTTACCAATCAAAAAGAAGTGGCAAAAAACTTGATTCCAACTCTGGTTAACGGAAGCGGCTTTAAAATTTTAAAATCCAACCCTGATCACAACAAAACAAAAGTCATGATCGAGTTCTCTCAGCCCAACACCCATAAAGAATTTCACGTTGGCCACGGAAGAAACGTTTGTTTAGGCGATTCTATCTGCCGCATCTTTGATTACAATGGCTATAAAGTCATTGCCGCCAACTATTTTGGTGACGAAGGAACTCACATCGCCAAATGCCTATGGCAAGTTGAAAGATATACCGGCACTGAAAAACTAGAAGACGTTCCCAATAAAGCAGAATGGCTTGGCCAGCGCTATGTTGAAGCCAACAATAAATTAAAAGAAGCTGAGGCCAATGACCCGGCCTTATTTGAGAAGTACAAAGCTGAGGTTGGGACTATTTTAAAAGAAATCGAAAGCAAAAAAGGAAAATACTACGAAACATGGAAAGTGACTCGTCAGTACTGTCTTGATGACTTTGCCAAAATTTATAAATGGTTGGATGTTAAGTTTGATCACGATTTTTTCGAATCAGAAGTTTCAGAAGCTTCTCAGGAAATTGTCGATGAATATATGAAAAAAGGCCTGTTCGTTGTTGATGACGGTGCAGTTGGCTTTGATATGTCTGACAAGAAACTTGGTTTCTTCATGGCCCGTAAATCAAATGGAACAACTCCCTACATCACTAAAGACCTGGCGCTTGCAAAAGTAAAATTCAATGACTTTAACATTGACCGCTCAATCTACGTTGTAGCAAACGAGCAGAACCTGCACTTTAAGCAATTATTCTACGCTCTTGAGAAAATGGGATTCCCTCAAGCTTCTCAGTGTTACCACTTATCATATGGGATGGTTGTTCGCCCGGATGGAAAGATGTCTTCGCGTTTAGGAAACTCGATCACGTTTTTCCAATTGATCAATATGGTTATTGAGGAGATCCACACTTACCTGGAAAAATATTCTACTGAATGGTCAAAAGAGCAAAAAGAGGACACCGCCCATAAGCTCGCGGTTGGTGCAATTAAATACGGAATGCTTCAGGCAGACCCAAACAAAGAAATCGTTTTTGATCCGAAAGAGTGGGTATCATTCGAAGGAAACTCCGGCCCATACTTAATGTACAGCTACGCCAGAACTCAATCGATCTTAAGAAAAGCGGATGAGCAGGGATTAAAAGCAAGCTTCGCTCATCTTGATCTTCTGACTCACGAATCAGAGCGCGACCTGATGAGACACTTGTACGACTTCAATCAGGTCACAATCAATGCCTGTGACAACTACCGTCCATCAACGATTGCCAACCACTTGTTCTTTACTTGTAAGGCCTACAACCGCTTCTACACAGAAGTTTCGGTGATGAAAGCTGAAACAGAAGACCTGCGTGCGGCTCGTTTAAGCCTGCTTAAGGCCTTCGCTGATACGCTTAAGACAGGTCTTTACCTGCTTGGTATCACTCCTCCAGAAAAAATGTAATGAATGAACTGACCGGCTATCGCTCAAAAAGGATAGTCGGTTTCCCTGCGAATGTCGTCTCGGTGACTTTGCGGTAGCCGCACTTTTGCGCAAGGGCAATTGAGCGGATATTTTCAGGGTTAATAATACAAACAGTTTTTTTCACCGCCAGATTCTTATCACCCCAGTCTAAAATCGCCTTGAGCGCTTCTGTGGCGTAACCTTTTCCATGAAAAGCGGGGGCAAGAATCCATCCTGACTCCGGAGTGCCGCTAATTGAAGGTGTGATCTCTCTTTTGAAATCAGCAAAGCCAATCTCCCCTACATAAGCGCCCGTACTTTTTTCTTCAATGGCCCAGTAACCAAAACCCATCAAATTCCAGTGCCCGAGATAATTCATGATTCTCATCCACGACTGCTGCTCAGTCGAAGGAACACCTGAAATATGCTCAACCACTCTTGGGTCAGCCCACATGGACTTGAGGTCATTAAAGTCCCCTGGTTTGTGGCCTCTTAATTTCAGATGAGTTGTTTCAATTACCGGGATGTTCATGATTATGCATCGATTGAAATGATTTCTATGTTTTTCTTCTTGAGTGATGCCAGACTCTCCGGCAGGCTTTCAATGATTGACTCTTCAAGCGCTGTAATGATCTTCTCTTTTAAGAAAATCCTGTTGTGAACCAATGAAACTTCTCTGGTCGGGATCGGCGTCTGAAATTCGCGGACGTGCTTCATGTCTTCTTTTGAAAGATTTAAGACAGCAAGTTCAGGCAAGAGTGTATAACCGCTGCTGTTTAACACCATATTCTTTAGTGTCTCAAGATTTCCACTTTCAAATTTAAGGTTGTCGTGAAGACCGTTGTCGCGTGAGACCTTACACAAGTTCAACACCTGCTGCCTGAAGCAGTGGCCTTCGTTTAAGAGCCAAACATCAGAAGTGTCGAGATCCTTATCTTTGATTTTTGTTTTTTTCAAAAGATGGTGATCGCTAGAGGCGAAAACAGAAAACGGTTCATGAAAAAGAACTCTTTCGATAAAATTCTCACCTTGAATAGGTGTGACCAAAAGACCTGCGTCGATTTCATCTCGGCTTAAAAGCTCGATAATATCCTCGGTTTTAAACTCTTCGATCGTGAGTTTTACTTCCGGGTATTTTTCCACAAAATCAGCGGCAAAAAGTGGGATCACATAAGGAGCGAGTGTCGGGATAACTCCAAGCCTGAACTCCCCTCTGACTTCTGCTTTGTTGGCATCGATGATTGAGAAGATTTTTTTATACTCGCGCAATACTGAGCGCGCTTGATTAATGATCTGAGTCCCTTCTTCTGTAGGAAGAATCGGATTTTTTGATCGATCAAATATCACAACCCCCAACTCTTCTTCAGCTTTTTGCAACTGCATTGAAAGTGTGGGCTGGGTCACATTGCATGCTTTAGCGGCCTTTCCAAAGTGACGGTATTTATCTACGGCGAGAACATATTCGAGTTGTGTAATTGTCATAGATTTATTCTATCGAAAATAAATTGCGATGGCCACTAAGCATATATAAGACAGGGAAAAAACCTTCATCCACTTGCGATCACGGGGGCTTAGCTCATAACCGAAATAAAAACTCTTATTAGGATTAAGTCCTCTGGTTACCAGCGATAGGGAGCCTCGTTGTGAATGCCTGATGGCAAAAACTAAAAGCGGAAACAAAACAAAAAGCCTGTCCCACCACCCGAGTCCTCTAAAGCGGGCCGACAATCGAATGCGCTCAAACTCATCCTTAAAAAGCAGGATTGAATTAAGAGCAATGAGCAGCGGGTATCCCATAATGACTTTAAGACCTTTATGAATAATTAAATACAGAATGACTTTGGTGTATGTGATTGCAAAGGTAGAGCTCATTGAGACCAATGTCAGAAGAAAAAGCCTGCTGAAATTTTTAAGGCCGTTAATCAATGCCGCTTTATACACTGGTCTTGAAAAAAGGTAGACCTGTTCACCGACTCTCAGCTTCTCTCCCGGATACAGTAGATTTAAAAGTAAAAACAATGATGCGAAAAAAGCCGCAAATAAAGCCAGCTTAATCATTGTTCTGTCTTTAAGCCCATTTTTTCTATAGAGATATAAAACCAGGCAAGAGAGAACTAAATTCGCCGGCAGTACAGAGGAGGCCAGCAAAAAAATGAAACTAAAAAAGCTGATAATTAAAAGATACCATGAGTGAATATATTCTGCTTTAGGTTCAAGGAATTTCATTCAAACTCCCCGCTTTAAGCTCCAGCACCCGGTCCGCTGCTTTATTGATAAAATAATCATCGTGGGAAATAAAAATCTGGATAAATCCCAGTTTTCTTAATTCCTTCATCAATCCAATAATCTCTTCAATTGAGGACCTGTCTTGCCCAAAAGTAGGTTCATCATAAAGAATCAGCTCTTTGCCCAAAAAAACAGTCATCAGAATCGAAAGACGTCTTTTTTCTCCTTCAGACAACAAAAAAGGTGATTTATTAAGGTCGATATCGTGGAAGAAGCGGCTTAACAGTGCTTCTTTATCTTTGGATAAAACTTTAAGACTCTGCTTCAACTCTTCTTCAATAGTATCAAAGAAAAAGTGACTCTCCGGGTTTTGAAAGACAAATCCCACATGCTGAAAAATTTTCTTATTCTTATATTTTTTTCCGTCAAGGACAAGCTCTGTCTCTCCTTTATCCGGCGAGAGAATGCCGGAGAGAAGCTTAAATAGAGTACTTTTGCCTTCACCATTTTTGCCTTTAACCGCGACGATTTCTCCGGATTTAAATGAAGTGCTCACATCCACCAGCAAAGGCTGCGATTTTTGATAGGAAAAACTAAGGTGGGAGACATCCAAATGGTTTTTTGAATTCCCCGAAGTCATGGCCAGGCTCATTTCAGTGGCCGGCGCGCGTTCTGGTCTAAATTCCCCAGCTGAAACACGGCCGTTTTTATCAACGTAAATTACTTTATTGATCAGTGGCTTAATTTCCTCAACATGGTGATCAACAATAATCACGATCCGGTCTTTTTTTATGACATTGAGATATTGATAGAATTCTCTCCGTGCTTCCTGGTCCAAAAATGCTGTAGGCTCATCTAAAAGCAGGACTTCCGGCCCGATGGCCAAGAGTGAAGCCAAAACCAACTTCTGGCATTCGCCATTGGAGAGCTCTGACGTTTTCTTGCCCCAGATATTCTTTAACCCGAAAAGCTTCTCAAAATGCTCTTTCTCTTTCTCCATTCGCTCCTTAGAGAAATTGAAATTCTCCATTGAGAAAAGGAATTCCTCTTCGGTTGAGGGATAAATCAGCTGGGAAAAAGGATTCTGGAATAAATATAGAATCTTCTGCAGGTTCGTCTGAAAATTTTCACCATGCAGAGGCTTTTCGTTAAAGAGAATCTCACCTTCAAGCACTCCAGCGCTGTATTCGGGAATAATCCCTTTTAAGATTTTAAGCAGTGTGGACTTTCCACCGCCGGATGGACCGATAATGGCGATGGTATCATTCTTCTCAAAAGTCATTGGAGAATCTGAAAATATTTTTTTTGATTTTCCACTTTTTGAGAATGAATAAGCGAAAGGACTTAATTTATACATCTTGGTCTTTGGCGATTAAAAATTGATCGAGAATTCCCAGTTTCACCAACCTTCTTCCTAACATGTAACTCAAAATGCCCGCAAAAAAGAGCGCCGATATAATGTAACTTGAAAGTTGAAGAATATTAAACCCCGCCGTGAGCGAGCGATAGTCATAATAAAAATAATCGAGTGCATAACTAAAAAATGCCGAGACAGCTGCGGCCAATAAAAGCACAGGAAGGTTCCAGCGCTTATAAAAAAATGAAAGGAAGACAATCTCTGCACCAAGCCCTTGAACCAGCCCCCACACAACCGACATTAAACCCCAATGAGTGAGCAAACTTTCAATGAAGGCTGCCATGATCGACGCCATCAACGCGACACCGGGCTTTCTCACAATATAGGGAACCAAAATTGAGGCCAAAATCCAAAACCCGGCCACTGAATAACTCAAACCTGCGACCTTTAAAAAAGGCTTGGCCAGGTCATAAACAAAAGTCCATCCCCAGAATGCGACACCTAACGCCACAGCGAGCACTAATGTAAGGACAATTTCAAAAATAGTGAGAGAGCGAGATTGAGCGGCAGTATTCATGATTCTCCTTTCCTACGCAGGCATTATCCTGGTCAGGTTCGAGGGTATTTCTCAGACAAGTCTTAGACTTGCCACCCCTAGGTTGTTAGTGTTTCCCAGTTTAGCTAAAAGCGTGGCACTTAGCAATGAAAATTGCCCTCATTTTCCTATGCAGATCAATGAAAAAGACATACCCTACTTCGGTCGTAAATATTCTAATTTAAACAAAAGGATTGACCGTGAGTAATCAACGAAATGATCGCACTGAACGTAACGATGCGGACGAAAAAAAACAACAGGCCCTGGACTATCACTCCGAAGGCCGCCCCGGTAAAATCGAGGTAATCTCGACTAAGCCAACAATGACATCACAAGATTTAACCAAAGCTTACTCTCCCGGAGTAGCGTGGCCATGTCTTGAGATCGCCAAAGACCCGGAACTTGCTTACAAGTACACTGCTAAAGGAAACCTGGTTGCTGTAATCTCTAACGGTACTGCCGTTTTAGGTTTAGGGAACATCGGTGCCGTTGCCGGTAAACCTGTAATGGAAGGAAAAGGACTTCTCTTCAAGCGTTTTGCTGACATCGATGTATTCGACATCGAAGTTAACGAGAACACAGTTGAAGGAATGGTAAAAATCGTTTCAGCACTTGAGCCGACATTCGGGGGTGTAAACCTTGAAGACATCAAAGCTCCAGAGTGTTTTGAAATCGAAACTCAGCTGATTGAAAAAATGCAAATTCCTGTTTTCCACGATGACCAGCACGGGACAGCGATTATCGCTTCTGCTGCTATGTTAAACGCACTGGAAATCACTGGTAGAGATATTAAGAAAACGAAAGTTGCTGTTTCAGGAGCTGGAGCTGCTGCGATTTCTTGTGCAAAGTTATTCTTTGAATTAGGTCTTCCAAGAGAAAACCTGATCATGTGTGACTCCAACGGAGCGATCTACAAAGGTCGTAAAGAAGGAATGAACAAATACAAAGATGAATTTGCTGTAGAGACAAAAGCAAGAACTCTAGGCGATGCAATGGTGGGTGCTGATGTTTTCATCGGCTGTTCGGCCAGAGGACTAGTGACTCAGCAGATGGTTAAAGACATGGCGAAAAACCCGATCATCTTCGCAATGGCAAACCCTGATCCTGAAATTTATCCTGCAGAAGTGCATGCGGTAAGAGACGATGCCATCATGGCCACAGGAAGATCAGACTTCCCTAACCAGGTTAACAACGTCCTGGGATTCCCTTTCATTTTCCGTGGTGCTCTTGATACACGCTCGAAAAAAATCAACGTCGAGATGAAACTCGCTGCTGTAAAGGCACTTGCAGAACTCGCAAAAGAAGAAGTGCCAGAAGAAGTTAAAATGGCCTACGGTGGAGAGGATTTTAAGTTCGGCAAGAACTATCTGATCCCTAAACCATTCGACGGACGTGTATTAACACGTGTAACTCCTGCCGTAGCAAAAGCAGCTATGGACTCAGGTGTCGCAAGATTTGAGATCACTGACCTTCACGCTTACGCCCGCGCTCTTGAAGGCCGTATGGGTAACACTGCTGGATTCATGAAGTCTCTTCGTGACCGTCTAAGCACATACGTCAACAAGTCTGGCAGAAAAGTGAGAGTGGTTTTCGCTGAAGGAACAAACACTCGTATTCTTCAAGCGGTGAAGCAGCTTATTGAAGAAGATAAAATCGAACCAATCTTATTAGGACGCAAGAAAGCTATTCACAAAAAAATGGATATGCTTGGCCTTGAAAAGTACAAAGACGATGTTCGTACAATTAACCCAAGAAAACACGAAGAGTTTGAAAACTACGTTCGCATGTACTCGAAAGAGAGACAAAGAAGCGGGGTTTCGGTTTATCACGCTGAAGAGCTTATGAGCCACCAAAACTACTTCGGTTCCATGATGGTAAAACACGGCCTGGCCGATGCTGTTATCGCAGGTCCAACTCTTAACTACGCTGACTGTTTCCCTCCTCTAATGCACGTTCTAGGAACGCAGGATAAGAAGAGTGCGGCCGGTATCTTCGTTATGAGTTTCAAAAACCGCGTTCTATTCTTTGCTGATTGTGCGGTTCAGATCGAACCAAACGAAGAGCAGCTTTGTGAAATCGCTGCAGGAACGGCAGAGCTTTTCAGAAAGCTAATGAAGCGCGAACCACGTATCGCTTTCCTATCGTTTTCTAACTTTGGATCAAACGATTCAGAGAGAGCGAAAGTTGTGAAGCGCGCGGTTCAGATTACAAAGACCCGTTACCCTAACCTCCTGGTTGAAGGGGAAATGCAGGCAGACGTCGCAGTTAACAAAGGATTGATGGATAAACTATTTAGCTTCTCTACATTAGACGGGCCGTCAGATATCCTAATCTTCCCTGAACTAAACTCGGCCAACATCAGCTACAAGCTTCTAGCTCAGCTTGGTAACGCCAATGCCATCGGACCAATTCTTCTTCCGATGAACCATCCGGCAAATATCATCCCGAGAACAGCCTCAGTAACTGAAATTGTAAATATGTGTGTTCTGTCTGCGCTATTGTCAGACAAGAAGATGAGCACGAAGGAGTAGTCATGAGCAAGATTATCGTAAATACCGACAATGCACCGGCAGCCGTGGGAACTTACTCTCAAGGTGTTGCTGTAAATGGAACTTATTACTTCTCTGGCCAGATTGGGCTTGACCCAAAAACCGGGAACCTTGTTGAAGGATTCGTGCCGCAAATGCAGCAAGTAATGAAAAATATCGATGGATTGTTGAACTCTCAAAACCTGACGAGAGAAAATATCGTAAAAACATCAATTTTTCTTACAGACCTTAACAATTTCTCTGCAGTAAACGATGAATATGTTAAATTTTTTAAAGCACCATATCCGGCAAGAAGTACGGTTGAAGTTTCTAAACTTCCAAAAGGTGCGATCGTTGAAATTGAAGTAATCGCAGTAAAGTAGAAAATGGTATTAAAAAGTAAGTACGTATTTGAATCAAAGGGAACCAGGATGTATCGCCACTTTTTAAGTGCAGTGATCGTTCTGGTTTCTATTTTTCTTTGCTACACCTTCTTCTGTGCAATCCTTTTACTTGATGCCAGAAACGAAGGCAAAAACGCCAAATCGACTTTCGTTCAGACTCCCCCCGGATTTAATTGTTGTTTTCACCGGAGGCCCGGGAAGAATCGAGTTTGCGGTTAAGCGCGCTCAGGAATTCAAACAACCCAATGTTTTCATCACCGGGGTTCATGAAAAGAACTCGGTAAGAACGATTATCACCCCGATTGACCCAACTGAGACCACTGACCATATCGAGCTGGATTACACAGCAAGAAATACGGTTGAAAATGTTGTTCAGACGCTGAAATACCTAAGAAACAACCGCGGTCTTAATAAGATCCTGGTTATCTCCAGCGACTATCACATAATGAGAATCAAAATGATCTTCGATACTCTAGTGAAAGAGGATGAGAAGTTTGAATTCTTCTTTTCCCCTGTTCCATCCGACTATTTAGCTCTAAAAAATATCAAGATCCTCTATACTGAGGTCTTTAAATTAGCGCGAACCAAATTGTTCTTGATTTACTGGGATCAGAAGTCCGAAATCAAAAATTTCTATTAAACTGCACTAGATTATTCAACATAGACACCGTGAATAAATACACTATATTCTTTTGGGTATAATTTTATCTTGTGCCCTCTCCCCAAGGAGGTTTCCCTATGAATAATCTATGCACATCGTCCGTTTTGATCGTTGAAGATTGCGAGGATCTCAGGGAACTTGAAGCTTCTTTGTTAGAATCTTCAGGCTATATAGTTAACTGCGCTTCAAATGGCAAGGAAGCCCTTGAACTTCTCGAAAAAATAGATCGCCCCTGCTTAGTTCTTCTAGATTTAATGATGCCGGTAATGAATGGGCATCAATTTTTGAATGAAGTTAAGAATAACCAGAAACTCGCACCCATTCCTATCTTAATTGTCTCTGCTGTAGCTGATCAGAAAGATACATCGGGTGCAGTCGATTTCGTCAAAAAGCCATTTGATGTAAACCATTTGTTAGGAAAAGTTTCTCAGTACTGCGCTTGAATTAACCTATGGGAAGATTCACATAGAACGTGGAGCCCTTTCCAACCTCACTATTCGCCCAAATTTTACCATGATGGGCATTGATGATCTGACTTGAAATGTACAATCCTAATCCCAAACCACTTGCCTCGTTTGGGTCAACGGCCCTTTCAAAACGATTGAAAATTTTTTTTAAATTCTCTTTTGAGATACCAGCACCATAGTCTTTAACTTCCAACTGAGCCTCTGAATTATTCATTTTCAAATTCACAGAAACTGGATTACCTCTCGCATAGAGAATAATATTATTAAATAGATTATTTATAACTTGCTCAAGCCTGATTTTGTCCCAATTTCCAACAACATTTTCTGTCGTATAATTAAACTGTGGTGTTCCACAGCCCGCCTCCACAAACTTATCTTTATACCGCTCAATTAATTCTGATATCAATTCTCTTAAGTTGCACTTTTCTTTTGCAAGAGTTAAGCGACCTGAGCGAATGCGTGACACATCCACCATGTCCTCTACCAAAAGAGTCAATCGCTGAACCTGCTTAATCGTTAATTCTGCAAATTGCTCCAGTTTCTCTTTTGAAAAAAGTTTTTCTTTCATAAAAGATGGCATTAACATCTGTGACTGTAACTTAAGAATTGATAGAGGTGTTTTAAGCTCATGGGCCGCAATTGAGAGAAATTCATCGCGAGATTCAATCGCTTTTTTAAGGGCCTCTTCTTCATTCTTCTGTTTAGTCAAATCATGGATGACCTTACCAAATCCGTAATGCTTTCCATTTTTATCGAAGATAGCCGTCAAGGTCTCACTGGCCCAATAATTCACACTATCTTTTCTTGTTCTCCATCCTTCTTCTATATAGCGGCCATGTTTGAGCGCACGCAAAAGAATTTCATCAGGATCAATGCTCTGGCCTTCTCCATTTTTTGAATAAAAAAAGCTGAAAGGCTTTCCAATAACCTCATCAGCACTGTAACCACAGATCCGGGCTGCGCCAGCATTCCAACTGGTAACCCTTCCTTCCTTATCTAAAATGTAAATTGCATAATCCTTAACAGACTCTATAAAGAGCTCAAACATATCCTCATTCTCATTGAAGCGCTCTGTTAAAACTGATTCCTTCCTCAAGAAATATTTATGCTTTTTTAACGTAACCTCAATAGTTGTATGCAAATCAGCCTCTTCAAAAGGCTTAAGAATATACCCATACGGCTCTGATTCTTTTGCTTTGTTAAAAGTAGATTCATCTGCATAGGCCGTTAAAAAAATTACCGGTATGTTATATTTTTTCTGTATCTCAGAGGCAGCCTCTATACCTGTCATTTCACCTTTAAGTTGAATGTCCATAAGCACCAGGTCCGGTAAATTTTTTTCCACGGCCACTAATGCCTCTTCCCCGGAAGTTAAAACCGCGATAACATCATATCCAAACTTTTTCAGGCTTCTTTCTATATCTAGAGCGACGATGTTTTCGTCTTCCACCACCACAATGTGAATTGTTTTTGGA
This sequence comes from Bacteriovorax sp., assembly GCA_040377165.1. Classification (GTDB taxonomy): domain Bacteria; phylum Bdellovibrionota; class Bacteriovoracia; order Bacteriovoracales; family Bacteriovoracaceae; genus Bacteriovorax. The sequence continues at coordinate 47,393 of JBEIPI010000004.1, forward strand.
TCAAGATCATTCATCTTCTTACTCCTTCCTCAATGAAATCAATTTTAAATCCAAACCATGGTTCTTCATTCATTATCTGAATGTCGCCACCAAGCTGCTTGGTCAAAGTTCTCACCAGCTGCAGGCCTAATGATGATGTTTGTTCATAATCGAAATTCTGAGGAAACCCCACTCCGTTATCTGTCACAGAAAGTGAAACTTTATTATTTTTTCTCTCTATGACAATCATGACCTTTCCATTTCTCCCGGGAGGAAATGCATGCTTTAAGCAATTTGAAATAAGTTCGTTAATTATCAGACCACAAGGCACAGCTATATCTATTCCCAGAAAAAGCTCTGCCCCTTGCACATTCAAATTCACCTTCTCCGCATCTGCACTATATGATCGAAGCAACAAGTTTGAGAGTGTTTTTACATAGTCTATAAAGTTGATTTTTGAAAGGTCATTGGATTGATATAGCTTTTCATGAACAAGCGCCATTGAGCGTATTCGGTTCTGACTTTCAGTAAAAAGCTCCTTGGCATAATCGTCTTTAATGTAGTCAGACTGGAGCCTCAATAAGCTAGAGGTGATCTGCAAATTATTTTTAACCCTATGATGAATCTCCTTTAGCAATACTTCTTTTTCCCGCAAACTCGATTTAATTTGATCTTCAGCTCTCCTGCGATCTGTAATATCTCTAACGATACTGGTGACAAGCATTCCTTGTTCAGTTTCAAGCGGGCTTAAACTTATCTCCACAGGAAATTCACTACCGTCTTTTTTTCTCCCGGTTAAATACCTCCCTGCCCCCATCGGACGAGTATGAGGATTTAAAATATATTCATCACGGTATTTTACATGCGCTGTTTTGAAATGATCGGGCACCAAAATCTCTATAGACTCGCCGATAAGTTCAGCCTTCGTATACTTAAATAGTTTTTCAGTCTCACTGTTTACAATAGTGATTCTCCCATTCGTATCAATGACCACAATCCCGTCGGGGGCCGACTCTAAAAGCCCCTGAAACTTGGCCTCCAGTTTCTTTCTGGAAGTAATATCTCTTATGATACTGATGGCGTAGTGTTCGTTCTCTACCAATAAAGGACTAAGGCTTATCTCAATTGGAAACTCTGATCCATCTATTCTTTTTCCCGAAAGTTCACGCCCCTCTCCCATTCTTCGCGTCCGAGGTTCAGCAAAGTAATTCTCTCTATGGCGTATATGACTTTTGGCAAATTTTTCAGGGACTAATAGCTCGACCGGCCGTCCGAGCAAATCTTCCCTTAAGCAACCAAACATTTTTTCCGTGAGTTGATTCAGCATCACCATCCTTCCCTGACTATCAACTACGACAATGGCGTCCGGGGCAGACTCCAGAAAAATTTTAAATCTCTCATCTGGAAAAAAGTTAAAACTATATGAATTCAATTCCACTTGTCCTTCCATTTATTTCCCACTTGCTGAAATTTATTCCGACATGACTTTGGCATGTTGTGTGGAATTCTTTCATAGAAGATGACATTAAGAATATGGAACGATCCAAAATTAAGAATAAATTAATCTTGAACGATATATGACTGAATGAATTTATTTTATTATCAAACTACACGCGCGTTACTGAGATAACTTCTTCTAAAGACTCAATTGCACTAATCGTTTTTAGCAATTCGCTATAATCTTTTACTTCAACTTCAAAGATAAAACTTCCTTTTCTGTCAGGCATAGACTTAGCAAGTGCGCTTCTAATATTGATCCCTGCGTTGTTAATCGTCTTTGAGATAAGCGACAAGATCCCCGGCTTATCCTGAGTCATAACACGTACACTCACCGGGTGAGTGAAGCTGAAACCTTTATTCCATGAAACCTTGATCGTGCGAATCAGTGACTCGGCATCGACACGGTTGCAATGAGAGGTGTGAACAGTAATTCCGCGGCCGCGGGTGATGAAACCAACAATGCTGTCGCCAGGAATCGGGTTGCAACAACGGGCCATACGGACGATTACATCACTCATGCCATCGACGATAATCGCATTGTCCCCCTGTGACTTCTTGCGGACATTTTTCGTCATTTTATCAGAGTATGATTCAATCTCTGAGATCTTCTCATCCAGCTCTTTAACTTCCGCTTTCGCGGCTGCCTCTTTCAATGAAGGCAGATGCTGGATAACTTCTTTTGCGGTGAACTTGCCCGAACCTACCTGAACACAAAGCTCTTCTTCGTCGATGATATGCATTTCATCGAAAAAGTCTTTGAACTCGTTGTTCTTTTTAAGTGTCTTTAAGTTGGTGCCAAAAACTTTGAAGGCTTTATCAAGGATCTCGCGGCCAAGCTCTCTATTTTCATCGCGCTCAACTTTGAGCAGCCATTGTTTGATCTTACTGCGCGCTTTGGAAGACTTCGCAATATTCAACCAGTCTTTTGATGGTGTCTGGGTTTTACTCGTAAGAATCTCAACCGAGTCCCCTGACTTTAGAATATGTCTCAATGGAACGATTTTACCGTTAACCTTAGCGCCCACACAGTGGTTACCAACTTCAGTGTGAATCTCGTAAGCGAAATCCAATGGAGTTGCGCCGTATTTTAACTCTCTAACATCACCATTTGGTGTGAAGACGAAAACCCCGTCGAGATCAAGGTCGTTTTTAATAACGTCAAGAAACTCGCGGTTGTTCTCTGAATCTTTGTTGTACTCAAGAAGCTCCTGAACCCAGTCAAGCTTAGGCGCAGTTTTGCCCGCAAGGCCTTCTTTGTATTTCCAGTGAGCGGCCACCCCTGCTTCAGCAACCTCATCCATCTCATTTGTTCTGATTTGGATTTCGATACGCTCGGCCTTAGGCCCCATAATCGTCGTGTGAAGCGATTGGTAGTTGTTAACCTTAGGAATAGCAATGTAGTCCTTAAAACGCCCTGGAATTGGTGTATACGCCGAGTGAATAATCCCCAGCGCTTTATAACATTCAGTGATATTTGAAACGATAATCCTGAAGGCCAGTAAATCCTGAACCTGCTCGAAATCAACGCCTCTTGAAGTCATTTTTTTATAGATTGAATAGAAGTGCTTCGGACGTCCCTTCACTTCGGCATGCAGCGAGTACTCCAGAAGTTTTTCTTTGATGTTCCCGATAACATCTCTGATATAAGCGTCGCGCTCCGATTTTTTCATCGAAACTTTTTCAGCTAAACGGTAGTAGATTTCCGGTTTAAGGAATCTTAAGCATAAATCTTCAAGATCGGACTTAACCGAGTTGATCCCCAGACGGCTCGCTAGTGGAACATAAATATCCAAAGTCTCCTGAGCGACTTTCTTCTGCTTTTCATCTGAAACGTATTGAAGCGTTCTCATGTTATGCATGCGATCGGCAAGTTTAACGATGATAACTCGAAGATCCTTCGCCATCGCCACAACCATCTTGCGGAAGTTTTCGATCTGCGACTCTTCTTTTGTTTTGAATTTAATTTTTCCGATTTTAGTCAATCCGACAACCAGGTCTGAAACCCCCGAGCCGAACTCTTTTTCAATTTCCTGCGGGCTCACATTGCAGTCTTCAACAACATCGTGAAGCAGCCCGGCCATAATGGTGTCCAGGTCCATATGAAGTTTGATCAAAGTGGCCGCGACGTTCATCGGGTGAATGATGTAATCCTCACCTGAACTGCGCTTTTGTCCAGCGTGCGCTTTTTCAGCGAATAAGAATGCCTTTCGGAGCATGGTAAAATTCGCGTCCGGGTAATAGGCTTCAACTCTCCTGACTAAATCGTCAACGGTGAGGTCTCGTTCGTGTGAAAAATCTAAGCTTTGTTGCATTTACTCTTGCTCTATCCGTGAAGGATCTTCTGGACGATTTCTTTAAGCCTTGTATAAGCGTTTTCGATATCGTCGTTCAAAATAAAAAAATCAAAATCATTCTTGCGTTCAAGTTCCTTTCTGGCATTCATGATTCGAAGGTTGATCACCTGGGTGTTTTCAGTACCGCGGTTGCGCAGTCTTTTTTCAAGCTCCTCAACCGAAGGAGGAGCAATAAAAATGACATTAGCGACATCCCCAAAGTGACGTTTCATTGAATCTACACCCTGGACATCAAGATCGAAAAGCACATGCTTTCCTTCCCTCAAACATTGCTCCACAAAATTTTTTGAAGTGCCGTAGAAGTTGCCATGAACCTCGGCCCATTCCAAAAATTCGTTATTATCTCTTTTGGCAATGAACTCTTCTCGTGAAATAAAAAAATAACTTAAGCCATGAATTTCACCGGGACGAATCGGCCTGGTGGTGTAAGAGACGGACTCGACGATTGAAGGGCAATCCTGCTTCAGTCTCTTAATCATTGTCGACTTCCCCGTTCCCGATGGAGCGACAATGACAATTAATTTTCCGGCGAATTTTTCATTATTCAATGTTCAGCCCTTGCTCACGCATTTTTTCTAACTGCAGTTTCATCTGCACGACAGCGTCTGAAATATCCTTCATACTTGACTTCGAGCCTATGGTATTAGTCTCGCGCCCCAGCTCCTGGAGAATAAAATCAATCTGTCTTCCAACGTCGTTATTTGATTTTAAAAGATTTTGAAATTTTTCCAAGTGGGAATGAATGCGATTAATTTCCTCATGAATGTCGATCTTCTCTAAATAAAAGATCACTTCCTGCAGAAGTCTTCCCTGGTCAACAGCGACCAGTGCTTTGTATTCATCCACGCGCTTCTTTAGCTTCTCCTCCACATTGGTCTTGAAGTGTTCAGCGTTTTTCTCCACGTTCTTGAATTGCTCTTTGTAGTTCTCAAGGTGTTTCTCTAGGACTTTAATCAACTTCTCTCCTTCAGACTCGCGGGATTTTTTTAGCTCAGCCACCGCTCCCTTGAAGGATTTGAATAACAATTCTGTAAGCTCTTCCTGATTGGCCTCATCCTGCTCGATCAAAAACTCTGAGCGCAGAAGATCTGTCATCGAAAGTGTAGGAGTCACTCCTTCGGCCTTCGTCAGGGCCGTGACTTTTTGAATGAACTGAGAAACTTTTTTTGCATCCAGGTCATCAAAGCGGTTTTTGTTTTCGGCGCGTTTGATGTTTACATAAACATCAAAACTTCCGCGCGAGAACATATCCGTCATTTCTTTTTTTAATTCAATTTCATGGGCATTTAAAGTTGAAGGCATCTTGAAGCGAATATCCTTGAAGCGGTTATTCACACTCTTCATTTCAACTGACACGACAAAATTTTCTGATTGAGAAGCTGATTGACCGAAACCGGTCATTGATTGAGCTGTCATGGATACCCTCTGGCTAAGTGAAAATCAATGCCAGAGGATATTACTTTTTGATTTAGAGATCAAGGGCCCAGCCGTGAACTCTTCCCTCTTCAAAATAGACTTGTTTCACGTTGCCGTCTTCGACAAATGACCAGCGTTCATTCTGATTTTTCGGGTTGCCGGCGATCTCAATGCGCGCAGGCTTCCCCCACACTTCGATAACTTCGCCTTTTTCCATTCCTAAAAACAACTCATTGCTGTGAATTGAGTGTCTTTGGACCATATTACGCTTCTGATCGAGCTCCTCTTTTAAATCCATTCTCTTTGATTCGATGTAAGAAGAGCGGTCGCGATCAGAAAGACTTAAGTAATAGAGCTTGTCAGAGTCAGTTTGCAGATATTTTTTGTCGCGAGAATAGGTTTCTAACTCAAATTCCTCCATATCCTCTTCTTTTTTCCTTAACTCTTCTGCAATGGAAGCGCTCTCTGCGCTGTAGCGTCTTGAGCGCTCACTCGCTGGTGTTCTCTTTTGAATCTCTTCGCGGCTTCTTCCCATACGGCCGGTATCCCCGCTAACCACTGGAAAGTCTTTTCCCGGAGTAAAAAAGCTCTCATCTTCGCGCTCCATTTCATCAACAAAACTTCTATCCGGAAGCATAAGCGAGCAACTCGAAGTCACCGATACGGTCCCTACCAATAAAAATGCTTTGAAAATGGTCGTTTTCATAACTCTCTCCTGCCTGGTTGTTGAAGAGCTTCCTCTTCATGAGTCATTTATCGACTCAAGGCCCTCCAAACAGAAGAAAATGGAGCTGGACTTTGGCAAATGGGCAAATGTTGCATTACCTGACTCAATCAGTCGGATTCAAAGGTTAAACTCAATATCTATTAAATTACTCCGATAGGAGTTTGAAGAAGCTTAGATGAGGAGCTTAGATTTTGAAGTTTTTAATAAAGATTGAGGAAGCGATTGATCAGTTCATTTTGAACTTCATTGAAAAAATGAAGGGACTCACTCCGCATTTTATCTTCGATTCTATCGAATGGATCAAACACTCTCCCGCTTTAGTAAAAAATAAGGCCCAGGCCTATGCTCCTAAACTCAGAGTTTTTTCCCTCAAATTCATCGGATACACCCAGCACTACACAACTTTAGTCAGAGGCCATATCGTTGGCGTCCTGATTTATGTCCGCTCTGAAGAGTTCAAGAAAAAAAACAAAGTCGAGATGGTGGTTGCACCTCTTCGCAAATTTAAAACTGACCCTCTCATGGCCTTCACAGTTCTTGTCGTGACTTCATTTTTTGCCGGAGCAGGATTCTTCATTTTTAAGAACACTGAAAAAATCATCCTTGGAACCAAAGCGCTTCGCGCTCCGGCCTCAGTTGAAGTCGAAGAAGAGCCGTCGCTGGAATTCAAAAAATTGAAATTCACATCACTGGATGGAAAAGAATTTTTTCTTGATGTCACAGTCAATGCGAAATCACTTGAAGAAAAAAACAAACTGCTTCCGATCGAAAAAGAAATCGAAGAGCACTTAAGCGGCATCAAACCTCACGTCAATCAACTGCCTCTGACAAAAGAAGATATCGACGGTATCGAATCTGAAATGCTTGCAGCTATTCAGGGTGCAAAAATCCAGTCAGTGGAAATCAAGCAAGTCTTAGGTGGACGTCCGAAATATTTCCTTCAAACCGAAAAGATGGCCTCATTTAAAGACCTGAACCTTCAGCTCTTTTTGGAAGACACTAGAAGAAACCGCCAGATCTGGGTGGACTTCACAGCTCTTTCCAGCAACAGAAACATTATTCTTTTCCTGAAAGATCATGAAATTGAGATGCGTGATCACATCAATATGCAGGTTGAACCCGTCATCCCTCAGCTTCCAATCGAAGAAGAAGGACGACAGATCATTAAAGAGAAGATTCAACTTGAGATCAATGAGTACCTGAAGAAAAATGGAATCGAAGGAAAAATCCTAGAGATTTATGTCGATTACATTATCGTTTCTTAATTTATCTTTTTTTGCCAGATAGGCCTTGAGAGTGTTCGTGCTCAATTCCAGTACCTCTGCAGTTTTGGCCAGGTTTTGCCCGAGCTTCATATAAGTTGAATAGCAGTAACTCACCTTTACCATCTCCAGCGATTCAAGCTCTGATAATTCTCTCGGCAAGGCCCTTTCAGCGGCCATCTCCTCATCCTCTCTGCCAAAAATAATCTTCTTTCCACTGGCGGCAATCTTTTTTTTCATCAAGTGAGAGCGAAGCTGCCTGATATTACCCGGCCAATCCTGCTTAAGGTAGAAGGCCATTAACGCCTGGTCGATTTTAACCATGTGCTCGCACTCAAACTCCTCACAGATTTTTCTGATGATTTTTTCGGAGCCGCGCAGGCTGGGAAGATTCAAGGAATAACCGGCCTTTAATCTGAAGTAAAAATCCTTCCTCATCTTTTCGCTATCCACCAGCTTTTTAAGTTGGCTTCCTGATGCAAAAATGATTCTTACGTCCGCCTTTTGAGTGCTCTCTCCTCCCACCATTCGCACCTGATAATCATCCAAAAAAAGCAGGAGCTTGGTTTGTAAATCAAGAGTGAGAGAGTCGATCTCATCAAGAAAAAGTGTGCCTTTATGCGCTTCAAGGATCGCGCCTTTTTTAGAGTTAATTGCCCCTGTAAAAGCACCTTTGACGTGACCGAAAAGTTCCGATTCAATAAGGCCTTTGGAAAATGCAGAGAGATTGAGGTGAACAAAGGCCCCTCTTCTGCCGCTGGCCTCATGAATCTTTCGTGCCAGAGTCGTCTTCCCGGTTCCCGTTTCTCCTTCAAGCAAAACGGGCAGATCGCTGGTTAAAAAATTCTCAGGAACAGCTATTGAATCACCAAGAGAATGTTCTGCCTTTAAAAAGTGCAGGCGGTTAAAACCTAAATCGACAATATCTCCTCTCTCTACAAAAGCTTCAAAACAAAAATTGCCATTCAACTTAAAAGGCTTCTGCTCCAAACTTCGAAAAAGATAGCGGGCCTTTCCATCAATCCCCGCACGTCCATTTCCAGGAATCAGCTTCATTTCAAATGAGCCTTTTTCTCCGTTGAATGAAGGAAGTGTCAGTTCTGAGGAAATGTAATTGACCGCGAACTTATCCTCCATCGAGAAAATGTATTTCGTCCGGGTCAGCTTCATTTTTCTTCTGCGCTCTCCAATAAGCTCCAGGGAGAACTCATCTCCTTCCCTAACTCCATTGGCCCCAATGCTTAACTCTAGTTCTGGCAGTATCATTCTTTTCTCATTCATACTTTGTTGTAATGCTCCCATGCTTGTCCTCCCATTAGCGTTTCTCCATGTCCTTTACACACCTTATGCCGGCCAAAGAGAGTGCATTTCCGTGAAATTTGCGCTAAGATCGGTCCTGAATGCAATCCCAGGTACAATTATGAGTTACACAATCAGACCACAGAGCGCCCAATTCAAAATGGGAATTTCAGATATCAACCAATTTGAGCAATGGCTTGTTGATCACAAAGACATCATCGGTGTCAGCTTTGTCGGAAGATCAAACGTCGGTAAGTCGAGCATGATCAATGCTCTCTTTGGCGGAAAAACCGCACGCGTCTCCAAAACGCCTGGCCGCACACGCGAGATCAACATTTTCGAATTTGAATTAAATTTGAACGGAAAAAAATCTGGTCTTCAGAATTTTTACCTTATCGACCTTCCCGGTTACGGTTTTGCAGAGGTCTCAAAAGAGATGTCGAAGAATTGGAACGAACTCATGGGTGCATTTTTCGCCGACGCTTCTCAGTCAATGCTGATGGTGAACCTTCAGGATGCCCGCCACCCTGACCAGGATGTGGACCGTCAGTTCTATGATTTCATCAAAGGATTCGCCAGAAAAACAATCCTGGTATTCAACAAGATTGATAAACTTAAAACTCAGAAAGAAAGGGCCGCGATGGAAAAACTAAAGCCTTCGCTTTCAAAAGATTATAAGTGGATTCGCCAAATGTATTTCGCCTCAGCGGAAAGCAAAAAAGGCGTTACTCAAGTTGAAGAAGCGATTGTTACCCACATTCTGGAAGAGCTGGAACTAAGAAAAGTTCACGCTGAATAGTTATTCTTTTTTTGAGTCGATCGCCGGAAATTTAATCTTATTCATTTTCTTTTCGATTTCTTCCAGGTCTTTTTTGCAGGCCTTGATTGTATGAAGAAGTGCTCTCATCTTTGGTGAGTCCCAATCGACTTCGCCATTCTCGACACCCTTCTCAAGTAGTTTGCCTAACTCCTCATAAGTGTCCTTCAAATGAGCGTTTGTTCTTGATGCTGTCAGCATTTTTTTGCCAATAGCACTGGTCTTCAACAACTCTTTATGTAGGTTCAAAAACCAAAAATTAAACTTGTATTTAAGCTGGGATTTTTTCTTCATAACATGGACTCCTGCCCTATGAGTTTACCATCATTAAGAATGCTTGTGGTGCCGGAATATTCTGATAGCATAAAAGGGTGAAATGCTCCCTTTTTTGAGAGGAATAGTTGGTTATTTTTAAACAAAAGTTCACTAAACTTGAAGCGGCGTTAAAAGAGCGCTATTCAAAAGAACGTGATCCTTGGGGGCTAGAGCCCGCCAGAGCTATCAATGACATCAAGGCCATCTGGCCATTTTATAAATATTATTTTGATGTACGCTTGCATGGAAAAGAGAAAGTCCAGGACCTTCCCTATATGGTGGTCTCAAATCATACCGGACAAATTCCCATTGATGGACTTTTAATCTGCACCGCTTTTGCCACCGAACTCGATAACCCAAAAATCCTGCGCCCTCTGGTTGAGCGATTTTTGACTTCGCTGCCTTTTCTTGGAAGATGGTCAAGCGAAGGTGGAGCTGTTCTCGGCGACCGCATAAACTGCCTTAACCTGCTTAAGCGAGGAGAATCCATTCTGGTTTTCCCGGAAGGTGTCCGGGGGATCGCCAAAGACTCAAAAGATCATTATAAACTTCAGCGCTTCACTAAAGGCTTTTTAAGAATGGCGCTTTCATCGAAAGTTGAAATTCTTCCCATCGCAGTTGTCGGTGCTGAAGAATTCTTTCCTTATGTCATTCACCTGAAAAAAATCGCAAAGCTCCTGAGGCTTCCGGCCTTCCCTATTTCCGCCAATCTGTTTCCACTTCCTTCACCGGTGGATATTTATATTGGTGAGCCCTACCGCCTGCCGAATGAATTGAGCGCGGAAGCACTGGATGACGAACTTGAGCCGCACATCATCGCTATTGAAAAGCAGATCGAACAGATGACTCAAGAGGGTCTGCTCCATAGAAGATCATTAAAAGAGAGACTAAACCCATGAGCTCCAAAATTTTAATTATCGGTATCCAAGGGGCCCTGGCGAAAATCACCGCTGAGATTTTAGTAAAACAAAATCCTGATGTGAAAATTCTCGGTGTGGACTCGCGCCCGATTGAAAATATGCCGAAGCGTCCTCAGGTTTCATGGCAACAAATAAAATACAACCGCACCAGTTTTGAAAAACTCTTCCGCGAGCATCAGTTTGACAGCGTCCTGCACTTAGGACGACTTGGGCATTCTCCAGCAATGGGAAATATCCACAAGCGCATTGATATCAACCTGGTTGGAACCAATACCATATTGGAACTTGCTCAGAAGTTTAACACTAAAAAAGTTGTGATCCTCTCCTCTCACCACGTTTATGGTGCTCTTCCTGACAATCCGATGTTCCTAAAAGAGGACTCCCCGCTGCGTGGAAGTTTTAAATACGCTGAACTTCGCGATGTGGTTGAAATGGATCAAATGTGCACGAACTGGATGTGGAAAAACCAAAACCAAATTCAGACCATCGTTCTTCGCCCGTGCAATATCATCGGCCCACAAATTAAAAATTCAATCACCCAGTATCTTAAAACACCATATGCTCCATTGCCCCTGGACTACAATCCGATGTTTCAGTTCATTCACGAGTTCGACATGGCGACAACCATCGCCCTTGCGCTCGATAAACTCGGCACAGGGATTTATAATGTGGCCGGAGACGATGTTATCAGCCTCCACGAAGCGGCCGAAATCATCGGCGCCAAGAAGATCCTGGTGCCTATCATTGCCGTAGAACAATTGGCGAAATTTTTAACGCCTATCTGGAAATTCCCTCTCTACCTGATCGACTATATTAAATTCCCTTCAACGCTCGATAGCAGCGAACTAAAAAAACATTTAGGTCCTGACACATTTAGATTCAATGCCAGAGAGGCCCTTGAGCTTTTAAAACTCAATTAATGCGCCTTCCCTTTTAGTAAAACGATTGACGTAAGGGCCAAATTTCCCCTACAATGGTCGAACCTAATCAGTGCCTTGGTGGTGGAATGGTAGACGCAGCGGATTCAAAATCCGCCGCCCGCAAGGGTGTGCGAGTTCGAGTCTCGCCCGAGGCACCATTTGTAAAGCTATTCGAACCAACATACCCAACATTTTTTAATTTATTTTGATCTTTAAAAGAATCGCAGGCATCAGCCTGCGATTTCTCCATATTTGATCCAATAATGACTTCATTTGAATAAAACTCTTTATCCACATTCCAATAAATTTTAACACTGTCAGGTCCAATTTCTACTCGTCTCACAAACTTCGGTTCTACTCTTTTGACAGTGGATGCCTTTATGAACTCGTCTGAATCACAAAGCTTTTTGAACTTTCAAACTCTCGTACAATGACCTTATCGTCACCAACTCTCTAAAATTTAATATCAATCTAGTTTTTAACAAACAGATTCACAACCCAAAGAAATTTGGGAGGGATAGTTGCGCCTTTTTTTCTGAATCTGGACTCTACATCGTTTTGTAAATCAATCTAAGCCGATAATTCTCAAAATTCCTAAAGCCGTAAGCATTTCTTTGAATCAATTTTGCAACTCGATTAAAACCTTCTGTGCGTCCGTTTGTTAGGCCATTTTCGAAAAACTGAAGAATTTCATTTCTCCATTGATGAATTGTTTTTCTAAGCGTTTTGATTTCAGGAATATTTGATAATGCCATTTGATCAGTTAGCTTTATTAAAACTCTCTTAGCATGCTTCATTCCTTTTATACGGTAAAATCTGTGCATGGCCTCTTTGTAGTAATAGACTTCACGAACTTTTGGATTTTCATCGAGCCATCGCTCTGTTGCCCGTCTTACATAAAAATCAAGATCAGCGGATCTTTTCAAAAGCAATTTACGAATCGGATTTTGTCTCTTGTCTCCAGTGGTATTCTTTCGATAAATATTAACGATGTTGTTAAATAACCGCATGACATGAAATCTGTCTGCAATAATTTTGGCATTTGGAAAGAAGTCCCTTGCAAATCGATGATAGGTTTTTGAGAGATCAATAATGACATTTCTTACGTTTTCTCTTCCTGGGATTGCCATTAACTTTTCATTACTAAAAAGTTCACCAGGAGTTCTTCCTAAAGCTAATTCGCGAACACGTTTGTGAGAGTACTCTACGAAGATAGTTGCAAAATCTTTATATCCCCCTCGTTTGTTTTTTCTAAATGCATGCTCATCAATTCCTATAGTCGTTGCCCATTCGTTTTGAATCATTTTAGTTTGTAGGCTAAGTTGCTCGTAATATGCTTTGTGATTTAGTGATGAGGAAATATTTAGCTGTCGCTGCACTTGACTCAAGTTTGAAAAATTATCTGAGCACCACATGATATGCCTTCTAAAGCGCTCAGTGGTTCTAAATCCTTTTTTAATTCCAGCAACAGGTTCCGTGAAAGGCTTTTTACATTTCTTGCATAAAAAACGTCTTTTTTTGATTTTAAGAAAGATGTGGCGATCGCGAATTGGTGCATCTTTTATTCTTACCCAGACATGGTCGTAAATTGTCCATGACCGAGTAGCGCACTTGGGACAAACCTCAAAGGAGGACGTTTTCTCTAGCTCAAATTCACAATCTAGCTTAGCTGTTCGTCGATGTGAGATAATTTTTAGTTCCGGAAGCTGTAACGAGTGTGTAAACTCATGAGTGGGCATGGGTTCTCCTAATAAAATGAAGTGTGGTAACTAAATTTTACAAGAGTTTTAAATTCATGCCCTTTATCAGACTAAAAGATTCAGGAAGCACTGCTTTCCACTATTAAAAGCGAACACCC
>JBEIPI010000120.1:0-8278 GCA_040377165.1 Bacteriovorax sp.
CGCTACCAAAGAATTCTATTCTTTCAAGCGCTCTTCCTGTTTCTTTTAGGGACCTTTATCTACAATTATTTTAAGACCTCCTTTGGTCTTCATGTGCCGACCTCTTTTTGGTCCATGTATCTTTTGGTGTGGTTTCTTTTTGCCACGGCCAATCTTCTTTTTATCAAATTTTTCGCGCTTCCGACTAAAGGCCTCTTAAAAAAGCTGGAGGCCACGGCCCCGACTGAGGACTTGAGCTGGTCGGACATTGAGGACACTCTCTCAAAAAGAGATGTTCATATGCAGATTATTCAGTCTGAATACGAGATTGAGAATTTGAAGTACAAAATCCTTCTCGACTCACTCCATGACCCGGTTTGTATTTTTAACAAAGAGGAAGTCATCCTCTATGCCAACCATGCTTTCAACAATCTTTTCTCTCTCCCGGAAAACACGACTCGCTCCTCACTTTTAGAAGTAACCCGCAATATGTATTTCCAGGACTTCATCAAAAAATCGGTGGCGACCAATGAAGCACAGAAAATAAATGAATTTTCATTTAACCCGCTTCAGGATTCTTTTAAAAAGTTTTTTGAGATCAAAGTCTTCCCGCTAAAAAATATTCAGAACTATCTTTGCATCATGCATGATGTGACCGAGAGAAAAATGGCGGACCAGATGCGCGAGGATTTTGTCGCTAACTTCTCCCATGAGGTAAGAACCCCCCTGACAATCTTAAACGGTCAGATGCAGACACTGAAGATGACGCTGGAGAAAGAGGCCGGTTTTGAAGAGAGATTTAAAACTGTATTTGAAAAAATCGACAATAACTCAAGAAGACTGATCAATCTCTTTAATGACCTTTTAAGACTGACTTCTGTTGAAAAGAAAAAAGATGTCATTAAAGAAGTCGTGGACATAGAGCCGATGATCGGCAATTTAGTGGAGGAAATCTCCCAGTCTTACCAGAACAAGAAAATTAAATTCTCTTTTAAGTTTGAGATTACTCAGCTTCTGGTTGATTACAATCTCTTCGAGCAGGTGATGATCAACTTGATCGACAACGCCTTTAAATACGCACAGGATAATGGCGAAGTTTCTATTATCACCCGATCAGAGGGGGAAAATCACATTCTTGAAATCAGTGACAATGGCATCGGTATTCCCGAGGATCAGCAGCACCGTATTTTTGAGAGATTTTTCCGGGTGGATTCATCACGCTCAAGCACGATTGAAGGAACCGGTCTTGGTCTATCTATTGTGAAACATATTGTGCAAAAACATGAAGGAAAGATAAAAGTCAGGTCTGCGCATGGAAAAGGCACAACTTTTACGATCGTATTTCCCGCTCACTAAGACACCAGTTTTAAAATCACACTTGGATTCTCATTAGACATTTTAAGCATTGAAAGGCTGGCGCTTTGAGCGACCTGGGCCTGAAGTTTTAGAGCGGCTTCTTTGGCCACGTCTGTATCGCGGATTTTTGAGTTACTGGCAGAAAGATTTTCTCTGGAAACCTGTAGGTTCTGGATAACTGAATTGATTCTGTTACCAACACTTCCAAGCTGTGCTCTACTGGCCGAGATATCAGACATCATTTTATCAATTGCACCCAGTGACTGCTGTGCCGAAAACTTAGAGCGGAGATCGATATTTTTGATGCCAAAGTTGCTGCTGGCATCCATCACCTTGCTCATGTCGTATTGGATTCTATCAAGATCGGCCACACCGTTGATTCCTACCTGCAGATCATACGTACTGCTTGCACCACCCTTAATGACGTGATTGCCGTTAAAGCTGGTTGAAAGTGTAAGGCGCTCAACTTCTCTCTTTAATTGCTGAAATTCCGCATCGACAACCGATCTTTCGCTGTCACCAACGGTGTCTGTCGCCGCTTGCATTGCAAGTTCGCGCAGGCGTGACCCCATCTGTTGCATAGTGCTGAGTGAGCCTTCCGCCACTTGCATTAGAGAGATTGAATCGTTTGAGTTTCTTTCCGCCTGGTAATTACTGCGGATTTTTGAGCGCATGACTTCAGAGATAGCAAGCCCTGCTGGATCAACAGCTGAACGTACAATACGATCGCCAGAAGATAATTTACTATCTTCTACCGCTTGCTCTTCAGTATGCGCACGCACATACCGTTGGGCCATCATCGAATGTATATTCGTTGAGACACGCATTTGCAGTTCATCCTTGAGGTAACAAAAGGGCTTCAACCGTGAAACCCATGGTTATATATCGGAAATAAATTCCTGGAGCATTAATTGCCGATTTAATTAAAAAAGACGAGCGTAGCACTCAAGCAAATTGCGGTTTACTTCTTTGCGGTGGAATTTCTGAACGAAGTTATACCCTCTGGAAATCATGGTTTCTTGAAGGGCCACATCGGATAAAACCTTAACAATTTTATCCGCTATATCGCTGACTGATAGTGGATCAATATACACGGAATCAGGGCCGGCACTTTCAGGGAAACACGAACCAAAACTCGTGATCACCGGAGTTTTTGAAAATAAGGCCTCGACGATAGGAAGTCCGAATCCCTCAAAGTGTGAAGGAAAACAAAAAAGATCCGCGGCCTGATAGAAGACTGGTAATTCATCATAAGGGATCCCGGATAAAAATCTCACTCTATGGGTGAGTTTTAAATCCTCTACTCTTTTCTTGCATTCATCCAAGTATTTTTTCCCGTTGCCGATCAAGACCAGATCCTGCTCAATATGACTTGAAACTTTTGCATAGGCTTCAATTAAGTTGAGCTGATTTTTTCTTTCTTCAAAAGCGCCGACACACAAAATAAACGGGCGCTCAAAATGATATTTTCTCATCAGAGATTGATGAATTTCGAAAGGGCGTTCTTCATAAAAAATAGGGTCACAACTCTGATAGTGAACGACAATTTTTTTCTCGTCGACTCCCAGAAGCTCCACCAAATCCCTCTTGGTCTGTTCGCAGATAGCGATGACCTGGTCTGCATTTTTTCCAGAATAACTGAATTTTTTCTGGTAAGTCATACGGTCAATAAAGGGAAAGAACTCCGGGTATCTTAAGAAAATTAAATCGTGAATCGTCACTACGCTTTTACATGGAAGTGCTCGCACCCCAAAGGGGATCTCGTGAGAGAGACCGTGATACAAATCAAGTTCATCTTTTTTTAAATCACTGACAATGGAAAAAGATCTCCACAACGAAGACAATTTTTTTTCGATGACTCCAGATGGCCCTCTTAAATGTAAATGGGGATTGGACTGCTCCTTTAGCCAGGCCAGTGCACGCTGATCAGTCACTACGGGTGAATAAAGAAACACTTCTTCATCTGAGTACTTTAAAAGCCCTTCGATGATGCCGCGTGAATAATTTCCCAATCCACGAAAGTTTTGTGTCGCTCGTTTGCCGTCGAATCCAAGGCGCATGAAAATCCCAAGTGATAAATTAGAAGCCCAGGTTGAATTTTATACTAAAACTCACTGAACCAGCTAGGGCCATCGTGCTTTTTGGCACAGAATTAATGACGATTTTTGGCTGAAGTTTGATTTTTGGGTTGTTTTTGATCAACTCTTTCCAATTCAGTTTCTCAATTCTCAAATTCAAGCATCTTCCTTCACATTCCAAAGGATGAACTTTTTTATCGAAAAATACCAGGCGTGTTAAACCCTTCTCGTCGACAGTCGCACCTGAAAGCGGTCTGTCCAAAAGAGCGTAGATCTCAACTTTCTCGATAAAGTCCAGAGTGTCTTTCTTTTTAGCGTTATCAATATGAGCGATTAGTGAATCAAGTCGGATCCACTCAATGTAGTTGTAATCCAGCTCTCCCATCGAATCCAGGTCCACATCAATCGGATCCAGCACCAGCTCCTGTCCGCCTTTATTAGAGATGGTTGTATTGGCCAATACGAAGGCGATCCCCTGGAAAAGCTTGCCAAAAATGGGAAACCTTCCGGCACCTCTGGCAAATTCATCAATCTGGGTGGAATCAATCTTATACGAGAAATTAATAGGTTGATCGTTTCTAAGCTCATTGATGGTTACCGAACTAACCAGAGGGGTAAGCTTCTCTCTTCCACAAGATGTGAATAACACAAGAGAGGTTAAAATGAGGGTTAAAAACACCGATTTTTTCATTGGCAGAGTTATACCATGTGTACAAATTTTGTGGGGTGGAATGTAGTTTTTTCACTGGCCCCACAATCTTTACATCTGCACCCAAAAATTCGCTAAAATTTTTTCATTATGAAATCGACTCTACTAACAATTACGGCGCTAGGCCTTCTTGCCACTTCTAGTGGTTATGGAGCATCCTACGATACCCTGCCAAAGCATGTGAACACGCTGGTGTTCAAGCAGGTTATGACGTCTAATATCGAGTCTGAGTACAATGCCCAGGGGCAGGTTGATACGCTTGATCTTAAAGAAGAATTCACTTCCAGCCGTCTGGAAGATATCAGTACAGTTATCAAATCTTATTTTGAAGAATTAAGAGGTCTTTCACCTGAGGCCTATAGCAACTTCTCTCTGGGAGAATTCTCGGCAGACGTGCAAGCGGATGTCAGCGCTCAGGGTTTCGGTTACGGCTTTGGGGTTACTGACCGTTTGACGGTTTACGCCTCGGTTCCGCTTTATCACATCAAAACAGATATTCGCTTCAAGCAAACTAAAGAGAGTAACCTTGCCGCCATTCAGGCGACGATCAGAAATGCCAACCCTGATTCGGCCATTGGCAAATTCGTAAAAGACTTAACTATGCAGCTGCCTGATACCAATGCAGAACTGCTTCAATCACTGGTGACAAACTATTACGGCTATAAACCTATCGGCACCTGGGAAAAAGATGCTTTAGGTGATACGGAATTAGGATTCATTTACCGCTTAACCGATTTCTCAGATAAAGGAATGGCGATTTCAGCTGGAGCAGTTCTGCCAACCGGTGAATCGGATGACCCGGATTCATTGCAGGACGTTTCAACTGGCGACGGTCAATACGATGCTTTTGCTGAGGCCTCGGCCGGGATTTCATTCCTGGATAATACATTTCAATTCGACCTAAAAGGACGATACACTTATCAATTCGCCTCTAAAAAAGAAGTACGCTGGATTGAGGACATGGACCTTCCACTGGCCCAATCAAAGCAGACAGTGAATCAAAAGCTGGGCGACAAGATGGAAGCTTCTTTCACAGTCACATACAACCCTACTTATTGGATGAACTTAAACAGCTCATACATCACCAGCACAACAGACAGCACCACCTACACAGAAGTGAAAGACGCAAAAATTAAAAAAGCGCTTGAGCACAACACTGAGGCCAGCAGCAGCTGGGTGAAAGTGGGAATTGGTTTTTCGACAATTGAAGCGTACAAAAGAAAGAAATTTGATATGCCATTTGATATCGGGATCAGCGCTCAAAGATTATTGAACGCCAAAAATTCTGTGAACTATGACCGCATTGATTTAGATTTGAAATTGTATTTCTAATCTACTGAATATAAGAATAAAAAATCTTGCCGTTTTCTTCACTGACAAGTTTATATGGATCGTCTTTGATCAGCAGGCACCCATCAAGATCGTAAAAATCCACTCCGCCTGAAATATTAAGCGCACTGGAAATCCCCAGGCTCGTCTCCACCATGCAACCAAGCATAGTTTTAAGCCCCAACATCTTAGCCTGTCTCAATTGTTTTACCGCTTTTAAGTACCCACCCGCCTTCATCATTTTGATGTTCACGCCGTGAAAGCGCTCGACATGGTATGAATTCACTTCTTCTTTTGTCACCGACTCATCGGCCATTAAAAGTACGTTCGCGTGTTTTTTTAACTCCAGCGCCTCATCGTGTAGACTACTTGGCAACGGCTGCTCTAAAAATTCAATTCGCTTAATATCCTGGAACTTCTCCAGAAACTGCAGAGTCTCTCTGGCCGATTCAAACGATTCATTCGCATCAATGCGCAGAGGAACATTAGTTAAGCGCAGAACTTCTGTGCAGAAATCATGGGCGATTTCGCGGTTAACTTTCACTTTTAAAACTGAAAAACGCTGTAGATTATTGTCCTTGATGAAACTTTCAATTTTTCCGATCTCCATGATTGGAATAGAAAAAGAAGTCTTCACACTACTGATGGTATTGACCCCCATGAGCTGGGAGACGGTTTTACCTGACAAGATTGCTACGTAATGAACAAAGGCCGATTCAATCCCAAACTTTAGTGACTGCGGCAAGTCTGTTGACTCTAGGTAAGCCACCAGGCTCTCAACTCCATTAAAATCCTGAGGAGCATTGTTTTTAAATTCCTCAAACTTCTCAATGATCAGCTCGCGTGACTCTCCATAACGAACATTGAAGGCCACTTCCCCCACTGCTTCAATTGACCCATTCTTAACTTTCACAATGAAATTTCTCTTAGTATCTGAGCTATTTCGTGAAATATTCCAGGTAAATTTAAGAGGAAGCTCAATTTCTTTAATGGACCAACTAAACATTTGTCGTACTCGCCTTAACAATTTTTATTAAATTCTTTCGCTTATGATACTATAATTTATGCCTTTTAATAAAGATATTATCATCCGAATCATTACCGGTCTTATTCTCTTTGCTGTGTTCGCCAAAGTCATAGCTCCTCTATTTATGTCGATCATCAGAAAAAAAATCCCGGGCTCTTATGAACCGGAAAACGACATTGACAGCATGATCCGAAGACAAAAAGAACGCCTGAAATCCCAGTACGGCATCAGCGGTACAGCTTCGACGACAACTGTGGCAGTAGCCCCGGAGAATGTTTCCAAGGAAGTTGAAGAGCTTTATAAAGAATCCCGCTGGGGCGGAGGCGAGACGGCCAAAGGAATCCAAACTGCCATTTCTAAAAATTATTCTTATGTTTTAGGTGAAAGTAAGATCAATGCTTTTATCTTATTGGCCGAAAAAAGAAACTATCTGCGCTTTCTAAGCGCGGACAACCAGAAGTCCCCCGAAGCTATCAGGAACTACCTAAGCCTTTTAATGCTGGTGTTGATTCTGATTGATGAGATCAAAAATAAAGAGGCCAACCTTCTGGAGAAAGTCGCCAAAAAAGGGTATGTTTCTACGGTCCGCTTCTCACTGGCCCTCCAGATGAAAATCCTATTTCTGATCAAAACAAAAAAGGAAGTTAAAGATGATCGTCTTTACTCGGCCGCTCCGGTTCTTCACTTGCTTCCAGACGAAACTTTAAAAGAAGCTGTCGATCTAATGCTCGCAAGAGAGGCCAATTTCTGGGCCAAAGGTCATTCCAGCTTTTTTGAAGAACTTGCCCTCTACCTGAGTTACGCTGACATTTTAGTGGCTCCACCCAGAATCAAAGACAAAAAAGACCTCGAAGGTGCCTACCGTCTGCTGAATGCCAATGAAGAGATGGAGCTCGATGAAATCAAAAAGATTTATAAAAAACTGGCGATGTCCTCTCACCCGGATAAGATCGGACAGCTCAAGCTTCCAGCTATTTTAGAAAAAAAGGCCATCGTTAATTTCAGTCATATCCAGGAAGCCTATGACGTGATCACTTCCAACAGGAAAAAATAATGTTCGCAAAAAAAGAAAAAATCATCATCGATATCAAACACGCACTGATTGATATCATCAGTGAAACTAACGGGATCACCATCAGCGACACGCTTGAGCTCTTAACTTATCACCCTGAACTCAAATGCAATCCTATCGTCGAAAAATCACTGGGGGAATTCCGGAAACTGATCGCCGGCTTTCACAATAACGAAGTTGAGATCTCCACTCTCCTCTCCCATCCCTTTTCGCAGGCCTTTTTCGGTTTTTTTAAAGAGTTTCCTCTTCCCTATCATGAGGAGCACATTCACTTAACCGGATCCCTTTCCGCAGAATTCATTTACCCGCGCCTGAAAAAACTATTAGACGGGCCGGATAAAAAACTTTACGAAGACAAAATCAAGCAGGTGTACGGTGACAACGCAGTCCCAGTCAACTCAGTCGATGACGTAGACCGCTTGATACGCCTTAAAGAGGGAGAACAGTTTAAGACTTATCTCAAGATTCTTTATCTTTCAAAATTGATCCTGACCACTAAAGAGGCCCATGAGGCCGCCGCTTATCATATGGCCTCGGAGCTTTATGCAAAATACAATGTTGGAAAAATCAGACTGAAGTTCACTCTCTCCAGAAGCACCGGCATCAGCGATGAACAAATTCCCGGTCTGGAAAATTTAACCGAGGATGATGTGGTACTGGGCCTTTACGAAGGTTTCATGCGCTTTAAGAGCGAGAAGCCATTTTTTAATTTCATCCTATCACCAAGC
>JBEIPI010000171.1:0-4620 GCA_040377165.1 Bacteriovorax sp.
AAAAAAAGGCTCCACTAGGGAGCCTTTTTTATTTCATTAAATCTTTTAAAATTTAAATTTTAGTTTGCTTCAGGAGAGTTGTTTTTTGTAGCTGTGTTATTAGCTGCATTTGTTGAAACAACTGCTGCACTGTTAGTTCTCTCAGCTTGAGCAACGTTCGTTCTCTTAGAGTCGTCAGATGCGTTGTTAGAGTAGTTAACGATGTACTTCTTAAGATCCATGTACATTTTGAAACGAACTTCTAGTTTTGAATCTTGAAGAACGATCTGTCTTGCCATCTTTGTTTTGTTATTGATGATGATTGGCGCTTTAAGGTTCGCTGACATCTCAGTAACGTTTTGTGGGATAGTAAGAACTGTGTACACACTAGCATTTGATAAATTCTCAAGAGCTAAACTGTTAAGTTCAACTGGAAGAAGTTTTACCATGTAGTTTGGTTGGAAAATTTTTGGTTCAATGATTGGGAATGCAGTTGCTGCATCATCAGTCGATTGTAGCCAAAGGATTAGCGTTTGATCACCTGGATCAACGATGAAGAATTTTTTTAGGTTTTCAAAACCGAGTAAACCTTCTGTAAACTCAATAATGTCTTTTTTGTCGACTTCTAGTTCGCCAAATCTAGTAGTTTTGATTTTCACTGTTAAAGCCTCCGCTTTGTGCACCACGGTCGAATACCCGACCTCTATGCAAAGATTTTAACAGCCGTAGGGGCAAAAGTGCAAGCAGGAAATTACTTCTTGTTTAACTCATTGGCCAAATCAGCGATTGAGCTTAAATCGGCCTGTGAAGCCTCTGTATTTTGGTCTTGGATTGCCTTATAGACCTCTTCCCTATGGATTTTGGTCTCTGGTGGCGCTTTGATACCAAGGCGTACTTGTTTACCTTTAATTTGAACTACGACAATCTTAATGTGATCGTCTATTGCGATGCTTTCGCCTAGCTTCCTTGTCAACACGAGCATAAATCAACCTCAGAAATCTTTCGTCGGAAGTCTTTCCTGTTCCGACTTGCAATGCTTCATATATTACTTGATATATTAAATTGCAAGAAAAAACTAAATTATTTTCAGATAATGACAAAGTGCTGTGTGAGTTGAGGGGTGCTATCGACGCAAGAAGTCCATCAGAGTTTGGTTCATAAGTCCCTGACTTGCCTGATAAGTTGTTTTTAAAACAGCTTGTTGTTTGTTGATGTCTGAGAAAAGATCAGAGACGTCTGCGTCAACAAGAGCGCTGCGTCTTGAAGCATGGTCAATATTTTCTGAGGTGAGGTTTGTTTTTGAAGATTCCACCGAGTTTACGATCGATCCAATGCGGGTTCTTAGTGTAACGAGACGGCTGACAGTGTTGTCGAATTTCTCAAGTAGCCCTTGGACCATTTGCGGGTCGTTGTTTTCAAGAGCGCTGGTTAGGGCCTGGAGTTGAGAGAAGATGTTATCGCGGGATTTAAACGATCCCTCAGGTGCACCTACCACAGCCTCTTCGTCGGAAGCCAGGTCGCGGTTGAACTTTACACTTTTATTGTCCTGGAACTGCTCAAATTTCTCTAGCGGATTTTCGGTTTTTCCGGAATCACTTGAGTTGTAGAAAACTTCTTCGCCTGTCAGATTGATGGGAACAAAGAAATTTCTCGAAACTTCAAGAGAGATGTGACCTTGATCGCCTTTGTAGACACCGCTACTATCGAAAGGAACGGTTAAAGTGTTTGTTCCTGAGAAGATATGTTTGATCCCAACTTTCTTGTTGGCGATGGCCAGGGCCTGGTTATAAAGCTGCTGGACTTCGTTAGCGACGTTTTTTCTAACATCGGCGTTAAAGAAGTCTGATGACTGAGCAATGGCGATTTCTTTGGCCTTCACGACGATGTCGGTAAGCTCTTCAATAGATTTTTCACTCACACTCAAGTTCAAAAGTGCGAAATCAGCATTCTTTAAATATTGAATATTGTCGTTGGTGGCGCTGGTTAATGCCATCGCTTCGACGTTACTGACCGGGTTGTCAGATGGCTTTGTGATCGCCTTTAATGTCGATCCCTTCATCTGCAAATCTTCCACGCGCGCTTTAGTTTTATTAAGCGCGTACTGGAGAGAGGCGGTTGAGCTGTTTTCTGAAACTCTTGTCATATATTATGAATTACCTTTTTAATTCCAATACTGTTTTAAACATATCATCTGCTGCCTGCATGATCTTTGCAGAGGCCTGATAGGCCTGCTGGAAGCGGATCATGTTGGCGGTTTCCTCATCGATGGAAACACCGGTAAGTCTCTCGCGTAGGCTGGTTGCCTGTGCCAGAATTCCTGTGGCCTGCTCAGAGTCCAGGCGTGCTTTTCCGGTTTCCAGACCGATATTACCAATGGTCTGAAGATATTTTTCTTCCAGGGTAACACTTCCGTCGCCTGAAATTCTTTCGTGCTGAAGTTTTGAGATCGCGATCGCCACACGGTTATCCCCTGGAGCGTTCGGTGCCAGGGCCGCAGCGATGTTACTTAAATCTCTTTTTACAGGGTCTGATAGGTCGATATGGTTTCCGGCCTCTTCAACAGAAAGCGGCTGTTTGAAGAAATCGATTCCAGTCGTGAATCCTTTTCCGTCAACCGGTACAGGTTTTCCGTCTGCGCCAATGGCGATTTCGCGGTTAACAAAACCCTGACGGTGAATAGTGTTTACTGAGGTGGTGAATTGGTAGGCGATCCCATCGATATCGTTTTGCAGCTTTTTTAAATCGTCATTTCTGACTTTGATAATCGCTGAAAGAGTTCCACCCTGGAAAAGATCAGTGATTTTCTGCGATGGACGGTCTTTTAAAACGATCTCAACCGAGCCGTTCATAGCGTTGCTTGAGTCTTGTTTATTTTTAGTGATTGTCCCAAGCTCCTGGACGTGAAGACCAGTAACCAGGGTACCGATTCCCTGAGCTGTAACGATGAAGCGGTTTTTTTCATCCACATAAGTGTGAATCTTAAAATTTTCAGAAAGATTTCTGAGAGCGATATCTCTTTGATCGCGAAGATCTCCGGTTTCCCCCTGAGCGGCTTCGATACTTGTGATCTTTCCGTTCAAATCAGCAACGTGACGAAGAAGCTGGTTGACGTCGGCCACTGAGTTCTGGATTTTTCTGTCGATGTTGCCGGCCTGTGTGTCGAGAGTTCCACGGATACGACGGAAGTCTTTAATAACCAGGTTTGCATTGTCGCGAACTACTGACCTGATAGTTTCATTTTCAGGCTGGTTGGCAAGCTCTCTGAAAGAGTTGAAGAACTTGTTTAAGACTTGGTTTAATCCGTCAGAGTCAAGCTCGTTGAAGATGTTTTCAACTTGCTCAAGATTTTCTGTTCTGGCTTCGTAAAATTTATTGCTGGAAAGAGCATTGCTTAGGCGCTTATCGATGAATTCGTCGTTAAAGCGTCTCACACCATCAACTTTAACCCCTGTACCCTGGATAAATCCGCCGACAGAGATAGGAATGGCCGAAGACTGCATAACACGCTGGCGAGAGAAGCCTTCTGTGTTGACGTTAGACAAGTTGTGACCGGTCACTTCAAGAGCTTTCTTTGAAACGTTAAGACCGGATTTACCAATGCCTAATAAGTCAGCCACATCTTCTCCTTACGTGCTCGTATTCACCGCTGATCCTTTCGCGGAATAAGTCGAGAAGTTTTTCTTCCCGGTTGCCTCGATACGAATCTGCTGAAGCGAGTGTAGCGCTTTGTTGATAAAAAGTTGGTTGCGTTTATTTTGTGCCTGAATTTTTTCAATGATGTCGATTAAGAGTGCATTGAAACGGAACAGGTGTTTTTGATTACTTTCAATTTCGTATTTTGACATGACCTCGATAAGGCCCGAGACGCTGTCGATTTTCTTTTCTGGGTAGAGACTATTGAGCTCAGTGATCAGGTCGCGACGGACCAGCTCAAGTGTGCCGATTCTTTTAATGCATTCATTTTTTTCGGCGATTTTTTCTTCCAATAACTCAAGATCGCTTTTCAAAAGCAGCGAGTATTCGTCACAGGTAAGGTTGAAAAGTTCATTATGCTCTTCGCAGAACTGTTTCCAGAGCGTGGTGACTTCAAAATAGAGAGTAGCTAGTTTTTCGTTCATTCGATGATCCATCCTAGATATCGATTTAATAGGGGAGAGTTAATTAAAACTCTTGCTCCATAATCTTGTCTGCTAAAGCACCGGCATCAACTTTGTAAGTTCCTGCGGCGATTTGCGCTTTTAAACTTGCGATTTTATCTGTGTTATCAATTGCAGGAGCAGCATCGGCCGCTTTTTTAATGCGCGAGAAATCTTTAATCGCGTCTGCAATATCGACTTTTGAATCGTTTTTAGAAAACGTTTCAAGTTCTTCTCTTCTGATATCTGAATTTCTTGTTAGTCCAGTTGACCCAACTTTACCGCTTTCGCGTTTGTTAGGAAGGAAAATGGAGCGTGATGATGTACTGTCAACTTTGCTCATGGTAAGCCTCCGCTTTCATTCTTATCCAACTGAGTTTTTCCGTCGGATATTGGGGTAGAATCATTCTTCCCCATTTCAATTGTATCAGCCTTTCTGTCAATTTTATAGCTAGGCAAATTCTGGTGGATACGATTTGCCTGGGCTTCGTACTGCTTTAGGGCC
>JBEIPI010000023.1:0-31692 GCA_040377165.1 Bacteriovorax sp.
ACAAACGCCAAAAGTTATCTATGGACAAGATGACCGTCTGGACGTTTTTGAATCAAGTGACAACTTGATGAAAGAGCTTTCTCTTTCAACAGCGGCCCAAATTTTAAATAGAAACCTGGTTGAAACGGCCCCAGGCATTTACATGGCGAAAGCTGAAACTTTGGCAGAATCAGGAATGTGCAGAAGCGAGCGGTTTGCTAATCAATTAATCGCAGGCAACTGCTCAGGCTTTTTGGTTGCTGGCGATAAACTGGTTACTGCCGGTCATTGTATTAGTGGTGACTGGGATTGTTCAAACCACTATTGGGTATTCGATTATACTAACAAAGAAAAAGAAGAGTCCTCTTATACATTTAACAAAGACCAGGTCTACCGTTGCACGAAAGTTATCGAAAGAAAAAAAGAGTCTGGTTTAGGGGCCGACTACGCAGTCGTGAAGCTTGAAAGAGTTGTAGCGGGACGCACGCCACTTAGGTACAGAACTGAAGGAAAGCCTGCTAATGATGCTGTCTTTACAGTTATCGGCCACCCAACACGTCTTCCGCTAAAAATCACAGCGGCCGCAGACATGAGAGACAATAGCAACCCAACATACTTCGTCACCAACGCCGATACCTATCATGGAAACTCTGGATCAGCTGTTGTTGATTCAAGAACAGGTATCGTGGAAGGAATTCTGGTTAGAGGGGATACAGATCACGCGACTACCGAAGAAGGATGCCTTGGTTCAATCTACCAATCGCAAACTGGCGGGCGCGGTGAGGACGTGACAAGAATCACAATCATCAATGATCTTAAAAAGCGTTAATGATATTCTCAGCACACAGGAGTGACATGGCCCTTCTCGCTTCATAGGTTGCCGATCCGATATGTGGCAGAATAATCACATTTGGTAAAGCGTACAATGGGTGAGAAGGGATTAGTGGCTCCGGAGTTGTGACATCAAGGCCTGCTGAAAAGATATGATTGTTTTTTAGCGCCTCATAAAGCGCATCCTGGTCGATCACTTCACCGCGGGCGGTGTTGATGATGATGGCGCTTTTTTTCATCACCGCGAGCTCTTTTTTTCCGATAAAATTTTTATTCTCCGCAGTCAGTGGAATATGCAGGGAGAGCACGTCTACCTCTCTGAGGAACGCCAAGAGGTCATCGCCTCTTTTGTAGGCCCGGACATGCATGTTGAAAGCGCTATTTGCCATCTCCGCAAAACGTCCACCGATTCTTCCCATGCCAATGACACCCAAAACTTTCTGATGAAGAGCGTGGCCTAAATAACCTTTGGGCTCGAAATGTTTCCATTCCCCATTTTCTGCTTTTTTCATGGCGAATCTGAAGTTCCTGCTGGCCGCGATCATAAGTCCCAGCGCTAATTCGGCCGTGGCCTCAGTGAGCACATCGGGTGTGTTGCCGATTTTTATTCCGAGCCTTGCGGCCGCTTCTTTATCGATGTTGTTAGTTCCGACGGCGTAGTTACAGACGATTTTTAAATGAGAGTTTTTTTCTAAAAAATTTTTGTTTATTGGATCGGCCAGCATCGAGATCAGGGCGTTTGCACCCTGGGATTTTTCCATCAATTCTGTCTCTGTCATAGGTCTATCTTCGTTCCAGACCTCGATTTCAAAGCCTTTTTGTTTTAAAAGTTGGAGGCCATCATCGAGTATGTTGCGGGTAACGAATACTTTTTTCATGGGTTTATCCTGTCATTATGACGCTGATTTCTTACACAATCTTACATTGATTATTAAAGTCTATAAAAAACATCCTAGTCAACTATTTTGTAGGAAATCCTTATATTTGGTGATAGTTTGGCGCCCGTTGTGACATTTATGTCGCTAGAGTCTTACATTTGATGGGAGCACTTGATGAAAAAATTGATTACATTAGCAACTCTTTTACAGCTAGGTACAGCAAGTGCGTCTGTCGTAGCAGTTATGGACACGGGGACAGACATTTCTCACAAAGATCTTGCTCCAAAAGCATGGGTTAACAAAAAAGAAATCGCTGGAAGCACTGTCGACAATGATGGTTCTGGATTACCTGGTGACATTAACGGATGGGATTTCACTGAAGGAACAGCAAAAGTCTTCAATGATAAGTACAATCACCTTGTCACTGACGATGTTAAAAAATTCTACACTCTGTACGCAAAATACGAAACAAAGACGATCAATAAGACTGAGTTTGATTGGTTAAAAGCTGCTGTTGATAACAAAGCTTTCATGAACCAGGCCAATTTCGTAGGAAGCTACGCTCACGGCACTCACGTAGGTGGAATCGCGGCCCTTAACAATCCAAAAGCGGAAGTTATGTCGCTTAAGATTCTTCCAACTGTATACCAGGAATATGTTGCTCCAGAGAAAAAAGAGCCGGTTCAACTTGAGTTGGATTTTGCTCCAGGGATGACTGTAGATCAATTCAAGGAAGAAGTTGTTAAGGCAGCTCTTTCACAAGTTGAAGAAATGATTCCTATGAACTCTTACTTAAACTTCCATAAGGTTGATGTTGTTAACCAGTCATTCGGAATTGGTTTCATGCAGGCAGCGGGATTCCTTCAAGCAGGGTTTATCGAGTCGGTAAAAAGACAACCAACAGAAGATGAACTAATTGAAATGATCGTCATCTACTTTGGAACTCTAAGCGAAGTTGGACCAGAAATGTTTAAGGCCGCTCCGAATACTCTATTCGTTGTAGCTGCAGGTAACGATTCATCTGATAACGATGCACTTCCAGATTACCCGGCCGACATTCAGGCCCCAAATAAGATCGTAGTTGCTGCGACTCTTGGCTACTCTGAGCTTGCTGAATTCTCAAACTTCGGTGCGACTAAAGTTGATGTTGCTGCCCCAGGTGTAGCAATTCAATCAACAGGTCCTGCGCAGTCATACCTGCACATGAGTGGTACTTCTCAAGCGGCTCCGTTTGTTACAAGCGCAATTTCTCTAGCTAAAGATTTAAACCCAGCTTTAAGTGCTTCTGATATTAAGAGCATCATTCTTAAGACTGTTGATGTAAAACCATGGTTAAAAGGAAAAGTAGCTACTAGCGGGATCGTTAACAAGGCCCGCGTACTAAGAGCGGCTGAACTTGCTAAGACGATGAACGTTGAAGTTGCAATCTCAAAAGCAAAACTTGAAATCGCTGACGTAGCGACTCCAAAATCACTTGCGAAGCGTCTTCCAGGTATGAACATCAAGTACAAGCCGGTTCGTCCAAGCTTACTTGTTAAAATGCCAGCTCTATAAGAAATTGACTCACATCAAAATATAAAAAGGCCCCTTTTTGGGGCCTTTTTTCGTTTAGGTAAGAAAGTTTTAGAAAGAAAAGACTGGAACTCTCGTGTTTTAGGGCATCATAATAGATGGTTCTCTTAAAACATATATCCAGGAGAGTGAGATGAAGAAGTCTCAAATTGCGGCCCTTGGCCTGTTACTATCGCTAAGCACAGCTAACGCTGCCAACATCGCAATCGTTGACTCAGGAAACGATTTCGAACACAAAGATCTAAAAGCAAAAGCATGGATCAATCCGATTGAAATCGCCGGCAACGACCGCGACGAAGATAAAAATGGTTACCCAGACGATATCAATGGATGGAACTTCGCTGAAAGCAACAACATGCTTATCGATTACTCTTATGATTGGTCAGACACTGCTGACGTTAGAAGATTCTTCGACATCCAGTTGAAGTCTTTCCTTGGGACTCTGACGAAGGAAGACAGAGACTGGGCAAACGCAAAGCTTAAAGAAGAAAAATTCATCAAAGACATCACTGTTTATGGAAACTACATGCACGGGACTCATGTCACGGGAATCGCTGCAAAGTTTTCTGCTGAAAATAAACTTATCGGTGCGAAGTTGATTCCGACGGAAGTAAAACTTCCAGGGCAAAAATCAAACAAGCTGATTATGACAACTGGATCTCACACTGCTTCGCTTGAAATTAATCAAGATGACAAAGCATCTGGTGTAAAAGATTTCCTAATTAAGCAGGCGCTTGGTTTACTAGCTAAACAACAGGCAACTATTTACGGAGAAATCGGTGGGTACCTTAAAGGCGCTAAGGCCGACGTTATGAACGGATCATTCGGAACAGGTTATGCGCAAATGCAAGCGGTAATCGGGCAACTTCTTGAGACTATTCTTAAGAAGCCAGCGACTCCTGAAGAACTTAAGACTTATACATCTCATTACTTCACAATTGCCGTAAAAGAATCAGAGGCCTTCACTAAAGCTTCTCCAGATACATTATTTGTTTTTGCTGCTGGTAACGACGGTTCTGACAACGATATTTTCCCAACGACTCCAACGAACGTCGTTGCTGAAAACAAAATCTCAGTTGCAGCTTCTCTTGGTGACCAGGCCCTGGCGAACTTCTCTAACTACGGTGTAAAAAACGTAGAGGTAGCGGCCCCAGGTGTAGGAATCATCTCTGCTTCTCCAAAAGACAGATACATTCCAGTGTCTGGAACAAGCCAGGCAGCTCCTTATGTTGCTGGGATCGCCGGAGCAGTTAAAGAAATCAACCCTAAGCTTGATGTAAGAGGAATGAAGAGAATCATCCTTGAGACTGTTGATGTTAAATCATGGTTGAAAGGGAAGGTTACAACTTCAGGTCTGGTAAACGCTGAAAGAGCAAAGAGAGCGGCTGAGCTTTCACGCACTATGGATTTAACGAAAGCAATCGCTCAGTCAAAACTGGATGTTCTTCCAAAAACATCTAATGATAAAGCAATGAGTGTTAATTTCCAGGTTCCAAGAAATTGGGTACAGGCACTTCCAAGCACGATAGTTATTCGCTAATTCAATAAACCGCCCCACCTTAGTGGGGCGGTTTATTTGTTATTTGCAGTTGTACATTACAGGTGCAACATAATCATTAAACATTTCACCTTTGGCGTACGGCACATCTCCACGAATTTTTAAAACTTGTTGATAGTAATTTGGTAAATGGGCCAGGTTATCCTTTCCGTTTTGAACAATACGAGAAAATGATTGTGTGAAAGTATTTTTAGACAGCACTCCTGGATGTTCATTGTTCGCAGCAAGCCAAGTCCATGCTCCATTAGGCAAATTCGCTATTTTTACCTGAGCATAAGCATTTCTCGCCCTTAGAAAACTTTGCTGGTCAAAATCAAAAAGAAGGCGTTCAACATCGACCAAATGTCTTGCATCAAGATATTTTCCTCCTTGTGATACAGGTAGAGCATCACTTCCTCCTTCTACTCTTCCTGTGCGCACGACTTCACTTATCCACACTTCCAAATTCAACTTTACAGCAATTGCTCTTACGACTGCGGAAACATTCCGATGATTTGGATGTCCATATTCTCCCCACGGATTATGGGTAACGATTCTTACTGCTCCTTTTCTTTTTAAATTATCTAAAATCGGATAAAGGGCATCGTAAGTATTAGCATAACTATATTGATTTAAATCTCTAAAACACCGATTTTCGGGCCTCGCTTCTTTTAAGTATTGTTCAGTAGATATAGGTTTAAATGTAAAAATCAACTCCTGAGAGTTGGGATAGACGGATTTACTGGCATAGAAATTTTTCATCTGATCTGCAGTAGCTGTTGCCGTTGCAGGACCTGCTTGAACAAGAGCTAGAGCATGCCCCAAAAACGGCTCCATCCATAATAATTCATCGTCTAAATGAGCAAAAACTAAAACGGTTTTGCCATCTCCAAAGTTTTGAGAAGCATGAGAATTGCAGTTAAAAAGCATCAATGTTAAAAGTAATCCACACAGAATTTTTAGATTTATCATGGGGTAACTCCTATGTTTAAGTTTTTTAAAATTTATTCCAGTATTTCAATTAACCCGGTCTCGCCGTTGATTCTGATTTTCATTCCGGTTTTCAATTTTTTGGTCAGGCCTTTAATTCCTACAATGGTTGGAAGTCCCATCTCGCGGGCGACAATTGCCGAGTGTGAAAGAAGTCCTCCGCGCTCCACTAAAAGTGCGGATAAAGACGGGTAGAGTGGGATCCATCCCGGGTCAGTCCTTTCTGTGACTAAAATTTCGCCGTTCAAAGTCATGTCGTCATTTGAATCGATAATGACTTTTACCACACCTTCCACAACTCCAGGTGAACAAGGAATTCCTCGCATCTGATTTGGAAGCAGAGTGGATTCATCAAAGACCACTTCCTCTTCTTTTGGCATATGCTGGTTGTTCCAGTAAACAGGACCTCTAGTTGCAAAACGCGAAGCTGGCTCGACGTTTTTGTAATACTCGTATTCAGCTTTTCTAAGATTGATCACGGCCCTTAGGTTTAAAATGCTGTTGGTTCCTTCCATGGCGCCGGTGAACTCATCCAGCGACAGATAGAAGATGTCATCCTTTTTATCGATGATGTTGCTTTTGGTGAAATCCTCACCGACAGCATAGAACATCGAGCGCACAACACCATAGATTCTGGTTCTGCAGAAGCGGGTGTTTTCGCGGTTCATAACCGCTTTTCTCGCATGCTTTAGCGACCACTTATAAATAACTTTTTTAATCCCGGAAATATTTTTATTTAAAAGTACCTCGGCATTTTCCCTGATTTCTTTTTCGCGTTTTTCATACTCATGTAAATCTGTCTGGCCGCAGTTGATTAAGTTTTTTAAGAAAACAAAAAAGAGGCCCGGCTCCTGGTGCAGGTCTTTTTGCTCCAGCTTCATCTCACTCATACACCTGAAGCCGTACTTATCAATGTACTCCAGGATCATATGATAAAATTCCTGGAACTCCGATTGATTGATGGCCTCGAGGCACAAATCATTGGGAGTCGCGAGAATCAGCTCTTTTAGTTTTGGCTTTTTGGCGACATAACCTGACATCACAATCAGGCGTTTCGTGGGCTCAGCTGATTCCAGGTTTCCATTTCCGGCCAAGAGGTCGTTGTTGAACCCTTCCCCTAGATGAGAAAGCCATTTGCGGGTGAGTTTTTGAAATATCCCATAGTGAACCATACACAAAAAGTCGTTGATGATGGGAGCGTGCCATTTCCAAAGCAGTTCACGCTCAAGCGCCTGGTAGTGCTCATAAATTTTATCGGCCGGCAGGCGGCCGTAATCAATGACCCGGTACTTGTTATAGGAGATGTGAAATTCAGTCAGGAAATCATCGACGATGTTCTGAATGTTTAAATGGAAATAGAAAAACTTAAGTCCGGTAATGGCCGACCTGAATTTTGCTCCCACACCGTTGTGGAATTCAGGCGGCTTCACTCGCTCCGCAATCTCGTCTTGTAAGGCCTCGTTTGTGCCCATCATGGTTTCCATGAAGGCGCGGTTGTACTTATAGCCGGGTAGAATGCTAGTTAATTTATACCAGTTTAAAAGATTGTAATAAACTCGCCCGTAGAAAAGGCCAAGCATGTTCTTTAGGAAGTAATCCATCTCTTTGATACGCGACTGTGGAACCAGAAGGATCTCGCAGAACTGGACGTAAACCTGGTGGTAGACGTAGTGGGCGAAGCCGAAAGTCAATGGCATGGTCAGACCGCCATAACTCTCGACGATGTTGGAGTTGTCCCACATATAAAGGATCCCTCTGCCGTTTTCGATTCCGGTTGTGACCGGACGGGATTGCAGGATAAAAAGTTCTCCATCTTTAATTGCCCATTCAACATCTTGTGGTCTTCCGTAGAAATTTTCAATTTGGTTTGCGATTGCATGAAGCGCTTTTAAATCTTGCATCGAAAGTGAATCAGCATTTTGCTGGTTTAGTGGGACTTCCATCTCCAGGCATTTTTGTGCTTCAGCATCTCTGATGAGTTTTTTATTTTTTTCGACGATATTTTTTTCAATGATGACACCGTCTTTTTTAGCAAGGACATAAGTATCGGCGTCTAGCAGTCCAGAAACGAGTCCTTCGCCGACTCCATAAACAGAGTTGATAAATACCTGGTCGTTTTTTCCGTTGATCGGGTTACAAGTGAAGAAAACCCCACTGATGTCCGGGTCGATCATCTCCTGCAGGATCACTGAAACTTTAATGTTTAAAATATCGAGCTTGTTGATTGTCCTATAGTGAAGCGAGCGCTCTGAATACGCCGATGCCCAGCACTCTTGAATGGCATGGATCGTTTTATCCAGGTCAGAAATATAGAGGTAGCTTGAAAGTTGACCCGCAAATGAGTGAAGGGCGCTGTCTTCGTCATGGGCGCTGGAGCGCACAGAAATCAGTTCTTTATCCAACTCTTCGTAGGCCAGGACAATTTCCTCATAAACAGAAATCGGCATGTTGGTTTCGACAATTTTGTTTCTGATTTTTTCTGAAACTTCGAGCATTGAGAGGTGTTTATCCTCCAAGATAGTATTGAGATAATCCTCGATCTTCGACTGCTTCTTAAACTCCTCAAAAAAGACCGGAGGAAGAGTGATGAATTTTGGAACTTTGATTCCATTATTGGCAAGCAGGTAAAGGTTATGGCCTTTTCCACCCGACTCTTTTTTAGCGAAGTGATGGGTGCTGGTTTTTGAAACGGTGTAGAGATTGTGGGGTTTCATGGATAAACCTTATGGAATGATATGGGCGAAAATTAATATTAAATAAAAAAGGATAATGTAGATGGAGCTAAAGAGCCTGAAGTATTTGGCGCTTGTCTGGTTATTTTTCACAATGTACCAGAGTGAAAGTGCTCCAAGAATTAGCAAGATTGCGGCAAAGCCGCTGATCATAAAGCCGGTGTTGGCCCCGACCAAGTTAAAACACAGGTAATGGGCGATTAGCGCCTGGGAGAAGACCAGGGCCACTGCACCTGTTCTGCCAAAAAGACTGGAGTATGTATCGACGCCTTCTCTTTCTTCTTCTGTGGCGAAAGTTTTTCTGCCAAATTCAAAAAGATTAAAAAGCATCCAGTTGGCAAGGGCGAAAGAAAAAAGTGTTTTATCCGTCACGACTTGTAAAAAACTCTTCTGTGATAAAAAACTGAAAATGGCGAAACTCAAAAGAGTTGTGACGATGGTGTGTGAAAGAGCGTAGGTCGTGAGATATGGCCGGATCTTTTCTTTGATGAAAAACTCTTTATACATTAAGAGAGAATAGCAGATGGGGATAATCACGCTTACGATACTGTTTAGGCCCTGAATGGAGAAACAAAGCAGCTCCACGATGATACAGACAAACATCCCGGAATACATATCCTGGTGAGTGAGAAGTCCGCGTGGAAGCGGACGGTGGGGGTTGATCACCACGTCCAATTCATAATCTTTGACTTCATCGTAAAGACGAAGTTTGAAATAAAAAGCGGTGATACCGATTAAAAGAAACAAATCATCTTTTGAGGTGGCAAATATCGATGTGGTGGCGTTGATTACCAGGATGTGGGCAAAAAGAAAAAGCACCAGCATCACCGAGTGAGTTGGCGGATCGAATCTTTCTTTGGTGAATGTCCACCACTTGCTTACCTTGCTCATGTTCTATGTTCCCAGGATTTTCTTTTTCAAGATTTCATATTCAACTTTACTATGGTGGCGCGGGTCCATCGGGATGTCGTCGATGTGCAGGATTTCATCCACCACAAACTGGTTTTTCTCCATGACTCGCCTGATCTCTTTTTTTGCCGCTTCGATATCAAGTCCCTCGTCCTTAGTGGTGAAGACGGCGTATGTTCTCTCGGTGAGTTTGGGGTCATTGATTCCCAGAAAGGCCGCTTTGTGCACAAAAGGGAATTTCTTCAGGATGATCTCAGCGCGCACTGGGAAAAAGTATTTTCCTTCGCGGTTGATGGCATTGTGAACACGGCCTACAATCCAAAGATTTTTGTGTTGGTCGATTTTTCCGAGGTCTCCGGTTCTGTGCCAGACGACTTTTCTTTCGTCGCGGATTTTGGCGCGGAAGAAGGCCTCTTCGTTGTTGAAGTATTTTTCACATACGTGTTCTCCGGCGACAATCAACTCTCCAACTTCCCCTGGTTTTACTTCGATATTTTTCCAGTCTTCTTTAGCGTTGACGTAAACGGCGTCTTTGTTGATGTGGATGAATTTGTATTCCAATCCGCTATCAAGTGCCCCAACATTAACTCCGGCCTCCACGATCTCATGATCAGGGTCCGCCACTTCCGAGAGCATATCTACGGCCTCGATATGGGCCATTGGTTCAACTTCAGTTGAGCCGTAAAGAACTAAGATTTCCGCTTTAGTCGCCACACTCTTCATGCGGGCCACATCGTCGCGTGAAATTGGAGCTCCACCGGTAACAACGCGTTTTAGGAAATTGAGGTTGAGATTATTTTCGATACAGAAGGCCGAAAGGGCGTTAAAGAGCGAAGGAGATAAAGTAGTGCAAGTCACTCCCGCTGATTTCATCTGTGCGTATAAAACGCGGGCGTCAGTCGGCTGAGGCGAGCCCACATCGATGGCCGGGATAATAGTTTCAACTCCCGCGGCCAGGTTATTGAGCGAAAAAATAGGGAAGACCGGAAGGTCTTTATCGCCTTCTTCGTAAGGAAGATGGCGGTTAAGGGCGTAGTGCTGGGCCGCTAAGAAGCGGTGGCTTCTATCAGCACCTTTTGGTGTTCCCGATGAGCCGGTAGTAAAAGTGATAAGGGCCGTGTGCTCTTTTTCAACCGGAGCGATCGGAGAAGGTGTTTTCCCCTGAAGTAGTGCTTCCAGACGAGCGTTGTATGGAATTTGTGAAGTCACTTCACCGGCGACGATCTTAATGGGAATGGAGGCGATTTCCGGTACGTCGGCAAGGTACATAAAAGCGCGGTCGGCGCTGATCATCGCCTTGGGATTAGCGACTTTCGCGCTTACTCCCATCTGGTCTCGTCTTGCCCAGGAGTCAAGGAAAGTTGGGATCGCTCCCATTTTCTGAAGCGCGAACATGGCCGCGTACATGTAAAGGGACATTGGCAAGAAGAGAATGACTCTGTCACCGTATAGAATCCCCTGGTTTTTGAATTCTGAAGAAAGCACGGAGACCAAATGATCTAGCTCCGCCACTTTCACCGACTGGTGAGGAAGTGGCGTGTTTAGATCACCATTCCATCCTTTGATGTCGTTAGGGTTAACCCAACTTAAAATATTTCGCATCGGAAATTTTGCTTTGTGCTCGCGCAGGAAGCTTCCCACATTGTTGTTCTCACTAACGCCGTCATAGTATCCCAGGCGTTTTTCTGATTGAGAGTATTTTTCAATGGTTTCTGTCACAAGGGCAGCGAGCTCTTTTGTATGGGTCCAAAGCAGAGCATGGCCAGCTTCGGGAATCGTTTTGATCTGAATGTTTTTGAATGTCAAAAGCGGGTCGAATTGCTTTTCTTTGTTCGCGCCCTTGTAAGATGTTTGATCGCCCTCGCCAATGATTACAATCACCGGAACGTTTTTGGCCTTCAACTCCTCCAGGCGTTTGATGATTTTTTCGTGCTTGATATCTTTTTCCAAGATTGAATGTGAGAGCCTATCAGCATTGTAATAAAGCTTGGCATCAGTTTGATAAGTTTCAGGAATGCTTTTTGGATGCGAGCTCTCTTTAAGCATGTTTTCAATACTCTTTTTTGCCAAAAGAGGAAGAGCAAGGTTTCTAAAAAGATCAGAGATCAAAAGCGCTTTCATCAGAGCACCGGGTTTTTTTGTCGGGAAAAGATAAGGCGCTATCAGGATAACTAATTTGGTATTCTTGTTTTTCACCGCGTATTTCAGTGCCCGGGTACAGCCGAATGAATAACCTAATTGAATGTTGGCCGATTTTGTCAGCTCTTTGGATTTATCTTTGTCCTCTGTGACCCGGTCGATGGCGATGACCTCTAAATCCTTCAGCAACTTTTTTAAGTGAGCGAAGTCGGCGGGAGATCCGGGAGAGCCATGGTGAAAAGCAATTTTTGTCATAACTCAATACCTTTTTGAAGCATTTTTCTGATTGTAAAAAAATCAGGGTTTTTACTGTATGTGGGATTGTGGGAAATATTACTTTCTTCTATCGGAATTTTCTGTTCATGGTTGATTTTTTTTATCACGAGGGCCATCTCGATTCCTTCGTGTTTTGAACTCTCTTTGATGAGGGTTGCAAAATTTGTGCGGACAGGGTCCCCAGGTTTACTGGTCTCAATTCGTCGGACAATTGAGCCGTTGTCGATTTTTTTCTCCATTACGTGAATGGTGAATCCAGTGGGCCTGTCATGAAAGAGCGCCCACAGGTCACACATGGTTCCACGGTAATCGGGAAGGAGACCATGGTGAATGTTGATGGAGCCGAGTTTTGGGATTTTCAGGATTTTATTTTTGTAGATAAACCGTGTGCGGGCATTGACCAAAAGATCGATTCCTTCTTTGGTCACAAACTGGTGGAATTCTTCGGTGTTGGGCCCATCGAAATAGTGGAGGTTGATGTTGTATTTTTCAGCCAGTGCCTCGCGGTCCTTAAAGAGCGCTTTGAGCGTATTTTTTGTGAGCTGAAAACCGGTGTGCCTGCCTCCGGCCAGGGCGAGAATAAGGCCTTTTAAGGTGAGGGAAAGAGAGTTATTTTTGAGGATAACCAGCTCAACTGAGAGGTCTTTTTCGCCTGCTAATTCCTTAAACAACCCCTCTAAAAAGTGGTTGTAATTATCGGGCACAAAGGTCACTTCACTAGTAACTACCAGTATTTTCAATGCTCTCTTCCTTGAGTGTTGTAAATAGTTTAACCAATGAATGTATTTTTTTCAAAGAAAATGGATATTTCCCTGCCAAATGCGAGGGGGAGCTAAAATTAGGAGTACATGTTAGCTTTTAAGGTGATTTTATGCAGAACATCTCAGTTTATTTAAATCAGAGAGCGTCAAATGGCAGCCAGGATTGGCAAGGGGAGATCAATAACGCCCTTTTTAGAAGCAATATAGAATATCCGGTTTCTAGCAGCATGGACGAGCTCTACCGCAACCTTGACCGCGATATTGAGAACAACGTCGATGCTGTTCTATCAGTTGGCGGCGATGGAACTGTTCATTCAATCATTCAAAAACTGGCCGGAACAGATATTGGTCTTTTAGTCGTTCCAGGTGGAACGGCCAATGACTTTGCCCGTGTTATGGGTTCAAGCTCTAATATTAAAAAAATCGCCCAGACAATCAGGCTTAATACTCGCAAAAAAATAGATCTCATCAACATCAACGGAACTTTTATGGCCACCAATGGAGGCCTGGGGTTTGCTGCGGAAGTGGCCCATGAGATTAATGAAATGCGAATGAATTTCCCGCAGTTCAAAAAATTCATGAAGATCTCCGGAAAGAACATTTACTCTCTCTTTATTGCTAAGCGCCTTCTGGCCCGTGATATTCAAAGTTATAAGTTTAAGATTGAGTCAGAGGAATTTAGCGATGTTCTTTGTTCACCTCTCATTTTGATTAATAACCAGCCAGTTTTAGGCGGCAGTTTCGAGGTAGCCCCGAAGACCAGTCACAATGATGGTAAATTCAACGTTATGATTATGACCCATGAAAACCGCCTGGAGATCATCAATTGCCTTTTAAAAGTAATGAATGGAAACTTCCCTTACGATGATAAAAAAATGATTAGCTTTGAAACAAAAGAATTGAAGATTGATCTTCTTGATGGAGCTGATTCGTTGGC
Organism: Bacteriovorax sp.; assembly: GCA_040377165.1. Taxonomy (GTDB): domain Bacteria; phylum Bdellovibrionota; class Bacteriovoracia; order Bacteriovoracales; family Bacteriovoracaceae; genus Bacteriovorax. The sequence goes on from JBEIPI010000023.1 coordinate 13,542, forward strand.
CTTTTTTGGAGATGGTGAAATCTTTAAGAAACAGTCGAGCTGGCATATTAAATGTTATTCAGATTTTCTGAATGTTTTTTCTCCTAAAGATCAAATTGATATGGAAAATTTCAACGGTCAAATTGTAAGTTTAACTTAATCATGAATATACTCATTACAGGCGCCACAGGATTTTTAGGAGGTTATTTAGTTCGCGAAATCGCCGGAGACTTCGAGCGCGTCTATGTCCTTTCAAGAAAAGGGCATGATGATGGGAAATTTTCAGGTTTAAGTAATGTAAAAATTATTAAAGGTGATGTGACAAACCTTGATGTCCTGAATATGAGCGAAGACGAAAAGAAGAAGATATTAGACGACGTTGATGTCGTTGTTCACGCAGCGGCGCTTTATGATTTAGGGGCCAGTTATACAGATTGTTTTTTGCAAAATGTAGTGGGAACTCAAAATATTTTGCACCTCTTGGGGGCCATGAAAAAATTAAAGGCCTTTTATTATATTTCCACGATAGCAGTAGGAGACACGAGAACGTTTTTTCTGGAAGAAGATCTTCCTGCTCGTAAAAATTTTAACGATAATTATTCTGAAACAAAATTTCTAGCGGAGAAAATTGTCAGAGAGAATCTTTCTGAGCGGTATGTCACTCGCATTCTTCGTCCTGGAATTATCATCGGTGATTCGGTGACAGAGAATATGCCGAAAACTGATGGTCCGTATTATTTTCTGGAGGCGTATAAAAAACATAAGAAATTATTAAGCTTCCTTCCTATTGCACTATTGAGTTTTAACCCTAGAGCGAAACTTCCTATTATTCCAGTTGATCATTGTGCTCGGTTTATCGCTCTTCTTCTCAAGCGAGACGAGAAAAAAGTCGCTCTTAAAACTTATCATTTGGTGAGTTCAGAACTTCCGACTCTTTCTGAGTTTTTAAAAGACTTAAATGAAACTTTTGGTTTAAAGACGATCTATATTCCTGTTAAGGAGAATAAAGTTCATAATTCCTTACTAAAAACACTGGGTATCCCCGAAGGTGTTTTGCCATTTATGTTTTCACGCCTTTCTTACGATAAGACTAGTACTTTAGAGGATTTGCCTGAGATTAAAGAAAGTACTTACAGCTCTTTCAAGCATATTCTTTTTAATAAATTTAAAAGCTAGTGTTTGAGTATTATGAAAACAATTCTGTCATTGTCCTTTGCCCAGGACCAATATAATTTTGATGAAGAAATAGAGTTCTTTGGTGAGGTCTATAGAGTCATTCAGTATTCGACTAATTTCGATGTTGAACTCACGATTAAATTAATCAAAAAATACGACGGACAATGTGATGTTATTTGTATCTCAGGAATTCCACAGAAAATAAAATTTAAAAAAGGTTTTTTCCTTCACCCGGATACATACCGATTAAAGACAGCGGCCAAATATACACCTATCGTTGACGGGCAAATCATCAAAGATGTTTATATCCCGTATGCTTTGAGGCTTTATTATTTAAAGAATCCGCAATTTTTTAATAAAAAGCGCATAGGTTTCTACTCTGCAGGTTTGCAGATTCCTTTCGTTGAACCTTTATCCGAAATTAGCTCTGACTTAGTCATGGCCGATCCATTTTTCCTTTTAAAGATGCCCTTTAATCTTCACAGCGCTCAGTCGTTGGAAAAATTTGTAAAACTATTAAGCCCTGTGCTTAAGGCGATGAAGGTACAAAAGCAGTTTGTTCCAGATTTTGATAATAGCTCTATTTTTAAAAGCCGAGCACTTGATGAGTTTCTTAGTTGTGACATCATGGTTGGTAACGAAGGAAACATTAATTTTTTGAGTCTTTCGCATTTAAAGGGTAAAACCCTGATCATCGATATACTCTCTGAACAGTTTGAAGAGAAACTTAAGGCCGCAGGGCTTAAAGAAGCTCTCGTGTGTCTGCCCCAGCTTTCAATTTATCCTAAAATCAGTTATTCAGTGCTGGAAGGAATTGTTCAGATTAAAAAAGGCGATGGAGAGGTTGTTAAGCAAGATGATGTTATCAAGCTAGTGGAAGAAATCAAGCTCTCACCAGAAATAAAGGGCCTCAACGAAAGTAATGATGAAGTGGTGAAATTCGGTTTCGTCATTCATCCACTTTCCAGCAGGTATTTGTTTAAGCACCCCTATTTAAAATATATTAAAGATTACTCTGCACCTTTGGAGAAAATTACAGAAGAGGTGATGTCGTATTCTCCGGGATTTTTCTATGGGAAAATCAGTGGCATCGTAAGTCTTAAAAATGGCAGAAAAGTAGAAGGTTTAATTTATACGGTTACTGAAACCCCTAAGAAATTATTGGAAGCAAAGCCTGATGTTATTTATAGAAAAATTTTAAAGCTCTGTGAAAAGGCCGATGCTTCCGATGTGAAAATTATGGGACTTGGCGCCTACACTAAAATTGTAGGAGATGCAGGAGTGACAATCGATCGACTAAGCCCTATCCCAGTCACTACCGGAAACTCTCTTTCGGCCGCTTCTACACTGTGGGCAGCAAAATTGGCCGTAGAAAAACTAGATTTTGTAAAAAAGAAGAATGGCCAGTTTGATGGAACGGTGATGATTGTTGGAGCGACAGGAAGTATTGGCGCAGTCTCCGCAAAAATTTTGGGTATGAGTTGGAAGAGAGTTATTATAGTTGCTCCTCGTGCTTATAAGTTAATGGAACTCAAAGAGGATATTCTAAAAATCAATCCTAAGGTTAGCGTAGAGTTATCAACTGATGCAGATAATTTCTCACATGAATGTGATTTGATTATTACAACCACTTCAGGAGCGGGAAAAACAATTTTAGATATCATGAAAGTAAAACCAGGCTGTGTTATTTGTGACGTATCCAGGCCATTTGATATCAAAGAAGAAGAGGCGGTTAAGCGACCTGATGTTTTAGTTATTGCCAGTGGAGAAGTCACACTTCCAGGCGAAATAGATATGAAGATGGACATAGGACTTGAGGGGAATATTGTTTATGCCTGTCTGGCCGAAACGGCCTTGCTTGCAATGGAAGGAAAGTTTGAATCATTTACGCTTTCACGAAATATAAACTATGAAAAGGTAATTGAGATAGATCGTCTGGCCCGTGAACACGGTGTAAAACTATCTCAGATCATGGGGCATAACGGGTTTATTACTGACGCAGAATTTGAATTATGCAAAGAACATGCAAAGAAAAAATTAAAAATGAGATGATAATATGGGCCAGAAATATTTTACAGGATTGAATTACACTCTTGGCAATGAAGACACGACGGTTGAAATTGAACTAATTAAAAAAAATAGACCTAAAAGTATTTTTTCTATTTGTGGAAGTGGGGGAAGGTCTATTCCTCTCATGCACTCAGGGGCCATTGACCTCGCACTTTCAGATCTTTCACAAGAGCAGCTTTTTTTGGCCCAGCTTAGACTGAGCACCTACAAAGACCTGACCTATGAAGATTTTTTGCTCTTTTGGGGATATTACCCTTATGGAGATGATAATAACACTAATCAAAGAAAAGAATTATTTTATAAGCTTCACTTAATGCCGGAAACCCGGGATTTTTTTTCAAAGGTGTTTGATGAAATTAATTTTGAATCACTTCTCTATTTGGGGAAATGGGAGAGGACATTTGCTGTTTTTGCCAAAGTGAATAGGTTTTTGCTTGGAAAGGATCACGACCGCATTCTTCGTTTTGACAAACTTGAGGATCAAGTCAACTACTATAAAAATTCTTTTCCAATGAGAAAATGGCGGATGCTTATTCATATTCTTGGCAACAAGGCAATGTTTAATGCCCTCTTATACAAAGGCGATTTCATCACTAAAAATTCCCCTCTGTCACATTTTGATTATTATTTCCAGGCCTTCGAAAGACTTTTTACCCGCGACCTGGCCCAGAAAAGCTTTTTTCTTCAGCTATGCTTTTATGGAAAAATCAAATCCCTGCCAGGTGTGCCGGTGGAAGCAAGTAGCGAAACCCACGAACGTATAAAGGGTTCAGAATGCACAGTGGAGTACCTTAAAGAAGATTTTGTTAGCTATCTCTCAAAAGGGCTTAAACAATACGACTTCCTCTCTCTGAGTGATGTACCTTCCTATTTTCAGGGACAGTTAGAGAAAGATTATATGCAGAAAATCAGGCCAGGGCTTGCCCCAGGGGCGATTATTGTAACCAGGTATTATCTTCGTAAGTCTGACTGTGATTTAACTGGCTATCTTGACATCACTGATTCTCATATTAAATTAATAGAATTAGAAAAAGTTCAGATGTATGACATACGCATCTATCAATATCAACCGTAAGAAAAGGAACACGAATGCAAAGACTAGCGAGCGCTCAATTGTTAGAGGCCTTGGAATGGCGTTATGCCACCAAGAAATTTGACCGCACTAAAAAAATCGACAAAGAAACATGGGAAGCGCTGGAGAAAACACTTATCCTGACACCTTCATCATACGGGGCCATGCCATACAAGTTTGTGGTGGTAGAAACTCAGGAGATTAAAGACCAGTTAACTGCTGCTTCATATGGACAGACGCAGGTTTCTGATTGCTCTCATCATGTAGTCTTTTTAGCGAAAGAAAAAATGGATGCGGAGCACTTGAGAAAATACATTGAGCAGACAGCGAGTGTGCGTGGATTAAAAATTGAAGACCTGCAGGGTTATGAGAAAATGATGGTGTCAAATCTTGTTGAAAGAATGACTCCTGAGCAAAGTTTTAAATGGGCCTCAAACCAGGCCTATATCGCTCTAGGAAATTTCATGACAGCGGCCGCTGTTCTTGGCGTGGATGCCTGTCCTTTTGAAGGTATCAACCCGGCCAAGTACGATGAGATCCTGGGATTAGTTGGCTCTGGATGGAAGACAGTTTGTGCTTGCCCTACTGGATATCGTGCGGCCGATGATAAATACGCCACGGCTAAAAAAGTTCGTTTTGAGGCCAAGGATTTGATTATTCGTAAGTAAAAGTATAATTAATTTGCCACTCAAATCAGAGTGGCAGATTAATTCCTCACTTTAATAAAAGAGGCTTTCTGACAAGTCCTCTAGGTTATTAAAACCTAACCATTTTACCTTTGTTTACCGATAAGAACCTAGAATACTAACTAGTTTGAATTGATTAGTTTTTTAGGATCTTCGCATGAAAAAACCATTCAGCTTATTTTTGCTTCTTCTAACCGTTTTAATCGCAGGTTGTTCTAAGGCGCCGGGAAAGACGGAAGCAAAATTAAAACTCACACTTTCAGGGATCGCGAATTTTTCAACTGGCATTGGAAGTGGTGGAGCTATTTTATTTGGAAAAAGTGCGAAGGGAGAGTCATTCGGTAAAAAGATCATGAACGCTGAAGAGAATTTGGATCTTCCGAATGGTTCATGGACTTTTTATGCTCTTATGTGGGGAAGTGATGGGACGACAATGAATGGTAAAGTTCATTGTGGGAAAAGTGTTAATCTCTTAAATGGAGTAGACACAACAATCTCTTTGTCACTAAACAATGCAAAATGCGCTGACCCTGAATTTTCAGGAGGAAGACATTATGTAGGAGTAGGTGGAAATATTCGTTTTGCCGACCTCTATATCGAAGAGTGTGATGAGATTAATGCGGCAACTGGAAACAGATGCGGACTTGATAATCAGGGAAGTGCGCTTTCATACCGATTGGTTTTTAACAATTTCAAAAAAGGACCTGTTGGTCCGGCGATTTTCGATCCGGCAAATTCATTGGTTTCAGGCTGCCAGCTGGTCGATAATTCCATGAACCCAAACAATATGTTTGCTCAAGGTCTTCCGGCAAATTTCCCAAGTGGAGATGGAATGTCGCCATTTGTGGTAGGTGCTGAATTATTTCTAGGGAGTACAACTTGCTCAACTCCTGATCCAAAAGGTGTGCACTATATTTCTTTTAACCAGGGATTGGGAATGCCGAACCCAGACATGGATAAGGTTGTGACTTCGACCAGTTCATGTACGTACTCGACTCCTGACTTTACTGGTTCAGCGGATTTTGTAAAAAATAAATGTGAAAGTCTTTTTGGTGTAATGAATGCGGGATCGTGTAATTATTCTCCTGTTCCGTCGATTATGTCACGTTTCCCAGAGGCCGGGGATTGCGCTACACAAGTGGCTGCCGTACCTGGAATTAAGCATTTAGTTTCAATTCCAAAACCGGTATTGTGTGGAAGATATATCAATCAATCGGCGGTAATCGGAACTCATCCTTTTGCTGGCGGAGATGGCTCATTCATGCGACCGTTTAAAATCTGCACTGAGTGGCAGATCAACCAGATCGGCGAGATGGGAGCGGATCCATCATACTCAAATAAAATATATAAGCTGATGAACGACCTGGATATGAACAAGGCCGATATGGGGCCTTATGCAAGGCCTACGTGCACTAATGTTGGTGGAGTCGTGCGTGATCATCATAATTTAAATCCTATTGATCCCTTATTCAGTACGTGTGCAGTTGCTTATAGTGTCGGCAATGGCTTTCAAGGAATTTTTAATGGTAACAATAAAACTATTTTCAACGCGAGAATTTCAGCGGAGAACACTTTGCATGTAGGCTTTACTCGCAAAATGTGGGGGGGCTCAGTTGTCAAAAACTTGAATTTCAAAAACCTGGAAGTCAGTGGCAGAAGTTATGTCGGGGGAGTTTCCGGTTATGTTGAATCAGGGAAAGCTGAGATCCTAAATGTCAGCATTAATAAAGCTGATATTGAAGCAAGAGAGACAGGAGGATTGGAAGGTGGAAATGTCGGAGCTATCGCAGGATATCTTGGCGGAGTTAACCCAAATCAAAGCCGTATTATCAACGCGCAGGTTGCACTGGCCGATGTCCGCGGACGTGTCATTGTCGGTGGATTAGTAGGGGAAAACTCGGGCATTATCGAGAGATCAAAATTTCATGGGACAGTTGAAAGCAAGTATACGGGAGCAGTTGATCAGATTGGCGGGATAACTTCAATTAACAATTCTGACGGAAAAATCCTAAATTCTTTCTCTGAAGGAGTTGCTTCTAGCTGGTCCAGAGAAACAGGTGGAATTGCCGGAAGAAATAATGGGGAGATCAGAGAAGTCTATTCGAATATGTTCCTGAGTTTAAAACACTCCAATAGTGGCGATAATATTTATGCCGGCGGAATTATCGGGAAAAATGATTTAAACGGAAGTCTTGCTGATTGTTATTCTGATAATAAATATAAGTATGTGTCAGGAGGGGCCTCGACACTGAATTACGGAGGAGTGATCGGTTACGATGGCGCTTCGACAGCAGTTGTCGCTGGCAACTGTTACACCGCTTCTTTGAATACCCCGGGAATTTTTCACGGTTTAATGCATTCTCAGATGAGAGATGGAAGTATACCTGCTGGAATCACCGTGACTTCTCCGTCGAATTGGATTCGACCAATCGGAACCCCGCCTCGACTAGCGTGGGAAATGAGAGAGTGTATGCTGCTTCAAAACAGAGACACTGTCGTCAATCAGGCCAATATGGGAAGAGGGTCTATCCTGAATCCAATAGTTATTTGTTCTCCTGATCAGTTGGGGCAGATTTCAAACCGCCCGGCAGCTGAACATTATGTGATTTCTGAAGACTTAAACATGACCAGCTGGGCGACTAATATTGAGAATTTTTACGGAACGCTCGATGGACGTGAGGCCATGATATACGGAGTGAGTTTAAATTATGCGCCTTCTCTGGTTGAGAATGTAGGGCTTATTAAAAATAATTTTGGAAAAATCACCCGCTTAAATCTGGTAGGTAATTCCATTAATAGCACTGATACCACTAAAACAGCGGTCGGTCTTCTGACCGGTGAAAATCAGGGTGTAATCACAAAAATTTCATTTCTTGATAACACTCTCTATGCTTCCACTAATGTGGGATTAGTCGCCGGCAAGAATTCAACTCTAGGTGGTATTATCAATCAGATTGAAATCGATGATAATACAATCACTGGAACAGATAAAGTCGGAGGGGCCGTTGGGTTAAACGCCGTAGGCGCCTCTGTCAGTCGCGTGTCTTCGCGTGTGGAATTAAAGAACATTATTTCTCCAAGCTCTTTTCATTCATTTGGTGGAGTCGTTGGGGAAAATAGATCGAGTGTAGATCAGGCCGAGTTTAATGGAAAGATAACTTTCTCAATGTCCACTAGTACTCCACCGGTCAGAACTGGAGGTATTGTAGGATTCAATTCGATCTCAGTTGCCTCTGTTACAAATGCGCTTTTTGGAAAAGATGCGATTCTCTCAATGAAGGATTATACAAAAATCGGAGGAATCGTGGGTGAGAACGCCGGATCAGTGAGGATTTCACTGGCCGTGGGAAAAATTGTTTATGACAATTCCGGTGGTACCGTGACAGATGGATCGGCAATGCACCCGAGTATCGGAGACAATCCAGGGTCCACCACAGATGTCTTTTATATGAAAAATAAGATTGGGGCCTACCTAGGATCAAACACCCTTTCTTGCAGTGGGACCGCTCCGAATTTCACGGGAACTGTCTCTACGACTGGTCTGAATTATATGGATCCAGCATCCGCTCCTTATAACGCCAATATGTTCACCCCGCAAATGAACAGTGGAAGTGGGCTAGTGAACTGGACACCTTTTTCACTTTCATCGATAGACAACATGAATATTGTGGCACCATCATGTCAGTCCGGCCCTATCTATTTGTATAAGAGTTTTCTTCTGTATTCGACGGCAGGAGAGCTTGAAGCCGCGGACTTTGAAGATGTCACAAACTTCTCGGCCTTTGATGTTGCCTATACCGACCGCATAACACCTGCTAATTCGACCAGACAGGCCGAATTGATCGAGTATCATGTAGCGATGATGGAAAACCGCCTGCCGACCCTTACACCGCCTATTTGGGAGTATGAAAGCGATGAGGATCACCCCAAGTTACTGCAGGTTAGAAAGTAGGTAGATAAATATCGCCTTGTTAAGGTGGCACTTTCAATACGAAATCATTTTTTAGAGCTTACTAAGGGCTTAAATCTCAATAATTATGCTTCACTGACCGATATGCTATTAGAATACTAACTTATTGGAAGTATTTTTAATAGAGTGGAATTATGAAATATCTAAATCCTTTTTTATTGTTCTTAGCTCTGTTTTTTGTAGCTGTTGGTTGCTCGAAGAAAACTGAGACAACTTCCGCTAAATTAAAATTGAGCCTTTCGAAAATTGCAAACTTCTCTTCTGGGATCGGGAGTGGCGGAGCGATTTTGTTCGGGCGGTCGGCCCAGGGAGAGCTCTTCGGAAAAGTCATTGCGGGAACGGAAGAAAATCTTTCTATTCCAAACGGAGATTGGGTTTTTTATGCATTGATGTGGGATTCAGCTGATACCGGTAAGCCGATGAATGATAAAGTTCATTGTGCAAAAAAAGCAGCTAAATTATCCGGTACAGATGTGACTTTAAACTTAAGCCTTAATAACTCAAATTGCGCCGATAGTGAATTTTCTAACGGAAGAACTTATACGGCCCTGGGACTTACTCGTTTTTCTGATGTTTTTCTCGAAGAGTGCGATGACCTTAATTCATCAAGCTGGTTTTGTGGACTTGATAACCAAGGCAGTGCTCTTTCTTATCGTGTAAGATTCCAAGAGTTCAAGAGAGGCCCAGGAACACCATTTGCTTTTGGCCCTAACGCTTTAATCAGTTCATGCAAAACAGTTGATACATCGGCTTCGGGGGCCTTGATGAAAGCTCTCGATATTAATTTTCCTAGCGGAGTTGGAATCAATCCGTTTGTTGTTTCAGTTGAAATGTTCTTAGGTTCGGCCAACTGTAACCCGGCCGAAGCAAAAGGAATGGACACAATTATTCTTGATCAAGGTCTAGGTCAGAATTCACCACGTTCAAAAGCGGTTGTCTCGAATTTAAAATGTAATTTTTCAACTCCTGATTGGGCGAGCGAAGGGCAAAAAAAATGCCAGGCCTATTTAGGCTCATGGTCGGGGAGTACATGTAGTGTTATCCCTACAATGATTTCACGTTTTGCACCTCAGGCAGAGTGTACAAACGCTTTAGTTTCAGAGAACACCTCAATTAAACAAATGGTTTCGGTTGCAAGACCGTTATTATGTGACAGATACAATGGACTCTCGGCCATGATTGGTTCACACCCTTTTGGTGGAGGCGATGGAACTCTTCAGCGCCCGTATAAAATTTGTAATGAATGGCAGATAAATCAAATTGGTGAAGTTTATAGCGGAACAATATATCAAACCAGCAATTTTAAACTGATGAACGATCTTGATATGAATAAGGCCGATTTCGGTCCTTATGCAAAACCTAACTGTTCAACAGTGGCTTCTTCACTTATTACAGACACGCATCATAACCTCAATCCGATCGGACAGTTATTTGATGGCAATTGTACAACAGTGCAGTCATCGACTTATAGTTTTCAAGGAATTTTTAATGGGAACAATAAGACCATTTATAATGCTAGAATTCATGCGAAGAACAACTACTCAATTGGAATGTTCCGCAAGCTAAATTCTAATTCTTTTATCCGCAATTTAAACTTTGTGAATCTGGAAGTCACTGGCCGAAATCAAGTTGGCGGATTAGTTGGTGAAACGATGCCCGGATCTGTTGTTATCTCAAACATTAAAATGAAAGGCGTAGACGTTGAAGCTAAAATGTTCAGTGGTGCTCAGGGTTCTGACGTCGGAAGTGTCGTTGGTCACTTAGGTGCAGGCTCTCCAATGGGTGAAATCAACAATACTCTTGTTGAAGACTCAAAAGTTCGAGGCAATAGCAATGTTGGTGGTATCGTAGGGAATTTAGATGGAAAAATTTCAAAAGTAAGATTTTCTGGAGAGATTGACCATCATTCAGATGGAGATAATATTGGTGGACTTGTCGGCACGTCCAGCGTGCTCTCAGTTATTGATCAGTCCGTTTCAGAAGGAAAAATTCACTCCAGATCAATGTATATTGGTGGGATTATTGGAAGTTCTTCCTCTCAAATCACTAATTCTTATTCAACGATGAACATTTTTTCCCGTGCTAATGACACTGCTCCATATGTAGGCGGGATTGTTGGTTATTCTGATTCTGGTTCAATTACAGATGTCTTTTTTGATGGAACCACACAGCACGTAGGTATTGGAGGTCAGGCCGAACACGGGATTAAAGCTGGCGGTAGTGTTTCGATGGGGAATTGTTATACTTCGCACCCATATTTTGGGGGTGGATGCTCTGATCCGAATTATAGTCAATTTAGAAATGGGACGACTACGCCAATTAGTTTCGGTGATAACTCGAAATGGGTGAGAACTACTGGATCTATTCCACGTCTTCTTTGGGAACAAAGAGAGTGCCTTTTAACTTCGAATCAGGCCACTATGGCCGCACAAATCGCAGCTGGCCGTGGATCACTTATGAACCCGGGGATTGTGTGTAACTCTTCTCAGTTAAAAGAATTGGAAAATGCTTCAGCAGGGCAGTATTATCGTCTGGCCGAAGACATCAATCTAAAAGATTGGACGACTAATACAAACTTAATCGAGTCTTTTGCCGCAATTCTAAAAGGCGATAATCATACGCTATACGGTGCCGACATCACTATTGCTTCAAGTGCTGGGGCAGTGTTTGGTTTGTTTAAAACAAATAGCGGAGTTATTAAAGACGTCAACATATACAGCAATAAGATTAATGGCCTTGCTGAAGATGCGGGGCTTGGAATATTGGCCGGTGAAAACGCGGGAACAATTTATAACGTTAAGGCGTTTGGTAACGTTATTGACGGATATGATATTGTTGGTGGGCTAGTCGGTATAAACTTACCTACAGGAAGGATTAATCTCGTGGATGTCGCGAGCTCTGAAGTTACTGGGTTGTATTCTGTTGGTGGAATTGTAGGACGCAACGATGCGCTTGGTGAGATTACTCGTGCTTCGTCACGCTCTAAAATTCTAAATCGTTCGACTCCAAATAATTTTCACTCGTATGGCGGTATTGTCGGGACTAATAACGGAAAGATTGACCAGGCCCGTTTCGGCGGCGAGATTTCAATGTCTGTCTCTTCAACCATTGACCTAAAGGCCGGAGGGATTGCCGGAAACAACTCCGGAGATGTTTCCAACACCTATACAGATGCTTATGCTGAATTAAGAGTGAAAAACTCACAGGTCATCGGGGGATTGATTGGTCTTAATACTGGCTCGCTGGTGACTTCGTTTGCTTTAGGGAAGGTCATCTATGACAACGCTGGTGGAGTGGCCACTCCTGGAGATTTTTTCCATCCTCTTATCGGAAATGATTTGGGATCGAGGTCCAATACATTCTGGTTGGAAAATTCTGCCGCTTCAATTCTCGCAAGCAATTATATATCGACGACATTTTTAACTTCTCCTACGAGATTACAAACAACCGGGATTCCTGCATGGGCGAATTTTTCTAATCCTGCAGATGCTGCCACTCTCTTTAGACTTTCTCACGGCACAGGCAATGATGACCTTCAGGTATTAATACCAATGACTCTGACGGCTGATGACACTTTTAATTATTCTGGTGCATCTGAAGCTAACGGCACAGCAGTTAATTTTTATAAAGGTTATGTTCTAGCTGATACATCAAATGAGATAACAGCTTTAAACTTTGCTGATGTGAACACATTCTGTGGTGGATTTTCAGGCCCTGTCGGTTATGAAGTTTGTATGACTGGGTACGATATCGTTTACAGCGATCATGTCACGCCAGCTAATAATCAGGGTTATGAGCGCCTTGTGAATTATTATGTAGCACAGATGAATGGACTAGAGGTGCCAGTGGGAGCGCCTGTGTGGGAGCATTCAGATGATGAAGACCATCCAAGACTGCTACAGTTGCTTGATAATTAAGATTTAGCCGGGCCTTTATCTCTTTCTCTCGAATAATTTCCATAGCCGAGTTTAAGCGCATCGAGAATGCGTGGAACGAGTGCAGGATCAAACTGCTTTCCTTTATCGTATTCAATCAGTTTGATGGCCGTTTTGTACATGGTGGCCTTGTTGCGGCGATTTTCCATACAGGCATTATCAAAAATATTAGCGATAGAAACAATCTTGGTGAGGCCATAAATGGTGTCGCCAGTCATTCCTTTTGGATAACCAACACCCCCATGCTGCTCGTGGTGTTCGGCCACGATCGTGAGAACCTGTTTGTTGATGTCAGGATTTTTCTTTAGCATCTCAACACCGGCCTCAGGGTGATTGGTGATGGCCTTTTCATAGGCCACTGATTTGGGCTTCTCCATAATGCTGGCCGGGATTTTTGCTTTCCCGTAGTCGTGAAAGAGAGCACCCATATAAAGATTCTCTAAGACGATATGGTGGACCTGGCCGGTGGCCATACCAAAGAGGAGCGATAGATTCGCCACATTCATTGAGTGCTCAGCTATAGTATTGTTCATGCTGGAGATCTTGGCAAAAATGTCTGCCGATGGGTTTTTTTCTTTGACGGTAGAAATAAATTCTTCCACCTGTTTTTTCAAGATATCGACCGTCTCATTGGAGAGTTCTTCGTCCAGGAAGGCGTCATAAACAGTCTCTTTTATATCTGCGAGCTGAGTCACTATCGGGCGGTTTTCTTCTCCAACCTCTAGGACGACGGCTTCAATTTCCTCTTGTTTTTGTGCTTCGACAAGGCCCAGGAAAACCTCGGCGTGGGCCTTACTTACAAACAATTCTTTGACGTTCATTGAGATGAAATAGTTGTATTTATCTTCCGGTATAACATCGTGCTGAGGCTTGAACTTGATAAATTTTTCATTGATCTTAATAAAAACATCGGCGGCCAGCTCCTGGTTACAGGGGATTTTGGCTAGCGGAATTCCGACAAAGTCGTCTGGGTTTAGGCCGATGTTTTCACTCATAACAAGATTCTAACGACTTTTATAAAAAAAACCAGAGGCGGTGATTATTTTTTATAAATCTGACCTATCTTATGTTTTTTCTCTTTAGATGAAGTTAAGATGAATTGATTTTAAAAGAGGATACAATGCTAAATTATGTAAGTGCCGACGAAGCAGTTAAAGAAATCAAATCCAATGACAGAGTTTTCATTCACTCCGCAGCCGCCACTCCACAGGAGTTGGTCAAGGCAATGGTGAGGCGCTCGGGAGAGCTGAAGAATGTCCATCTTTATCACATCCACACCGAAGGGGACTGCAGCTATGTGAGTGAAGAGCACCGAGAGAGTTTTAAGGTTCATGCTTTCTTTAATGGGCCTAATATACGCGAGGCTTCGAATAATCACTTGGCAGCTAGTTATGTTCCGATTTTTCTAAGCGATATACCCCACCTTTTTTATAATAAAAATGTTGAGCTGGATGTGGCCTTAGTCCAGCTGACTCCGCCGGATAAACACGGCATGTGCAGCCTTGGCCCTTCGGTGGATATTTCCATCGCGGCCTTAAGGACTGCTAAAAAAATCATTGCCCAAATCAATCCTCAATTACCCAGAACTTTCGGGGAGCAAATTCATTATTCAAAAATCACCAAAGCAACGCTTTTTGATGCTCCTATTTATCAAAGTAAGGAGATTAAGTTTTCTCCGGTCACTGAAGCGATTGGAAAAAATATTGCGGAACTCATTGAGGATGGATCAACTATCCAACTCGGTATTGGCGGTATCCCTAACGCTGTTTTATCACTTTTAGGGAACCACAAGGATCTTGGGATTCACACAGAGATGTTTTCTGATGGAGTGATTGACTTGCATAAAAAAGGAGCAATCAATGGCAGATTTAAAACCAAACATCCTGGAAAAATTGTCTCTAGTTTTGTTATCGGCACTCAAAAAATTTATGATTTTATCGACGATAATCCTGAAGTCTTACTCCTGGATTGTTCGTACACCAATAATCCACACATCATCGCTCAGAACCCAAAAGTTGTGGCGATTAACAGTGCTATCGAAATAGATCTTACTGGCCAGGTATGTTCTGATTCTATCGGATCAAGAATTTATTCCGGCATTGGCGGGCAGATGGACTTCATCCGCGGAGCGGCCCTCTCTAAAGGTGGAAAACCTATCATCGCATTACCTTCAAAAACTTCCAAAGGTGAATCGAAAATCGTCCCATTTTTAAAACCAGGGGCAGGGGTTGTCACCACCAGGGCCCACGTTCAATACGTCGTCACAGAGCATGGTGTGGCCTATCTCCACGGGCTTAATCTGGAAGAGAGGTCTAAGGCCTTAATCAAGATTGCGGCGCCAGAGCATAGGGAAGAATTGGAAAGAAAATTTTTTGATTTATGGTTGAAATAAAAAAGGCCGGTATTAAACCGGCCTTTGTTTTTTGAATTAACTTAAGAACCACACATTACGCAATCTTCTGGATTGTCGATAGAACAAACCATAGCTGCCATGTTCTCTTCAGATGTCTTAACAACTGGAGCGTCGTTTTTAACTGTGAACTGAACTGCGTTTACCGCTGCTCTTGTTCTCAGGTAGTACATACCAGTTTTTAGACCTGCTTTCCAAGCGTAGAAGTGCATTGATGAAAGTTTACCAAAATTTGGGTCTTCCATGAATACGTTAAGCGATTGACCTTGGTCGATGTATGGACCGCGACCAGCTGACATATCGATAACAGCTTTTTGCTTAATTTCCCAGATCGTCTTGTATAGGGCCTTCACTTCATCAGGAATCGAGTTGATGTGTTGAACTGAACCATTGTTAGCAATGATTTCGTTTCTCATTTTATCGTTCCATAGACCCATAGAGATCAAGTCGTTTACCAGGTAACGGTTAACAACTGCGAACTCTCCAGAAAGAACGCGTCTTACGTAGATGTTCGAAGTAATCGGCTCGAAACACTCATTGTTACCAAGGATTTGCGACGTTGAAGCCGTTGGCATTGGAGCAACCAGAAGTGAGTTTCTTACACCGTATTGAGCGATATCAGCTTTTAGAGCTTCCCAGTTCCAGTTTCCACTGTTTGGTGAGACGTTCCACATATCGAACTGTAGGATTCCCTGAGAAACAGGTGAGCCTTGGTAAGTCTCGTATGGGCCGTGCTTCATGGCCAGGTCTTTTGAAGCTGATACAGCTGCGAAGTAAATTGTCTCGAAGATATCGTTATTCAATTTAAGCGCTGCTGCCGATTCAAAAGGAAGTCTCATTTCAAAGAAAGCGTCCGCTAGTCCTTGAACCCCTAGACCGATCGGGCGGTGTCTCATGTTTGAGTTTCTCGCCTCAGGAACAGGGTAGTAGTTGATGTCGATGATGCGGTTTAGGTTAACCGTCATTTGGTATACTACATCGTAAAGCTTCTTGTGGTCGTATCTTGGAGTGTCTCCTGTCGTATCAACAAATCTGTTAAGGGCAACAGAGGCAAGGTTACAAACTGCAACTTCATCCGGTGCTGTATACTCAAGGATTTCCGTACAAAGGTTAGAAGACTTGATTGTCCCAAGGTTCTTCTGGTTTGACTTCTCGTTAGCTGCGTCTTTGTAAAGCATGTAAGGAGAACCAGTTTCAATTTGCGACTCTAGTACGGCAAACCAAACGTCCTGTGCTCTTACAGTTTTCTTCGCTAACCCTTTTTCTTCGTAAGACTTATATAGTTCTTCGAATTTTTTACCTGAGCAATCCGCAAGTCCTGGAGCTTCATGTGGGCAGAAGAGTGACCACATTCCGTCTTCTTCAACACGCTTCATGAACAGGTCCGGGATCCAAAGAGCGTAGAATAGATCTCTTGCTCTCTGCTCATCTTTACCTGTATTTTTCTTCATTTCAAGGAAGTCGAAGATATCAGCATGCCATGGCTCTAAGTACACGGCGAAAGCGCCCTTTCTCTTTCCACCACCCTGGTCAACGTATCTTGCTGTATCGTTGAATACTTTAAGCATTGGCACGATACCGTTAGATGTTCCGTTTGTTCCTTTGATGAATGTTCCTTTTGCTCTGATGTTGTGGATAGCTAGGCCGATCCCACCAGCAGATTGAGAGATTAGAGCAGTTTGCTTTAATGTCTCATAGATACCGTCAATCGAGTCATCCTTCATTGTTAAAAGGAAACAAGATGAAAGCTGAGCTTTGTTTGTTCCAGAGTTAAACAGGGTAGGAGACGCGTGAGTAAAGTATTTTTCAGACATAAGGTTGTATGTCTTGATTGCCGCTTCAATATCATTAAGGTGAATCCCTAGAGAAACACGCATTAACATTTGTCCCGGACGCTCAACGATCTTGTTGTTCATCTTAAGTAGGTAAGATTTTTCAAGCGTCTTGTATCCGAAGTAGTCGTAGTTGTAATCGCGTTTGTCGATTAACGCTTTATCCAGGGTTTCAGCATTCTTCATTACAACTTCGTACAATTCTGTCGAAACTAATGGAGAGTACTCACCAGTTACCGGGTTGTGGTAGTGGTACATTGCTTTGATGTTTTCAGAAAAACATCCACGTGTTTCTTTATGCAGGTTAGACACGGCAATTCTTCCCGCCAAGGTTGAATACTGTGGGTGTTGAGTTGATAAGTAAGCGGCCGTTTCAGCTGCCAACTGGTCAAGCTCTTTTGTCGTGATTCCATCGTAAATGCCTTCGATAACTTTTTTAGCGATCTTCATTGGATCGATAAAGTTTCTGTCCAGGTCAAAACATAGCTGCTCAATTCTTTCCGTGATTTTGTCGAACTTGATAGGTTCTTTTTCGCCACTTCTTGTGATTACGTACATCTTAAAACTCCGCGTCTAGTGTGAATGTGTGGTTGTTGCTTGTCTTCTCGCCCAGAATCCCAGGGCGTTGATATTCGGAAACTCTTTTCTCGAAGAAGTTTGTTTTTCCTTCAAGAGAAATAAGCTCCATCCAATCAAATGGATTTTTTGTGTTGTAGAACGCCGGAGCTCCCAGCTGCTGTAACCAGTGGTCAGCTACGAATTCAATGTACTGAGACATTGAATCTTTGTTCATCCCGATTAGTGAAACTGGAAGAGCTTCAAGGATGAACTCTTTTTCGATTTCTACTGCTTCAGTGATGATAGCAGTGATTTCAGAAGCACTGATTTGCTCTTCTTTGTCTAAAAGAGAGTGCATTAGAACAGCGAACTGGCAGTGAAGTCCTTCATCTCTTGAGATGAATTCGTTTGAAGTACAAAGACCGGCCATCAGTCCTCTTTTCTTCAGCCAGTAAATTGAACA
>JBEIPI010000093.1:0-11233 GCA_040377165.1 Bacteriovorax sp.
AGGAATCGGCGGTGGTATTAACATCGGTGGTGGTCTTGGTGGATATCCTGGAGGTTATCCGGGTGGATACCCTGGAGGATACCCAGGCATGGGTGGTGGTTACCCAGGAATTGGTGGAATCGGCGGTATCGGTGGCGGTTTCCCGGGAATCGGCGGTGGTATTAACATCGGTGGTGGTCTTGGTGGATATCCTGGAGGTTATCCGGGTGGATACCCTGGAGGATACCCAGGCATGGGTGGTGGTTACCCAGGAGGAATTGGTGGAATTGGCGGTATCGGTGGAGGATTCCCTGGTATCGGTGGTGGAATTAATATTGGGATCGGCGGTGGAATTGGTGGCCCAGGTGTAAATTATCCGGGTGGCGTTGGAATCGGTAACGGTGGAGGGTGTGGAATCTTCTGTATCGGTGGCGGTATCGGCGGTGGTGTTGGTGGCGGTTACCCTGGAGGATATCCAGGCGGCGGTATCAATATCGGCGGTGGAGTAGGTGGTTATCCTGGAGGTTATCCAGGTGGCGGAATCAATATCGGTGGTGGTGTAGGCGGTTACCCTGGAGGATATCCGGGTGGCGGTATTAATATCGGCGGTGGTGTTGGTGGATATCCTGGAGGTTATCCGGGCGGTTACCCTGGTGGATACCCAGGCGGTTATCCAGGTGGATACCCTGGCGGTGGCGGAGTTTACGGCCCAGGAACAATCGGTGGTGGAGCTGGTATTGGAATCGGTGTTGGTGGACCTAACAACGGCGGATACTGGGGAAGCACTGGTGGATGGAATGGTGCTGGTGGATACGGGCAAGGTGGTATGAGTGGTGGTTACTACGATCAATACCAAGCTCAGATGCAGGCACAAGCTGCGATGGCCGGGCAAAACCAGGCGATCTACGGACGTATGCAAGGAAACGCGATCACTAATCAATACGGTGGTCAGGCGATGATGGGAGTTGCTCAAGCATCGTATAATGATATGTACGCAATGGGTGGAGCTGGTGCTTACGGTGGATCACCTTACGGAATGGGGAACATGGGAGCAAACTTCGGTGTAACAGGCGGAGTGCAGGCAGGTTTCTACGCAGGATTTGGAATTCAATAATTGAAATGAAAATTTGGATATAATAAAAAAGGGAGCTTTAAGCTCCCTTTTTTTATTTTTTATGCATTAGTGTTCTGTAGTCATCTTTGAAAAGCACTTCGATTTTATTGTTATCGATGAGCTTCTCAACCACTCCCTGACCAAATGTCGGGTGATCGATGACATCTCCCATCTGGAAAGAGCCCTTGATTGAGTATTCTTTTGAACTCGCTGTCGCCTTGTTAAGCGCTTTTGTCCAAAGCTCTCCAACTGATTCAGTTGTCTTTTTCCCTGAAGCCGCTCTTGCAGTTTTGATTACTCTATCAACAGAAGTTTTCTTTTTCTTGGCACTCGGGTCTTTGAAAGACTGAGTTGATTTGCATGTTTTACATTGAACTTTATCAGGCTCAGCTGCCGATTTCATAGTCACGATGATGTGTGCTAGAATCAGTTTACATTTTGAGCAATGAGAGAGAATTTCTTTTCCGACGCCGATGGCAGACATATTGAACCTTTTGAAGAAGGGAATTTAAAAAGAGTATAGAAAGTGGACGATTCTGTAAAGGACAATAAGACAAAAGCAACTGTGGTGACAGTAAAAATGGAGGAGAAGGCCAAGCTACTTCCGACTAAACCAGGTTGTTATTTGATGAAAAACAAAGATCAGCAAATAATTTACGTTGGTAAAGCTAAAAATTTGCGTTCGCGCGTCTCGTCCTATTTTAACAACTCTGCCAAAAACGCTAAAACCGACATCCTGGTAAGTCATATTGTCGATTTCGATTTCATCATGACAACGTCAGACGCGGAGAGTTTTGTCCTAGAAAACACTCTGATTAAAAAGCACACCCCGAAATACAACATCCGCCTGAAGGATGATAAGTCATACCCCTATGTCGTGATTAATCGCAATGAACCTTTCCCGAGACTGGAATTTGTCAGAAGGGTAAAGCGCGCCAAGGGCGTCGAAGTCTTCGGCCCTTTTGTGACCGGCAGTAACGTCTGGGAGATTATCCGGATTCTCACGCAGAGCTTTTGCCTGCGCGACTGCACGCTGACTGAATTCAGAAAAAGAAAAGAGCCGTGCCTGCTTTACCAAATGCACCAGTGTAGTGCTCCTTGCGTAGAGAAAATCAGCGCAGAGGAGTATGAGCGCGACCTGGATTATGCCCGCGATATGTTTTCCGGCAGCGGGAGCAAAACTCTGCGCGAGCTCGAAAGCAGAATGTATAAAGCTTCCGAGAATGAGGAGTTTGAAAAAGCGGCGCTTATCCGTGACAATTTAAAAATCCTTGGCGACTTCGCCAATAACTTCAAACAAGAAAATGCTGAACACGGCGATGAGAAAAATCTCGATATCGTGGCCTTTTATCAGGGGGAGATAGAAGTTGATATTTCTATCTACATGATGAGAAATGGAGTGCTCTTAGGACATAAAAATTTCAACTTTTCTAATCTTGATATTGTGGAGTCACTTGAAGACTCCGTGTTGAATTTTCTTTTCCAGTATTACTCGACCACTTATGACTCGCTACCTGATTTGATCATCACGCAAATGGATGAAGAGAATAACCAGATGTTGGAGGCCGGAGTTTCGACTCTTGGAAAGAATATCAGAGTTCGGCCGCCGCAGAAAAAGTATGATTCATTCCTGAACCTTACCCGCGATCACGCATTTGAGCAGCAAAGGGTGCGTCTGCTTCATGAGGATTCAGTTTACGTCGGGCTTAATAAATTAAAAGACCTGCTTTCATTAAAAGAAAGACCAGTGGTGCTTGAGTGCTACGACATCGCGATCTTTCAGGGATCGAGTCCGACGGCAGCCCAGATTGTTTTTCACGATGGAAAACCAGATAAGAAAAACTACCGCTACTACCATCTGGAAGAGCGTCCTGAAGGCAACAACGATTTTGCCATGATGAGAGAGCTGATTATCAGGAGGTCGGATAATGGAAGTCTTCCTGACGTGTTTATTGTCGATGGAGGATGGGGACAGGTTAATGTTTTCAAAGAAGCGCTTAAAGAATTAAATATTCCCATTCCGGTTGTTGGGATTGCGAAATCCAAAAATGTGCGCACGAAAGATGGATTCAAAAGTGAAGACATAAAAAAATCAGAAGAGCGACTGGTGATTCCCGGCAGAGCAAATCCTTATTTCCTGAATCAAAACAGGTCGCTGTTTAAAATTATTGTGCAGATGAGAGATGAAGCACATAGGTTTTCAAGAAAGCTTCACCACAAAGAAGAGACGAAGCGAGTATTGGGGACGAAGAAGCCAAGAAAGAAAAAAGCTCTCCCGCAGGAGAGCTAACCGATTGGCATCCATATTATTGATTACGGGCCTTACGGCCATGAGTTCGTCTCAGTTAATGATGTGAATGATTTTTCTGTTGCCTTGTCCGCAGTCCGGGCATCTCGCCGATTCCTGCATTAAAAGATTTTTGTAATCAGAAAGGTGGGTTAAAACCAGTTTAGCTCCACAGATCTGGCAGTCATTGATGATTTTTTTAACGTTCTTAATATCGCCATAATATTCCTGAAAGTTTTCGAATTTATAATCTGTTTCCATTGACATGCAGGGCTCCTTTTAGCGTTGCTGAAATATTTTTCGGAACAATATTCGCGCGTCTTTACACTCGGGTCTAAAAATGGGAACTTAGGGATAAATTTGCTTATGGACCAACAATTTAAAAAAATTATTCAAAAAACTAAAGCTTGGAATCAAGGGGTTGAGCCCTTATCCCGTACTTTCGAAGGAGCGCTTTTTAAAGACTCTTCGTGGGTTTTTTCCTTTGATGATTCGATTGGGACAGAGTCTTCGCAAACTCCAGCGATAGAGGCTAAAAAGGCCGTGAAAACAGAAGCTCCTCTGGTACAAAAAACTGACTCTTTATCACTGGTTTTATTTGTGGGCGACACCTATGAAGAAGGCAAGGGAGAGGACCTTTTAGGCAAGATGATTTCTGCCATGAAGCTTAAGCCAGGTGAATTCAACCGCATTCTCTTTGATGAAAAACTTGAAGATGTAAACGACTTGAGTGAAAACCTGAATCATCCTGGAGCGGAAACAGTTTTTCTTTACGAACAGATTAATAAATTCAAACCACAAGTGGTCGTAAGCCTAGGGGCCACTATCACCAATATCCTTCTGGGTAAGCGAGAGAAATTGTCAGGTATTCATGGGCAATTTTTTGAGAAATCACTGAAATTAAATTCGGAAACTTACCAATATCAATTAATGCCGCTCTTTCATCCTGATTTCCTGGTCATTAATCCCAACATGAAAAGAACCGCTTGGATCGACCTGCAAAAAGTGATGGAGCGTGTAGGGAAAAATTGATCGTCCTTGTAGTGAGATCCACTTTTTCGATAGAATGTTAGCAAGGGATTTTCAGGAAGAAGGTCTCATCAACTAAAATTTTTGTGGATAGATCGAGTAGGATGCTCAAACTATTTTTCCTCAGCATATTAATTTTTTTCAGTCTGGTAAGTCAGTTATCCGCTGCCCCTGTTGTTAGTGTGCGAATCGGGAAGTCTTTAAAAAATATTCATGTCACAGGAATGGATCTAAAGCGCCATTTGCTTTTTAATGATGATTACAAAAATTATACTGGAAAAAAAACAGTTAAATTCAACTGCGAGACTTTTACCACGCTTAATAAGAAAAAAAATAAGCCGATTCTTTTGGCGACACTTGAATCGCCAACAGGTCTTCTTTCCTATGAAAACGTGAAGTATCAGGGGCTTTTCAAGGTCATTACAAACCCGCGTGGTGACAGCTGCGATATTATCAATGATATCCCGATGGAAGCTTATATCAGTTCACTCCTGACTAAAGAGATGAATTCCAAGTGGCCGGCGGAAGCGCTGAAGGCACAGGCCGTAGCGGCCAGAAGTTATGCCCTTCATAAAATGAAAAGTCAGCAGGTGAGTAAAGAATTAGGCAGCGAAGCTTTCTACGATCTGGAGAGTTCTGAAAAACACCAGGTGAGTGGAGCTTTTTTTGATTCAAAACCATCGACTGTTGCGGCCAGCACGGCGACAAAAGGTGAAGTGCTGATCGGAGAAGATGGACAAGTTAGACCCATTTTTTTTCATGCAAAATGCGGAGGAAAAACGCTGAGACCTGATCAAGTTTGGCACAACAAAGAACCAAGCTACCAGTCGGTGAATTGTCCTTTTTGCCATAACATCGGACCAAAAGGGTGGGTGAAAGTGATTCCTCTGGCGAGGCTTAAGAATTTTTTTAAATGGGCCGGTGACCAGAAGATCATTCAGGAGAGGCCGGACGGCGATTTTTCTTCAGTGGTGCTCGTGCCGGATAATATCGACAGATTTACTGTGAACTTCTATATCAATGACCGCCCGTACATTATTGAGAAAGCAGTGCTTCGAAGATATTTCGGTAATGTGGTTTTTCCTTCAAATTCTTTTTCCCTGGAAATGAAAAATGGGGGATTCATGATTTTTGGTGAAGGATTAGGTCATGGTGTCGGGCTTTGTCAGATGGGCGCTTTTGCGCTCGCTAAACAGGGCTGGTCGTATAAAAAAATTCTTTCCCATTACTTTCCTGGTCACACTCTGAAAAAGTTATATTAGACTATAAGTCTAATGAATACTGTAAAACTCCTCTGCTTATTATCATTTCTTCTTTTGAGCGCAAAACCGCTTTATGCGTTTACTATTCTTATTGACCCAGGACATGGAGGAGAAGAGGATGGTGCAGTGGCCAGCACTGTGACGGAAAATCCCCCGCGTATAATTAAAGAAAAAGACCTGGCATTAGAGATTTCTAAAAAAATTCACGAACTCTTACGCCAGAAAAATTACAGCGTGTTCTTAACTCGAAGCTTGGATCGGACAGTCACTCTTCCAGAGAGGGCCGCAATCGCTGAAAAAACAAAAGCGGATCTTTTCATTTCAGTTCACATCAATTCTAGTCCTGAACAGGGAGCAGTAGGGTTTGAGACTTATTATCTCGACAATCACGACGATGTGGCGATTAAGAAAGTTGAGAAGACTGAAAATATCCAAAGTGCGGGAGAGAATGTTGTTGTTCAGCAAATTCTTGTGGACCTGGTTGTTGAGCAGACCGTGAAGACTTCAAAACCGCTTGCGGAAAGCATCCATCAGGAGCTCAAACGCAAAGTAGGTAGCAAGTATAAAATTCCCAGTCGTGGGGTGAAGCCGGGGCTCTTTTTTGTCCTAGCACTCTCAAAAAGACCGGGGGTTCTTCTGGAGGTAGGCTTTATTTCCACTCAGAAAGAGCGCGCAAGAATGATGAATCCGAAATTTCAAGATGACTATGCGAAAGCAGTTGTTGTGGGGATTGAGAATTACATTAGAAAACAGAAGGCGAAAAACAGATATAATATCTTGAAGAAGAAATAAAAAAAACCAAAAAAAAATGCAGCCGAAGCTGCATTTTTTATTTTAGTTTGTTATTTTTGATTAAAGCTGCCCATTACATGTCGGAGCTGCAAACGATGTTGGAACAGTGACTTCAGGCGGAGAGTAAGGATTGCTCAGGTTTTTTTCCGAAACAATTGTCGTTGCCTTTGGTCTTCCGTAGTTGTCGTAACCAACACCTGTACTGTAAACCAGACCGTATCCACAGTTGGTTTTAGTTCCAATATTGATCCCCCATGGGGCAGTAAAACGGCTAAGTTTTCTTTCGTTTGAGATGATAGAAGGAAGGTTTGCTGACGTACTCTTCATTTCACAGAATGAAAGAGTCACGTTGTAACCAACGACCTGCCCACCATTACTAACCTGAGTGACAAACATTAGATCTCTATAGATACTCACACCAACGTAAAGCTGGTTGACAGTACCACTTGTTAAGAAACCTTCAGTAAAGTTACCATAGATTGTGTTTGTCCCAGCAGCGTATCCACCCTGAACGTAAAAACTCACGTCGTTAGTGAGACGATAACCTGTCATACAAGGAACATTGGCCTTAATGCTGTTAACCTGATTGATAATAGTACTACCTACGTTACCACCTAATGCCGGGTTACCGGAGTAGAATGGAGAAGAGCCGGCAACTCCGCTACTATTGACCTTATTTTCCTTCTTTCCACAAGCCGTAAGCGCAAGCGCACTGACAATAAGAAATAGGTTTAAAGAATGTTTTAATCGCGATTTCATCTGACGTCTCCGAGAGATAGATTTATGTCATTTACTTAATCGGGTATTTCTTTAGAACACTTTAGCTCTTTTGGAATTTCCAATAAAAAAAGTCGGATTTATTGAAGAATTTTCAAGATTTAGAGAGTTAACCCGATCAGGTAGGAAATAAGCCATTATAATGAGGTCATATAAGATGCAAGCTTTTAACTGGTTGAAAGAGCGCTACGCTAGGTATTTTGGCGATGATGAACAAAATTTCAAAATCGGGATGGGGCTCAAGTTTTTAGGTATCTCATTAGTGTGTACGTTCTCTGTGCTGCTCTTTACATATCTATTAGTGCGAATTGATTTAATTTTCTTTGTTGCCAACGGTTTTCCCGGTGCTCTTGATTTTCAGGATGCCTTTTTTGAATTCATTTATTCATCTTTATATGATGAATTGATCTGGGTGTTTGCATCTGCAGTGTTTATTTTTAGTTTAGGTTATTATCTTTCAGGCATTATGCTTCGTCCATTTAAAGTCATCGGCCAATACTGCGAAGATAAGATGAATGATAGGAAGAATTACTACACGCCTGATTTTTTCTCTGACTTAAAACTTCTCACCTCTTTTTCGGTCTATTTTTTTTCAAAGATCGATGAAGCGGGAATAAAAGGCAAACTGGAAGTGCTGGACATTCCATCTCATTTTACCCGCATTCATAAACCAAGTTTTGAAAAGAACTTTTTCTTCAACTATCTTTTTATTGTTGCGATTTTCTCGCTTCTTTCTTCTTTGGGGATTGTTGCGCTGAATCTGGAGATCCGAGATCAGGTCTTTGAGTTATCAAGAAAGTTTTTGGCAAACAATCAGCAAGTCACATATTTTCTCGATCAGCAGTTCATCATCGCAGATATTGCGGTTTATTTCTTTATTGCTCTACATTTGGTTCTTTATTTTTTACTTGGGGTTTACATGTACTCCAAAGTTGCTTCACCAGCGTTTGCGGTTTTTGCGACGATGAGATCGTTCTTGAAAGGAAATCGTCACAATAGGGTTCATTTGATCGGATTTTATTATCTGCGAAACGACTGCCGCAAGATTAATAAGTATCTCGATTATGTGCAAAAAAACCTGAGTTAATCACTCGTCCTTAAAATTCTTTTATTAGTCCTTTTAAAAAATCTCAAAGTTTGAGAAAATGGGGAAACTTAATTTTATTTCCCGTATCAACCAAAGGATGAATATGAAATTTTCAAAATTGCTCGTTCTATTTTTAGGTACAGTGCTTCTGGCAAGCTGTACATCTGATGAAAAACTAAAACAACAAATGGCCAAAGTTTTAAAGGAAGACCCTAAAATTTTGACTGAAGCAATTGAGAAAAATCCAGCTGAATTCATCACTGCTCTTCAAAACGCGGCTAAAAACGCTCAGGAAGAAATGGGGAAGAAGCGCGAGGAAGAAGAAAAAAAGAAACTTGAAGAGTCATTTGATAAGCCGCTTGTGGCAGAAATCAGAAAAGACGAGTCTATTCGCGGGCCAAAAGATGCTCCACTTACACTAGTTGAGTACTCAGACTTTGAGTGTCCTTTCTGTTCTCGTGGTTACCAGACAGTAATGGACCTGATGAACAAGTACCCGGGAAAAATCCGTTTCATCTATAAGCACCTTCCGCTTAGTTTCCACGAGCAGGCAATGCCGGCTTCTCAGTACTACGAAGCTATCCGTCTTCAAGATGAGAAAAAAGCATTTGCATTCCACGATGAGATTTTCGCAAACCAGGGCAAACTTAAAAATGGTGCAGCTTTCTTAGATGCTGCTACAAAAAAAGTTGGAGCTGACCTGGCGAAAGTTAAAAAAGATATCAATTCTGATGCAGTAAAAGCAAGAATCGCTGCTGACATGAAAGAAGCGGGTGAGTTCGGAATGCAGGGAACTCCTGGTTTTCTTCTTAACGGTGTTCCTGTTCGTGGAGCATACCCAGCAGACTACTTCGTTAATTTGGTTGACGAACTTCAGAAGCGTGGAAAAGTTAAACTGTAAGTTAAAGCTTCACGATTTGCATTTTATATAGTCTCACTATAATATCATTTAAGAAGGGTCACTATTAGTGGCCCTTTTTTATAATAACAAATTTAAAAGAGTATTTTATGGAAGGATCAGTTTACAGTTCTTTGGGACTACGTATGAATCGCACTTTCCGCGAAAAACAAGCGGGGGAGCTCCTGACACTGAAAGATTTTTTAGATCATAAATTTGTTATCCACAATGAAGACGAATTAAAAAGAATTTTTGTAAAAGACCTGAAAGCTACTTTGCAAAAAGATAATCTCTTTGACCTGATCCAGTCTTTTTTTGATCTGGAAACAAACCTGGGCATCGCTTTCGAGCGCCTGGATTTCGAAATCACTTTAGTTAACTTCGATGAGTTTTATAAAAATCTGTCTCCAGTATTGATGCGCGCACTGCTTGAGAATGCGAATCATCCGGACAATGCTGGGATGATTCTGAAATCAATCAAGGAGTCTTTGCGTATTGCTCTTGAAGAGGAGCTGGTTCAGTTGGAAGAGCTGGAGGCTTAGATGAATCGTAAAGAGTTAATTGAAATTCTGCTTAAAGACCGCAATCTTTCCAATATGACGAAAAAGCAGGCCAATCAATTCATCGATGCCATGCTCGACACTATAAAGAGAACAGTTAAAAAAGGTGAGGATGTCACACTAGTGGGTTTCGGTACTTTCACTAAATCAAGAAAAGCTTCGAGGCTTGGGGTCAATCCTTCAACTGGTGAGCGAATCAGAATCCGCGCCCGCGTAGTGCCTAAGTTCAAACCAGGAAAGCCCTGGAAAGAGTCACTCTGACTCCGTTTGTCGGGTAATTTTTTCCCATGTCAAAAACTCAACTGTCAAAGTCCTGCATGCGAGGGCTTAAATTCACTCAAAAAGGGAATATTCTTCCATTTTTGCCTATCCGCACTTGAACCATTTTGCCTTCCTATGTATAATTTTTGACAGGTACCCAATAAACCATGGAAGGTGAAAAGTTGGCCGAAGAAAATAAGACCGCTGATCAGGAAGGATCAAGCGCCACGTCTGGAAAAAATCCACTCTTAGTAGTTCTTGTATTAGTAAATACTCTCGCAGTATGTGCGATCGGTTTTTTTCAATTCCAGAATCACAAAAAATTAAACTCAGTGACAACTGCTGCAGATGTAATGCAACAGCAATTAGCGGCTGAAGGTGGACATGCAGCTGGTGGCGAAGCTGCCGCTGGTGGGGAAGCCGCTGCAGGCGCAGTTAAAGAAGCTCCTAAAGCAGATGGACTAATGTATCCAATTGACCCATTCACTGCGAACTTAGCTCAAGGTGACGGGCCTAAGAGATACATCCGTATTTCGTTGGTATTGAAGTTCACGAAAGAGACAAAAAAAGAAGAAGTTGATGCGAGAAAGCCTCAGATCTCAGATGCGATCATCAGTATGCTGAACGCTAAGAAACCTGAGGAGCTTTTAAAGCGTGAAGGAAAAGAATATTTAAAAGAAGAAATTAAGACGGCCATCAATAACTTTTTAGTGGATGGACATCTTGAAGATATTTTTTACGTAGGTTTCCAGATTAACTAGTTTTCGAATATTCAAGCTTACTGACATGAGGTCAGTGGAGCACACAGGCTTTAAGAATCCCAGGAGGGGAGAATTATGGCACAGGTTTTAAGTCAGGACGAAGTAGACGCATTATTAAACGCAGTTAACGATGGTGGAACAGACTCGTTTTCAGGCGGCGGTGACTCAGGTGGTGGATCATCGGATGACTCAGATGAGAACATTCAGACCTACGACCTCACCAATCAGGACCGCGTTATCCGCGGAAGAATGCCTATCCTTGAAATCATCTATGAAAGATTCATCAGAAGCTTTCGTGTTTCTCTTTCTAACTCACTTAGAAAGATTTCGACAATCTCAATCATCTCAACCGATTTATTAAAATTCGGTGAATTCGTAAACACGCTTCCGATCCCATCGTGTATGTGTATTATGAGATATAACGAA
>JBEIPI010000008.1:0-48163 GCA_040377165.1 Bacteriovorax sp.
ACTTGCGCATACGATGGTAGTATATGGATATTCGATTAATCACGGTCAAGGAAGACTTTGAAAAGGCGTATAGTATTCTCAATCAGCGGGAATACCCGTTGTCATTTTACGAATACACTCTTAAGCATGACTCCTACACTAACAATCAGCTCTTAAAACTTATCGGCGTGTTTCAAGATGACGAATGCGTCGGGACCATCAGCTATAAAATCTCCCCTTGCCCACACCTGGGAAGAGTCCTGGAGATTAAAGAAATGCATCAAAAGACCATCAAGGGTTACAAAGTGCTCATGGATTTCATTGATGAGATTGCCAATGATGAAAAATGTCATGCGATTAAAATCTGCAAAAACAAAGCTGAGCGACTAAATCACAACATCTTTGACCGCTTTGAAAATTTCCTGAAATCTTTAATTCACTAAATTTCCTGAAAATCAACAGAAACACTCAAGTCGCCTTCTCCGACATTAAATTGAGCCGTGCGATTGTAAAAAGACGTGACTGTCTGAGGTTTGCCAATGATCTTCTTCATGTCATTGACTAGCTTCAGATCGATTTGAACCGGATTGATCTTGTTGCCATTGACTAGAATGTTTTTGAATTTTCTCAAATTAAAAACCATCTTATTCTTCAACCCATCGGCCGAAACAATAATATCCTGTCCATAATTGGCGGAAACTGTCTTAACGATATTCTGTCCGATTTTGATGTTCAGATTGAGCTGTGAATAAGCTGCGGAAGAGTAAGTGGTAAAAGTCATTGCGAATAAAATTACCAGGGTCTTTTTCATGTATTTCCTCCGATTCTGAAGAACTAATTCTAAACAAAACCGGAGGAAAAAGCATTACCGGTAAATTATACCGGAGCGCGAGGCACCTTCTTATTCTTTTTAGGGAAATAGATCGATGCAACAATCGAGATGATGATAAACGAGAAAATCACCGCAACTGAAATGATTGTCGGCACGTGGTACCAAGACGAAATAATCATCTTAACCCCCACGAACACCAGAATTCCGGCCAGGGCATAGTTGATGTACTCGAACATCTCCATGATCCCGTTAAGGGCGAAATAAAGTGACCTTAGGCCTAAAATCGCAAACACGTTCGAAGTGAAAACGATATAAGGATCCGGAGTGATAGCTAAAATCGCCGGGATGGAATCAACTGCAAAAATAATGTCAGTTGTTTCAATCATAATAAGAACCAGGAATAATGGAGTGAAAATTTTCTTTCCATTAACAACCGTCCTGAAATTCTCCCCGTCAAATTGTGGCGAGATTTTCCAGAATTTTTTTGCAAGCTTAATCATCGGATTAGCTTCAATCTCCAGAGTCTTCTCTTCTTCACGAAGCATTTTAAGTCCGGTGAAAACCAGGAATCCCCCGAAAACATAGATCATCCAGTTGAACTTCTGGATAAGCGCCACGCCGGCAAAAATGAAAATGATCCTGAAAAACAGCGCTCCCAAAACCCCCCAGAATAAAACGCGGTGTTGGTATTGAGGTGGCACTCTGAAGTAAGTGAAAATAAGTGAGATAACGAAAATGTTATCAATACTCAAAGACTTCTCAATGATATATCCGGTTAAGAACTCTAAACCTTTCTGTTGTCCCATTGAGTGATAAACCCAGGCGTTGAACATCATCGCTAAAGCGATCCAAACACCTGTCCACGCCAAAGATTCTTTAATAGAAACTTTGTGTGATTTTTTATGGAAAACACCCAGATCGAGTATCAACATAAAAGCAATAATTCCCGCAAACGCCAACCATTCCCAAACTGAGTGCACTGCAAACATTCTTTTCTACTCCTAAAACTTTAACCTATTAAATAACTGCAGACTGTATCTCTTCTGCATTGAATTCCTCTTCAAACAGATGATTTCGATCTGTCACAATTGCTACAGCGTAATGACCTTTAAAGTGATTGATCTCTTTGACCACCACTACATCACCGCCTTTGGATAAAACAATCTGACATAAATCATCCAGGACATCATCATCGTGTGGGTTTGTTTGTCTTGGAGAGATATAGATCTCACCAGTCTGACGATTAATAGAACCCCAGACATATCTATTCTCAACCACAAACAATTTAGTAATCTTACCGTAAACGGCGCTGATGGCAATATCTTCCAGATAAGTTACAGCCCGGTCACGGCTCATCGCCACCTCAAGCTCACTTAATGCTCCCAATTCCTGCTGTTCATAATACGGAGCGAGAATGTTATAGACCCTCTCTCTTAATTCAACCGACTTCATCTTCTCCACATTCCCTACAATCGACTCACTCATGAGCATTGATTGGTTCAGGAGCTTTTTCATATGCCCAATGTGGTCTTTAACTCCGGCAAGTACAATCGGAAGGCGATAAGCAGCAAATAGCTTATTGAGTTCATTGGCCGAATTTAAGAAGAAGTCTTTAGAGTCTTTTTTATTTTTTCCATCAATCCCCGGCTCATTTCTATAAGAGTCGAGCTTGATGAGATGTCCGCTATTTTCAATCAGAACATTGATGGCACGCGAACTCATCGTGACAATGAAAAAGCCGCGCACATTATTTTTGATCCTGATTAGTGGTTTTATATGAAAGCTGTCGGCCACAACAACCAGGTCGTTGATTGGCGATTGCACTCTGATATAACCAATATCCCCATCAAAACCTTCTGGAGAATGGAAAACAACTATCCCTTTATCCAGCGTTTCAAGCTTTTCAAGGTAATTTTCGTCCCACATTTTTTTCATAAACTCATCGACGTAACTACGCGTGTACTCTTTGAGCATATAAAATTCCGCTTTAAGTAATGCCTCTTTCCAGCGGTCTTTCATTGATTTTTGATCTAAAATAGAAACATCTTTAGATAAATAAAGCGACAGCATTGGCCCAGTACTTGAGACGTTCAATGCGTTTAGATCTTTAATTGTAAGTTCTCTCATAAATCCTCCTTGGATTATAGATAACGCCATATTAGTCCATAGCGTTGTTTTAATAAAATTGATATTTAATCAAAAATAGTTCGTTTTTTACGAAGAGTCCTCTATACTGAACGAGGTAACTAGGAGAATTTATGAAATGGTTAAACTACCATCATTTGATCTATTTTAGAGAAATCGCTAACGAAGGAAGTATTTCAAAAGCTTCTGAAAAGCTGTTAATCGGTCAGCCGGCACTCAGCGCTCAGTTAAAACAACTGGAAGACCAATTGGAGATCGAACTCTTCGAAAGAAAAAACCGTAAACTCATCTTAACTGATGCGGGAAAAGTGGCGCTTAAATACGCCAATGAAATCGGTCAACTCGGACAAGAGCTTCTGCAGGTTATCGCCGATAAGTCATACTCAAATAAGATGCCCTTCAAATTGGGAGCGCTCGACAGTGTACCAAAGCAAATTGTCTGGGAGATCGCTCAGAAAGCAAGAGGCTATGGTGATTGTTTTGTCAGCATTGTTGAAGGTGACCAGGAGGAATTAACCACTGAGCTTCTCTCAAGAAACATCGATTGTTTTATCTCTAATTACTCCGGGGATATTTCCAAAGATAAAAACATGAACAGCAAATCGTTTGTTAAGGCCCCTGTATCCATTTACGGTTCAAAACAATTCCTGGCCTGCAAAAATAATTTTCCTAAATCTTTAAACGGCATGCCGATGATTCTGCCGACTCACCACTCGAAACTCCGCCACGACCTGGATTATTTTTTCGACTCGAAGAAGATTAAGATTTTAAGCGAGCTTGAGACCCAGGATACGGCCTTGATGAAAATTTTTGCCGCTCAAGGGGCCGGCCTTGCGGCACTGCCTGATGTGGCAGCCTTGGATCAAGTGCAAAACGGTACTCTTTATAAGATCGGTACACTTCCAAACATTAAAGAGGAGTATTGGATTATCAGTTCAAAAAGAACGATTGATAACCCAATTGCCTCTAAATTAATGAAGTCTATTTAAGATTTTTTCTCATCTTTATCTGGAATCACCAAAGATAGAATCACAGATAAAGCGATAATTCCTAGTACAAATCCCAATGAATAGGCCGTTGGGATTTTGTACTTAAACTCAATCAGCATCTTCACCCCGATAAAAATCAGGACGACCGAAAGAGCGTAAGACAGGAATCTGAATAGCCCTACGACACCGGCAAAAGCGAAATACAGTGAGCGCAGACCAAGGATCGCGAAAATATTTGATGTGTAAGCGATGAAGGCATTATTAGTCACTGACAAAGTCGCGGGGATTGAGTCCACTGCAAAAATCAAATCCGTTGACTCAATAATCATCAGAACCAAAAACAGCGGAGTCATATGGCGCACGCCGTGCTCCAACACAAAAAATTTCTGCCCGTGAAAATGCGGGGTCATTTTGAAATACTTTTTTGAAAACTTATAAATATATCCATCCTCCGGATTGATATCGTCTTCTCCACCCGACATTAGCATTTTTACGCCTGTATAAATCAAGAAGGCCCCGAAAAAATAAAGGATGAAATGGAATTTGTTGATTAAAGCGACTCCGCCGGCGATGAAAAGAATTCTCATCACAAGTGCTCCTAAAATCCCCCAGAATAAAACGCGGTGCTGATAGCGCTTCTCCACCTTGAAGTAAGTGAAGATAAGAGTCATGACGAAAATGTTATCAACACTTAAGCTCTTCTCCAAAACGTAGGCCGTTAAAAACTCATAGGCCTCTCTTTCGCCGACATAGTAATAAACACCATAGTTGAATACTAAAGCGAGTGAAACCCACACACCGGTCCAGATAAGCGATTCTTTAACTGAGACAACATGGTCCTTCTTATGAAAAACCCCAAGATCAAGCGCCAACATGGCCAAAACAAAAACATGAAATCCTATCCACCAAGACAATTGCGGTTCCAAAAAGCACTCCTTTTTATTGAAAACCATAAAATTATAAGCTAGCTTTCATCATATGAAAAAAGAAATGCTCATAAACGCCCTTGCCGAGGAAGGGTGGTACTGTGAGGAGGGATTCTTCCCCCCGGAATTCTGCTCAGAGTTATTAAATGAGGCCCAAAAGCAGAATTGGACTCAGGCGCAAGTTGGAAAAGGGGCGCAAAAGCAAGAGCAACTCACCATCAGAAACGACTCGATCGTATGGATTGAGGAGACGCAAGCCGGCGAAGCGGCCGGAGCTTATCTCGGTCACATGAATAAACTTATGTCTGACATGAATCGCGAACTTTATCTCGGACTCAGAGAATTTGAATGCCATTTCGCCCATTACAAAACATCTGGTTTTTACAAAAAGCACCTGGACCAGCATCAGGGCAGTCACAAGCGCGTAGTGAGTGCCATCCTCTATCTCAATGAACCTGAGTCTGGCGGAGAACTGGTAATCTACAAAAAAGAGAACTCCGATGAAATTGAAACAAGAATCAAACCTAAACCTGGAACTTTTGTTTGCTTTTTGAGCAATCAAATTTATCATGAAGTCCTGCCAAACACAGGAGAAAGGTACTCTGTCACTGGTTGGTTTAGAACCTTATGAAAATTCGAATCATCGCTCAAATTATTTACTATTTCATCCGTCTTTTAAATCTCACTTACCGTTATGAGTTCGTGGGACTTGAGAATAAAAAAAAGGCGCGCGACTCTCACCCTAATAAAACTTTTGTCTATGCTCTATGGCACCAAAATCTGATCGGTGCGATCTTCTCCCATATTGGCGAGAGGTTCACGATGGTCATCTCTGAATCCAAAGACGGAGAACTAGTCGCTGTCACATGTGAAAAATTCGGTCACATCCCGGCCAGAGGAAGCTCTACCCGCGGGGGAAAAAAGGCCCTGATTGAGATTGTCAAAACTGTAAAAAAAGGAATTCCGGGCGCTATAACCGTCGATGGCCCAAAGGGCCCAGCACACGTGGTAAAACCCGGAGTCATTGAGATCGCAAGACTCGCCAACTGCGCTCTTCTTCCGCTTTCACCTTATGCTGAGAAGTACTGGTATTTCAAAAAGAGCTGGGATCAGTTTAGGATTCCAAGGCCATTCACTAAAATTATTGTAGTGATCGGCGAGCCGGTTTTCATTGGGGAAGAGGTGGACAGAGAGCAGTTTGAAGGGATAGCAGTGAAAGTTGGCGACTTAATCAACAAAGGTGAAGAAGTCGCCAAAAAAATGTTGTCGTAATTCTTTAAAAATCATCAGCAAGACTCTTTTGACAGCCAAGCTTTTCATAAACATCCTGTAATGTGCGCGCCTTATTTTTAGTTGCACTCACTTCCATCATCGCACGACCGATATAAAATGATCCCATCCACGGTTTGTCCAGGTAGCGCTCCATATCCTCAGGAGAAACCACTTCTCCTTTCATACTTCTTAAAGCGAACACCGCTGATTTATAATGGCGCTGAATTTTCTCAATCGGCCCCATATAAGATCCGGGATTAGTCTCTTCGTTAATTTTTCCGTTGTAGTAGTTCTTCACGTCCGAGTAAATCAAATCCTTGTTTGTTGCTACGAAATCAAAACCTTCCTGCACTAAACTATCAGACATTTTAAAAATAAGTCTTAGCTTCTGGGCATCCTGGCAAAGATAAGTTGTGGCCAGTATATCTTTTTTCTCAGCTTTAATAATCTCTGAGTACTTACTGTTAAAGAGATCAAAACGCTCGTTGAAATTCTTTACTTCATCATAGCTTTTGTAAGTCGCAAACTTCAGGAACTTCTCTCCCCACTCACCGTACAGCTGCGAGCTGATTCTTTTATGGTTATCGAGGATGGCCACCATGTTTTCAGAGCCGTCATCAAGTCCTGAATATTCTTTAGGAGCTACAATATTACCCAGTCTGTTTTCAACTTTCTTTAGTTCGACCAGTTTTGCAGTATAAAGTTCTTTTTTCTTCTCAAGCGCACTGGCAAGTTCAGTTTTTGCCTTTTCGCTCTTTCCAAACAGCGACTTTTCTTTAGCTGCGATATCACCTTCAATTCTCAATACATGGAAGAGGATTCTCGCACGGTACTTCTCATTAAACTCCAAAGCGGAAATATTCATCGCATTGGTGAATTCTGTCATATCCAGCGGATCAAACTTCTTAAGTTCATTAAGAAACAAATCATCCAGCATCGGAATTGCACTAATTTTGAGCGTCTTGTAGTGTTTCAACTGAAGCGTGATCAATTCATAATCTTGAGCTAATTTAGAAATCATTAAAAGTTTTTGAGTCTCAGTAGGAATATCGAGGTTCTGGCTCACTCCTTTTTGCAAGTAGCCCTGAACCTTAGTCAAAGTTTTTCTTAACTCTGAAATATCGCCGACATTCTCCTCGAAAGTCGTGCGGTCGATCTCAGAGTGCGATTTCGTGATGTTCACTTTTTCATCGTCAATTTTCTTGAGCTCCGCACTCACTTCTTCTACAAGAGCTTTTACATCACGGTAGTCATCACGGCTTGTGCTGTTTTCAATATCAAGAGCGCCCTGAGAGTCCAGCTCTCTTCTGATTTCATAGAAAGAGCAATTAAGTTTTACGAATGTCTGGCGGTCAATCGCCTTTTCAAAATCAAATCTTTGCTTAAAGATCAAATCAATCAATCTCAGAGCTGATGAAATAAGAAATCCACCACCGGCAACAATTAGCCCCAGCTGGTTACCTGCTAAAACCCCTAACTGTGTCGAATCGTAAATCAAGTCAGCAGTCATCTCAAGGACGCGACCGTCCTCCATGCTACACTGATTCTTTTTGAACATTGTTGTGATGTTTGAAAAAAGAGCTGAGAATTTCAATCCGCTCAGAGCGCCTGAAGAGGTTGTTCCACCAGTAGTTCCTGAACCGATTCCTACGGCCGTTGTCAGGGCATCTGTCACAGCAGAGTTATTAACCATACTTTTATTTTTTAACTCTTCCTGAATACTCTTGATTGATTCAAGAACCTCAGTCATCTTATCGCCTTCTTTCTTAAGACAGTTTCCTTTTAAAACATCTTTAATAGCGTCGGTTTTTGCGATCAGGTCCGAGAATTTCTTTGATTCCATCGGGCATGATTTAGGGCGCTCATGAATGGTGTTGTATTTTTTAATAAGCTCGTCGGCCCTCTCAAAATCCATTGGAGTGCTGGCAAACACCGACCAGGGCATTACCGCAGCTACAAAAGCGATGATGGAAGAGATGATTAAATTAACCATACAAACCTCTTTAAAAACCAATTACGACATAAGAATTCAGAATTAAGAGAGCAAGAACAATGCCTATTTTCCAGACAGGATTTGAAGGGGTTGAATTTAGAGGCCTGAACAATCGTCTACCTCCTGTCTAAATTTTAGACAGGTTTTCGGTTGTAAAATTTACAACTTTCACCCCTTTTCCCCGAGAAAAAGCTATAGTGTTCACCAATGAAAACACTATCACTATTCGCCCTATTAATGGCCTCTCTGGCCCAATCCACAGAAGCTAAAACTCTCTGTGCGATGACCTTTAATTCTTCTGATGAAAAAATAGTCTTTAATCAGCAGCTGGCCCCTCTAGGGTATAAGTTGGTTGAACTGGTACCACAGAATAAAGACCCGCAATGGTTTTCCAAGGCATGCGCCAGCGTAAAATCATGCGATATACTTGTCGTCTCAGGTCATTTCGGCGGAATCTTTTTCGGCGAACAAAGCTCCGCCACCATCTCGCTAAATGAATTGATCGACACCAGAGACAAATCACTCTGCCCTTCAATTTTAGATAAACCAAAATCAGTTTTCTTAATGGGATGTAACACCCTTGCCTCGAAACTTCCTGATCATAGAAGCGTGAACGATTATTTAAGAGTCCTGACCAGTGATGGATTCCCTCTCAATCTCGCAGAGGATGTGGCCGCTTCCCGCTATTTGAATTTCGGCCAGAGCATGTCTGAGATCATGACCAATGTTTTTAGCAAGGCCGAATTAGTGGTTGGCTTTGACAGCACCGGCCCGTTGGGTGCTCAGGCAGCACCTAAATTAAAAAAGGCCTTCGAATTAACCTCGACCAAAGATAAAAACATCACCGGCATATCAAGAGACGCTATTCTCAAAGCATTTAAGGGAAGCAACCTGCGTGCGGTGAAGCCTGAAGCTAAAAATGTAGACACAATCAGAAACGATGCTCTTTCTGCTAATGTTGATTTATCCAGAAGTGCATGGACAACAATCTTGAGTGGAGACAATATCTCCAGGTATTATGACCTATTGGTGAAAAACAAAACGCACCCTCAACTTATGCAGATTCTCAAGGAGAATGCGACCCTGGCCCAGAACGCCGCCATGAGAATGACCGCTATTTATCAAGCGGCCAAAGGACTGAGTGAAATCCAGGTAAAGGTTCTCGATTTTTTAAAGACTCACAATCTGATTAATTATTATATCTATGAAGATTCAATTAAGCAGGTCGCCTCGGGCATCCTCGCAAAAGATATTGATTACATCAGCGCTGATCAACTCTGCTCACTTCTAAAAGGTCACCGCGAACTCGATCTGCTAAACAAACTAAGTAATGTTGAATACGCCAGGATCAACTCCAGCACCTATGGTACTTACTTAAACTCATGTGGTGGGAATTACCCGGAGAAAAAAACCTGGTCGCGCGCTTACGAGTGCTTGATGAATCAGGAAACACACGATTGGGGCTGCTTAACCGGCAATCCAAAAGACCTCGACGTCTCGGCCTGCACACTCGCTAAGAGTCGCAACACCGATCCTGAAAACGCCGATGACATGATGTGGTTTTGTTATTCAAAGATGCGCGAGAACGCTTACCTAAACCGCGCCACTTGTCTGGAGCTGACTCACAATTTCTCTCTCTTGGGCAATCAAATCAAAATGAATTGGAATTGTTTAAACAGGATCGCTGAGTAATTTGACGACTTCCGGATCGCGGAACTCTTCTTTGTAATTTACGTAGGCCTTGTAATGGTTTCCATAGAGCGTCTGCTCTTCTTTAGTGAGCTCGCGTTTGGCCACTGCCGGGTTCCCCATAATCATGCTATTTGGTGGATAAACTTTGCCAGGAGGAACAACACTTCCTCCCGCCACAACAGAGTTGGCGCCGATATGTGCTCCATCCATTATCACAGCCCCCATACCGATTAAACAGCTATCTTCAATCGTGCAGCCATGAAGAGTTACACTGTGACCGATGCTGACGTTTGCGCCAATCGTGAGCGCAAAATCCTTTGTCACATGAAGCATGGTTAAGTC
This sequence comes from Bacteriovorax sp., assembly GCA_040377165.1. Lineage (GTDB taxonomy): Bacteria > Bdellovibrionota > Bacteriovoracia > Bacteriovoracales > Bacteriovoracaceae > Bacteriovorax. Next base: position 10,171 of record JBEIPI010000008.1, read on the forward strand.
TTGAACGTTGGTGTTTTTTCCAATGCGGATATAGTTGACGTCCCCGCGTGCCACACACTGATACCAGATATTGACGTTATCATCGAAAACAACCTTTCCGATAATGTCTGCGCTTGGAGCGATGTAAACTCCATTTCCGAATTGTGGCTTAATTCCTTTAAAGGAATAAAGAGGCATGGATTTATTGAGCTGCTGCTGGTGCTGCTTCCGCTGCGGGAGCTGCGCCCTCAACTAACTTTTTCCAAGGTAGTTTTGAAACGTAAGCAGCAAGGTCTTTCATATCCTGAGGAGAGAGACCTTTTAAAACAGCATTCATTACTGGGTTTGAGCGAGCTCCCGATTTCATATCCACAAGTTGCTTTTCAATATACCAGTCGAACTGCCCACCGATGAAAGGAGCTTTCTGAGAAGCTTTACCTTCTCCACCTTTACCGTGACATGAGATACACTGAGTATATAATTTGTGGCCAGCAACCAGTTGAGGCGTGTTAAGGTCAACTACCGGTGCGTATTCTTTGATTTCAACTTCTACTTCTTCCACTTTTTCTTTCGGCGCTAAAAGCGAGTGAACAAGAGCTTCTCTTGCATGGAATTTTTCTTCAGTTGTTTTAAGATTGAATTTGTCGTTTGAAACAGGAAGGGATTTGTATGAAAACATGACCAGGGCCAATACGAACCCTGTTAGTACACTTAAAAAAACGATCAATCTTGTCATGACTCTCCCGCCTTAGACCTTAGGAAATAAATATACGTTTAAGACTCGAATTATAGGGCATTTTGAAATGCTTGGCAATTTTATATGCTTTGCAAAATATTCTTTTCTAGATCATTCAGTGTTTTTATTTCCTGCAAAAGATTCAAATGCTCGCTCCTGATAAAGCCTTCCGCACTCGAATGTCTCAAATAAGACAGCAGTGAGTCATAAAAACCGTCAAAGTTAAAAATATAGCTCGGCTTTTGATGGTATTTTAATTGAGTCCAGGTGAGCACTTCAAACATCTCATCCAGCGTCCCCATTCCACCCGGCAGACTCAAAAACGCATCCGAGTGATCATACATCAACTGCTTTCTCTGGTGCATATTATCCACGACGAACAATTGCGATAAGCCATCATGGGCCACTTCATAATCCACAAGTGCTTTTGGAATCACACCAACAACTGTGCCTTTGTTCTTAAGCACACTATCGGCGATTGCCCCCATAAGACCAATCGAAGCTCCGCCGTAAACCAGGCCGATGTTGTTTTTCACCAGCAGCTCGCCGACCTTTGTTCCGAGTTCCATGTATTTTGGGTCGCGACCAGCGCCTGAGCCACAGAAGATACAGAGTTTTTTCATTTAGAGCGTCCCTTATCAAAATAGAAGAAATATTCTTTATTCCCGGTTTTCCCAAGGATGGGTGAATCGCACTGGTCCACCAGGAAAAACCCCTGGGCCTTGCACCACTCTTTTAATTCGTGCATCATCACCAGGCGATGCCCCTCACTTTTTACCAGACCGTTGTTATCGATTCCCGTAGGACCAACCTCGAACTGGGGTTTCACTAAAGCGACAATAGCGCCTTTTGGTTTCACCAGATCGAAAATATTTTTAAGCACAAGTTTTAGAGAAATAAACGAGAGATCAACCACCGCAAGATCGACCTGCTCTTTAATCTCAAATGGGAATTTTATATTTACGCCTTCATGATTTTCCACTCTCGGATCCTCGCGAAGTGACTGGGCCAGCTGATCATGGCCGACGTCCAGGCAGTAAACTTTTTTTGCTCCCGATCTCAATACATAATCTGTGAAGCCTCCGGTGCTCGCACCGACATCTGCAACAACGAGACCTTCAACATTGATTTGAAAACGGGCAAGGGCACCTTCGATTTTGTGGGCCCCGCGGGAAACATACTGCACGTCTTTTCTCACTTCCAAACCCTCACCTGTAACCTGTTGAGAGGCCTTCTCTACTTTTTTTCCCTGATAGAAAACCACTCCTTCTTCAATCAGAAGCAGGGCCTGAGACCTGGTTGAAGTTAACTTTGCCTCAACCAGAACTTTATCTACGCGGTCTTTTGTCATAATGAAACAGGAGTGATGATAATTTCTATCTGCTCTTCGTTTCGCTCAACATGAGTGATTGACTTTGTCTCTTCAAGATAGATATCGAGATTGGGCTCGTTAAAAGTTTTAACGATCTTCCCGTTGACGTTATATAGGTCACCTTTGATTCGCACGAACCCTGATGGGCCGTACTCGTGAATACTCTGGACATAAGAAGCAGAAATATCCGCCTTTATCCCGTTTTTCATTTGAATCAATACGTGTTCTTTTTCGTCAACCGACTGAATGGAGTGTTGTTCTGTGGATAAAAAGAATCCTTTTCCGATTCCTTTCTTATATATCAAACTGACTTTCAGCCCGATTTTTGCGTGGGCCGCAGTTGTCATGACTAGCAGAGATAAAACTAATAGGATTTTCATTCTAAAATCTTAAAGGATGACGCTTAAGCCTTCAATCAGAATTATGCATAATTTGTGATTGAAAAGCCTGATTTATAACGATATAACTTTATCTTAAATGTTTAGGGTCAATAGCTCAGTTGGTTAGAGCTCCCGGCTCATAACCGGGTGGTCACTGGTTCAAGTCCAGTTTGACCCACCATTTAATTCTCCTTAAAAACTCCCCTCAGATAGTGTTTCACATCTTGAAACAGTGTTTCAGTAATCCTATTGTAAGACTCCATTGTTTATTTTAGTTTCTGTAAAGAACTAAGAAGAGGAATAATATGAATTCACTTTCTGCTGTATTAAGACATGAACTGGATAAAAGAGTTAAGCGCAATCCTTCATTCTCACTCAGGGCCTTTGCCAATTTTTTGGAAATTTCACCGGCGACTTTGTCGCAGGTAATCTCCAAAAAAAGGAGTGTGAGCATGAAGACGGGCGCACATATCCTGCATAAACTGGGCTACTCTCCAAGTGAGCAGTTAAATCTTATCGCCAGCATTGATGCCAGCGAAGCGGAAATAGAGAAAGTCCAGATTTCTGAAGACAAGTTCCAGCTCATTAGTGAATGGCACTATCTTGCGATTTTAAGTCTGGGTGAGCTGCCTGATGCAAAGGCGGACCCACGCTGGGTTGCCAAAAGATTAAGTATCACTGCTGCTATTGCCAACAAAGCCCTGCAAAGACTCGAGCGCCTGAATATTATCGTGATTAAAGATGGCCGCTTTAAGCAAATTCATCCTCCATTTAAAACAGCGGATGATATTCCTTCGGCCGCCATTAGAAATTACCATACCAACATCTTAAATCTGGCCGCGGAAAAACTTGAGACTGTAGATGTCAATGAAAGAGAGTTTAGCTCTGTCACCATGGCCATCAATTCAAAAAATTTGCTGAAGGCCAAAGAAATAACCCGAAAATATAAAAAAGATATGTCGAAATTATTGGAAAGTGGAAAAGCAGACAGAGTGTATCACCTGGCCATCCAACTGTTTCCAATGGACCTTAAGGAGTAACCATGAAAATTGTTTTTATCGCCCTACTACTACTGATCAGCAGCTGTGCCTCTTACACTCCCGGTGAAGATGCCGACCTGGTTCAGAACAATTCCAAAGAAAAATTGGCGCTTTCAGCGAAGCTCGATCCCGATATGAGCTTTGAGGATTTTGCCATGATCAATTTCTATTTTTTTAATAACACCTCTAAATGGATGAGAATCAAAAATGTAGAGCTCGTCGAGATTGAAAATCATCCGGATGTTCAAGTCATTGTTGGGAAAGATCTATATTACTGGGCAAAATCGATGGAATATAAAATTGCTATCGACAGACAGAATCGCGAACTCCTTCTGGGGTCTTTGGCCCTCGTCGGTGCAGGTGTCTCAATAGCGGGTGGTTATTCAGGCTCTGCCAAAACCGCTCTGGCCGGAGCAGCCTTGACCATTGGGACAATCACGCTGGCAGAAGCTGAACATCTTATAGATAAGGCCAATACTTTGGAAAGAGCGAGCCTGATTCCTGAAGGCCACATCTACACACCTTTTTCGGTTCCGCCATTTCTTGTAACAACCAAATGGATTCTGCTGCAGAAAATGAACCTTAAAAGAATGTGCCGTTTAAAGTTAAAGGTAACTTTTGTTGACGGCACTACAACAATTTTTAACAATGAACTAACTAGTATTAGGTCTAAATGTGGAAGTCTCGATGTTTAAAATAATTTTGTTATTAACATTACCTGTTTTCTCTGCTTTCGCGGGCAATGAAGTTGGAAATGGCGGCATTGGTTTTAAATGCGCTGATAACTCCTATCTGCTTTTGGATTTTTATGAGCACGAGATGCTGAATCCAAACAGCAAAATCATCAATGTTCCTGAAAAGAAACTCAAGGAGATTTTAGATGAGAGGATGGCCATTTTATCTAAGCTCGATGAGAAGACCCATCAGATTTATGTTTCACGCTTAAATAGCGTCATCAAGGATATAAAATTTTTAAGTGAAATTTCATTGAACAAAACCAGAGACAGCTTTGAAATCGCTAAACCCAAAAACTGCAAACTAGAGCAGTTTGCGATCCAACGGATGAACTCTCAGAAACAAGTGGAATTTTTCTTTGACAAGGAAATCTGGGACGCTCTTAATCCTGTTGCGCAGGCGGGGCTTTTACTCCATGAGGTCATTTACGAGCATTTTATCCTGCTCGGTGAGAAGAACTCGATCAATGTGCGGAAGTATAATGCTTTTATTTTTTCAAATGAATTTGAAAAGGCTTCACCTCAGGATTATAAAAAGTTTGTAGCATCACTAAGAGTTGCTTTATATTAGTTATTAATATTTGGCCAAAAGGCTGTCGGCCTAAAGATCCGGACAGCCTTATTAAAGATGCGAATTGTATAGGAGTTTTTGTGGCCCAGACTATTTATGATAAATACGGCGGATACGATTTTTTTCACAAAATCATATATGAACTGTACCTGGAGCTCTTTGATCATCTGGAGATTAGTTATCACTTTATCGGCGTGGATATCGAGCGCCTGTCCAATCTGCAGGCCCAGTATCTCTGTGAGGTCATCGGCGCTCCACCAATGTACAAAGGCCGCAACATCACAGCTGTTCATAAAAGGTTAAGAGTCACAGAGTATGAATTCGATACTGTGGCCAAAAGATTCGCTGATATTTTTAAGCGCAACGGACTCAATGAGGATGAAGTTAAATTCATCATGACATTCATAAAATCAAAACAAGTTGATGTTGTAACGGCTAAAAATACGCCAATGGACCGCATCGCCCGTTTTATCTATAAACGAATTAAAAAATTAAAAGAGTTCTTTAAAAGACTAGGCCACGCATTCAAATTCTAGGATGAAGGTCGTCCCGGTATTGATCGCATGGTCCTCTGCGCTCGCCGAGATCACCTGGATTTTTCCATCGAGCTTTTCAACATATGTTTTTACAATCGGCAGACCAAAACCAGTCCCTTCTTCCCCTGATGTGCCTCTTCTGGATGTTTTCGATCTCATATCGAAGAGTTTATTAATGAGATTCTGTGGAATACCTATGCCTGAATCTTTAATGTGAATCAACGCTTGATGATTCTTCTTTTCAACTTTGATAAAAATCTCACCGTTCACTGGAGAAAATTTAATCGCATTGGAAAGCAAGTTACCGAGAATTTGGTGGAGTAATAAATCTCCATTGGCACGAATTGAACACTCCCCCACCTCCGAGACGAGGTTAAGAGATATTGATTTTTCTTCCATCTTTTCTGAGAAATTTTCTTTCAGTTGCTTTAAAATCTTTATGACCTCTACTTCCTGAATTTCGATGCTATTTTTTCCCAACTCTGTCGCGTACAAATTTCTTACGTTGTTAACAATATCTGAAATATTATAGGAGGCATTCGAAATTTTTCCGACTGATTTCATTACATTGTCTGGAAGCACTTCTCTTTTTAAAAGATTACTTCTGCCTATAATTACCGTCAAAGGGGTCGAGATATCATGTGTAATAACACAGATAAGATTTTGAATCCCCTCTTTTTTATCTTCAATTTCTCTCTGGTGCATTTCAACCAAAAGTAGGAAAACCCAAACAACAATCGCTCCGACATAGATCCAGCCAAATGTGACTAGTGCTTGAGAAATAAGCAGTCCCGTTGGTGAAATCAAATATGGGAATGCATAGTTATTCATCTGCAAAACAACAAAACCCAGGCAAACGAGTGTGCTAACTATCAGCCAGGTGATAATTCCCTTTTTTCCACAAATAACACCGGCCAAAAGTGGAAGTATCCCAAACCATATGATGATGTTGCTGTAAAATCCCCCGCAGAAGAAAGCAAATGTCGCCTGATGAACAATCCCCGTAGCAATAAAAACGTTGGTATTAAAATACAAACGATTATTGATTCTAAAAAGTAGCGGTGATAAAAAATGAACAGTGCTCGCAACCACTCCCACAATTCCCGGAAGAGGATGATCGATAGTTAAGAGCGCAAGTATTGCGTACGCCCACATCAACATCCCTGTCGCTAAAACACAAACCAAGTGGGAGTGAATATACCTGACTGGAAGATCTTTTTCCGCAAGCCTTTTGGCCGCTACAAAATGAAAGATTTTCATGTATGCACTAAGGAATATTTCGTTCATTACTATAGTTTACATATAATTTTGTATTCGTTGTTTGAATTTATCTTTAAGATAGTATTTTTATAATCGACTTATTTGGTATGAAATCATGAGATATTTGTTTTTGGCCCTGCTTTTAATTGGATGCAGTTCTACTCCACCTCAGGCGACAAAAATATTTACTCTTGATGAGCGAGCTCTTTATTTGCCGGCAGATCATTTCAATAAGCTGTCCGAGATTTTATCAAGTGAATTAACTTACATTCAAACGATAGCGCCGGCTGAATTTAAAACCGAACTTCTGAATTCTTTGAAATCTCTCTCGTTCATTCACTACCAAGAGAACAATTGTTCGCAAGGGCAAGTGGCCTGTGCGTTTGCTGACTCTCCGCACACTATCTTTATTAACAAGAATTTTTTTGAAATCTCAAAGCTCGAGCAATTCACCTCTATCCTTCATGAGGCCACGCACTTGAAGCAGGAAAATTTTGAGCACGTAAAATGTTATAAAAAACCTGAATGGGGATATGAATGTGATGAAGACCTGAATTCCGCATATGGAATCGAATACAAATATCTTCTTCATAAATATATAAACACAAAAGATGAGCAATCTGCTCAACTACTTCGAAGAATTTTCAACAGAATAAATAAGATTTAATTTACTCTTTTTCAGGTCTACATTAACCTAGTACTTTATAATTTTTATGGAGGTTACTAATGAAAATGTTACTTGCTATCGCAATCTCTCTTTTCTCTGTTAGCTCATTCGCTGCTGGTTACGGTTCAGCTGGATGTGGTCTTGGATCAATCGTTCTAGGTGACAAGCCAGGATTCATGCAAGTATTTGCTGCTACTACAAACGGTACTTCTGGATCTCAAACTTTTGGTATCACTTCTGGTACTTCAAACTGTGGATCTGCTGGAAAGTCTTCTGAGCAATTCATCGAAGCTAACAAAGTATCTCTTGGAAACGACATTGCTCGCGGACAAGGTGAAACTGTTGATTCACTAGCTACAATCATGAACGTGTCTAACAAGACTGGATTCGCTACAGCTCTTAAAGCTCAGTACTCTGAAATCTTCAAGACTTCAGACGCTAAGACAATTAACTCTAAGATCATGGCTATCGCTAAATCTAACAAGTTACTTTAATTATCTCTTATAAATGAGAGGGTCTGTAGACCCTCTCTTTTTACCCTGCACACACTATGGTCTCACGCTTCTTCTATTTCTTTTTCACCTTCCTTTTAATCTCTAAAAGCTTAGCGGCCGATTTTTATTCCCCTGAGTGGAAAAATCTCCTGCACTATCAAAAAGGCATAACCGGCATTACCAGTGATGTCGATGACCCTACATTTTTTGTCGCTAAAGGTGGCAAACATGACCCAGCACTGGAGTTGGCCGAAAATATTCTGAAAATAAACGCTCGCGACAAGGATTTCATCTGCCGATTTCCCGCGCGCTTTAAATACTTAAACCGCACTCAAAACTTGAATATCGACGAAAGCATCCTTAAGAGCTGCGATAAATACCAGGTGTACCTGGCCGATCACTACCCAAAATCAGTGCATCTGGTGTTCTCATCTTATTACCTGGAATCTCCAGCTTCGGCCTTTGGTCATACATTCCTGAGATTTTCTAAAAATGATTATATCCAGGATGACAAGAAGTCTGAGCTTTTGGATGTAGGGATCAATTACGGGGCTTCGAACACTTCAAGCAACCCTCTCGTCTACACCGTCTATGGGATCATCGGTGGATTCCAGGGGAACTTCTCTTCAATCCCGTACTTTTATAAAATCCGTGAATATAATGATTTTGAATCCCGCGATCTATGGTCATATGAATTAAATTTCAGTGAAGCCCAGAAAGAAAAGCTCCTAGATCATTTATGGGAGCTCGGCGGGACCTGGTACTATTATTATTTTTTCACTGGTAATTGCTCGCAAAAAATCCTTTCACTAATGGATGGGATCGATCCGTCATGGAAGCTGCTCGATAAACTTCCTGCCTATATCATCCCTGCTGAAACCATCAAAGCAATCGACAAAGTTCCCGGGCTGGTAAAAAAGATCAGTTTCAGACCCAGCAAAAGAAGAATTTTTCAGGGGACTTATGGACAACTAAACAATGAGGAAAGAGGCCTCTTCAAAAAGATCATTGAAAAAGACGATTGGAACTCTTTCTACAGCTCGCAGTTATCGGCGCAATCGAAAGCGAAAGTATTAGACGTCGTCATCGAATTCAGCGATTACAAATACTCAAAAGAAATATTGATGGAAACCGGCCCTCGTTATGAATGGAAAAATAAAATCCTCGCAGAAAGAAGCAAGTTTTCAGAACCTGGTGCGGACCTAAACATCAATACGCCGGAAAAAGAGCAGCCGCACTTGAGTCACCCGCCGAGAAAGTTCAAACTGCTGGCCAATAAGACCGAAGGAGAAAGTGAGCTTTCGCTAAAACTCACTCACCGCTACGCCCTTCACGATTTCACTGACCGTATTGAAGGAAACCCTCGCCTGTCTTCGATCAACTTCTTCAAGACTGACTTTGATATCACTAAAAAGGCCGTAAAATTAAATTCCTTCATTCCTGTAGAGGTCGCCTCATTTAATCCATGGGGGAGTTATTTTTTTCCACTCAGTTTGTATGGAATGATTGATTATTCAAAAGATAAATTAAACTTATGTGCTGATTGTAGAATTTTTAAGGGATCGATCGCTTCCGGGCCATCGTGGTCTTTTTTCAACGACCGTTTTATTCCTTATCTTTTTATCAGCTCTGATTTTATGTACGCCACTGGTTTTGGGAAAAACTTTGAGTTCAACGGCGGTATACTGGCCGGTACAATCATCCGCGTTTCTAACTTGGCCTCCGCGCACATTAAATACCAAAAAAGCTACGCAGTCTTTAATAAAAAGGAAAGTTATATTGCCGATGGAGTTTTACAATTTCATCACACAAAACATTTAGATAGCAGCATTGAAGCAAGCGCCTCATCAAAAAGAAAACAGCTCATGATGGGTCTCAATATTCTTTATTAATCAGGAGTTTTTATGAAGTTTCTTTTCCTCGCTCTTTTACTCGCCTCTTGCGCTAACATCCAAAAGGCAACCAATGTCCACGCGATCACGGAGGACAACCAGAACATGGACTCTCAAATTAAGACCCTGGCCAGCGAAGCAGATGCTAGCTCATGCAAATTCGTCTCTAACGTAAAAGGTGAAGACAACCTGCTTAACGTTGGGAGAGAAAGCGCTGTCATCAGTATGAAAAAATTCGCCTATGCCAAAGCGGCAAACGCGGTATGGGTAGAGAGCTGCACTGAAACCAAGACCGCTATCCAGGCGATCACGGTGTGCAAAGGCAAGATCTACGACTGCCCAAAGTAAATTTTACAGGGATTGTAGCGCGCTTTTAGGCATCTGCTACAATCCCGTCCATGAAAAAACTAATCACCCTGACAGCTCTTTCCCTGACAACTTACGCCTTTGGTGCTGAAGCCGATAACTTCTCGGCCAGAAATCTGAAGCTTACTGACGTCTCCAGCGAAGTGAATGCTATCGCCAATAAATACCTAAAGCAGGCCATCACAAACCTTAATGCTTCAAGCGCTTGCGATGAAGAAGCTTTATATAAAGAATTAAGAAAATACTTCGCCAATCACAGCAAAGGTGAAATGGTGAAGGATATCCTTTACAAAAATGCTGTTTCCATCAACAACCTTCCAATCAAACAATCTGTCTATGAGAGTTGGGATAAAGGAGATGGATTTCTTCTGGGAAGAAAAAAAGCGGCTTCCAGCCCCCTGGCACTTAGTCCCTTGATTAAAATCGGCGAAGAGAGCGTTGGAGTTGATAAACTGGAGCATATGTTTGGAATGGGGTTCACCTATTTCACCAAATACTATGGAAAAGGAAAAGAGATTGATTCTGTTTTAAAATACGGTGTCGCTCTTGAAAAAACGATCCTGGGCGGAAACATCATCGCAACAGGTGTTTTCTCTTATGCTGACCTGGCCGCCAACTTTAACGGGATGAGATTCTGGAACCATGTTCTGCAAAAGAACGATGACATCCTTGGAAGCGAAAATAACCTGGGCCCTTATGTGACATGCTCTGAGAATAAGTGGGTTGCCAATGAAAAGAACCCGATTGATTTCAGAAATTATATCGACTCATCAATGGATGAGAGTATTAACTGCAGTAAGTTCGCCGCGGGAAGTGGTGTGAGAAAATTCAAAGCTTCAGTGGCCAAAAGAGGGTTTGTCGATGCTAACAATCAGGCGGTCTGTCCGGTTGAGCCTCAAAAGCTTGAAGATATGAAAGGAAAATACAAGGCCCATGGGATTGGTCATTTCATACTGAATGATGACGGGATAGAAAAGGTCTCTTACTTCAACGAATTCTAGAAATAAATAAGTTTATTAAAGGCCTACGCTTGTTGAGACGAGTGAACCCGACCATAAAAACTACTTATGACACTCCTCCAGAGGCTCTGTCTTTTTCTTCTCAGCGCTCGTAACCGCTGAAGTGAATTCGGCCTGCTGGACTGAGTTTTTTCCAAGGGTAAGTTTATAAGTTACCGTCGAATCAAGATAAGTATTTTTTGCTTTCTGAATTCCCGGCTTATTTAGGATCGCTGCCACACAGGCAGGGTTTCCGGAGTTATCCATTCCACAGACGAATCCTGCCTCTTTGTAAGTACATGATTCGTTTTCAACCTTTTGAACTTCTTTTCCACGGGCCTCAGTCTTTCTCAAATAGAGGTCGTAATTAAGCCCTGAATTTTTAGCTAAGTACGTGTAGGTCTCATCGTTATGGTAGTAATCTGTTGGAATATCGATCGCAAGTGTTTGTCCGTTTTGTTTTAAAATCAATCTTGGATCAAGTAGCGAAAATCCTAAAGGCACTTTTTCTGTCTTGATTTGCATCTGTCCTCTATTCAATAAGATGCTATTTCCTGCACGAAGCTCCAGCTTTATAGAATCCTTGCCCGCAATCGCCAAAATGCCTGTATGGTCAATTCTCGAATTGGTTAAACCTCCCGCATAAGACGCGTAAGGAAGGATAACCGCTGAAAAAAGCATGCAAACTGTTAAGAGATTGTTTTTCATAGGAGCTCCAAAACTTACCAATAGATGGCCAAATTTTACCGCAGAAAACTGCCCCATACCTAAGCCTAGGTATTTATTTTAGGCCCTGTCAAAAGGTTCAACAGAGACTACTTTTTAGCCGTTTTTTCTCTCGTTTTTCAAGGGGTTAGATACTCATTTTTGGCCCGAACCCTGCACTTTAAAGGGTAAGCGGGGGCTTAAAATGAAAACAACAAAAACACTTATTATCGCACTTATCATCTCTCTAATTTCAACGAATGTTATGCCAAAGTCTTTCTCTAAAGCAGAGATTAGAGCTTATAACATCGCTACAATTTCAAAGATGATTGAAGTGGTTGAACCAAAAGTAAATCCAAAGAAAAGAGAAGAGATCGCTCTTGCTCTTTATCAGACAACTAAGAAATACACGATCGATCCAAAGATCATGGTTGCAATCATTTCTACTGAATCTAACTTCAACAATGCTGCTGTATCGGTTTCAGGTGATATTTCTCTTGCCCAGATCAACACTAAAGTTTGGGATGCTGAATTTAAGCGTTTAGGACTTGGTAAAATCGACAAGAAACTTCTTAAAGCTGACGAGTCATACGCACTTAATAAGATGGGAAAAATTCTTTCTATCTTAAAAGACCGTCATGCTAAGAAAGATGCTAAATGGTATGCTGTTTATCACTCAAAAACTAAGAAGTATAAAAACGCCTACGATGGAAAAGTTCAGACTCGTTTAAGAATGATCGCTTCTGTATCTCTTTAATCCATAACCATACGGCTGCTAAAAAGGCAGCCGTTTTTTTATCGCTTTCGCAAAACGTTCCGGAGCACCTTCTGAATATCCAAGAAACAGCATCGGATCAATAATCTCAGCTTCAATTAAAATTGCCACACCCTCTTTTTCAACGATATCAACGCGGCAAAAAAGCAACGACTCTCCAATCATCGCTAAAACCCTCTCGGCCTGGTTAATAATGTCGATAGAAGGTGTAACAGAAACGCGAGTCCCGCCGTACTCAGAATGGACTCTAAATTCTTCTCTTGACGGGATTTTTTTAATGGCATGACTAAATTTACCATCAAAAAAGACAAGAGAGACCTCTCCACTTGTTTTAACCTCTGGAATGAACTCCTGGATTAGGACATCTCGCTCTTTCAAAAGCTCTTTTATCACTTTTTCAATTTCCAGCAATTCGCTCGAGACAAGCAGATATGTATCCTGGCCGTTTAAAGATACTGCTGGTTTAATAACCACTTTCTCTGAAGGAATTTTTTTTATGATGCTGGCCAATTGTGCTGGTTGAATTACACTTCTTTTTTCAATCCATTCCGTCTCAGGAATAACTGCACCTTTTTTCTTTAGCTCCAAAAGATATTTTTTATTCAAGTTCCAGCGAGATACACCAACCGCATTCAAAACTGGTTTTCGCAGTTTTTCAAGCGAATCGAGCCACGAAATAAATTGATCAAACTTGCGATGGTAGTTCCAACATGAACGAAAAATAAACGCATCAAAAGAAGTCAGATCCGCATCGCTATCCCAAACCAATGGGCGAACCTCAAGGCCTAAGTCCAACAAAGGAGCAAAAGCTAGTCGGTCATCGTTAATAAGCTGTGGGTCTTCTTCTGACGTAATGAATGCAATCGTTTTCAAACTTTAGCCTGCGATGCCGGTAAATATCTTTTCGACTTTTCCACAAAGGTAGATCTCTTTTAAGTCTGAAGAAAACTTAACGGCTAATTTGCCACCTAATGTTTCAAGCACAACTTCTTCACTCCAGCCGTAAAACTTAGCTGCCGCAAGCGCTGTCGCCGTAGCACCCGTTCCACACGAAAGCGTTTCATTCTCTACTCCGCGCTCATAAGTTCTGATTCTGATGTGCTTGGGTGAGATCACTTCGAAAAAGTTAGCGTTTGATCCTTTTGGAAAACGAGCATCATAGCGAACATCTTTTCCATTACTGAATACAGGGTAGTCTAAAATTTTTTCGATCTCAAAAACCGCATGTGGAACACCAGTGTTCATATAAAGCGAGCGCTTCGCCTGCATTTTGCTGTCGAGATCGTGAAGATTGATTTTATCAATGTCATAAAGCTCGGTCATTTTTAAGCGATAGCCATAATCGGCATCAAGCGAGCACTCATATGTGCCATTCATTGTTTCAAATTTATATGTATATTTCTTTTCCTCTAAAACTTCATTCGCAAATGCCGTGATCGCACGAGCTCCATTGCCACACATTTCAACTTCACCGCCATCGGCGTTGATGTATCTCATTTTGAAATCAGCTTTTTCACTCTTTTCTAAAAGGAGAACACCATCCGCACCAATCCCTGTCTTTAAACTGCACAGTCTGGCCCAAAGCGTTTTATCGCTGGCCTTGTGGACCTGGGTTCTATTATCAATCACAATAAAGTCGTTTCCAGTCGCATTAAATTTAGTGAAGGTGATTTTCGTCATATAAAATTAGCCTATTCCCTACTTAACACTTTGTCCAATATAAAAAGTTTGATCAACCAAACATGCTTGTCGTAAGATCACTTCCGTTCACTATTTATATCCTAAATGAGGTTGAAAATGAAATTCTTATCAATGCTGGCAATGCTTCTTGCTTCAAGCAGTGTTTTTGCCGACATGGTTTTCATGCGCGAGTGGGACAATCAGAAACACATCATGCATAAGAGCGCGGCGAACGTTACAACTCAAATCACATCGGGTGATTTGATGCATCTTTATCCGGACATTTCTCCGGATGGAAAGACTGTGGTCTACGTCGAAGGAAAAATTACTGAAACCGGAGCCCAGGAATTGTACCTCGTCACAAAAAATCTTGTGACAAACAAAACCGAAAAATGGCATTCAGATGAAATCAAAGGCCTGGTTCTTCATCCAAAATTTTCAAAGAATGGCCAGTTCATTTTCTTTTCTGCTCCAGCTCCAAAAAATAGAATCTTCTTTTTTGAGCCAGCAAAATTCAGAAATAAAAATGCCGGCGACGTCACAACTCTTTCTTTCAATGCAGAAGTCATGGATAAAAGCGATGAAGGGTATTTCCCTCGTCCATCAAGTGATGGAAGTTTTGTTATTTACCAGCGCAACATCAACGGCTCTCGCGAAGTTGTGTTATTCGACCGCCTGGAAAACACTAAGACTGTGATCGATCAGGGAATGAGTCCTTCTCTTTCATTTGATGAAACTAAAATCGCTTACACTTCCAAGAAAAACGGCACATGGGACATCTTCGAATACAACCGCATTTCTAAACAAACGATCCGCAAAACCTTCGATGACTCCACAGATGAAATGGCACCAACCTACAATGCCAATGGTGAACTCTATTTTGCTTCAAGCAAGACTGGCAACTTCCAGCTCTACAAGCTGGCAGGAAGTGAGTGGTCGCGTGTAACTAACACTGAAAAAGCTGATGACTACGCTCCTCAATTTTCTGGTGAGACTCAATTTACTCAAGGGACAAGAGCTCCGTTTATGGAACCGATGAGATCTTCATTTGGAACTGTCACTCACAACGGTCTGCTTTATATGTGTGGCGGCCATCAAGGCCCGGAGCACACATACCCGGAAGAGTCATTCACAGACAACTTTAACGTCTACGATAAAAGCACTAACACCTGGAGAGAGCTTGCGCCACGTCCGAAAAAGGCCCATGGTTATCAGCTAGCAGCGCACGGAAACTACATTTATGCTTTTGGTGGATTCACCTTCTCTGAGAACCATAAACCAAAATGGAAATCGATCGATACTATTGACCGCTACGACATTACAACTAATACATGGACAACAATTGGAAAGCTGACTAAACCGCGCTCTTCAAATGTTGCCGTGACAATCGGTGAGAAGGTTTATCTCGTTGGTGGCTGGGACAGTACTCCAAAATTCAACAATGACTACGATGGGACTTTTCATTCTTCAATCGATGTTTTTGACTTAAGAACCGAGACGATTTCGCCTGCACCTTTTTCAATGCCCCTACCATTGAGACGTGCATTCACCGGGATTGAGTATAAGGGACAAATTCTTTTAGTTGGAGGCCTTGGAGTTGGGGCAAGTCACTTTGAATTAGTTTCAAAAGTGACACTAATGGACCCGCATACAGGTATAGCAACTGAACTTCAAGAACTCCCATTTGCGACTTTTGCCCCTGCTGCTGAGACGATTGGCGATGAGCTGTTTGTTTTTGGTGGAATGTTCAAGACTGGTGAAATGGCCTATGAGTATGTCTCACATATTTATGGATTCAATTTTAACACAAATGAGTGGAGACATACTGGCCGCTACTTAAAAGAAAGCAAAGGTTTTGCCCAGGTCTTTCAGATGGATGAAAAAACTATCGGTATTTTAGGTGGACATCGTTATTACATGAACGAAGACAAGCCTGTTAACACTTTTGAAATTTTTAGAAAATAAAACTTCTTTTAAAGGCCACTCTTCAGTGGCCTTTTTTGTTCGCAAAAAGTAGACAACCTCATTAATTTGACTGAGACAATTTTTTTTCAGAAGCGAGATTGCGGACATCGCTTTCACCAAACTCGCGCCCAGCGAGTTCTAACGCTGCTCCAGCATCAAGTCTCCCATTAGTATTGCACTTTCCAACTAGACTCGCCTCTTTACGAGCTGAATTCTTAATTATGGTTTTAATCTTCGCCATGGGTAATGTTGGAAATTTTGCTTTAATAAGGGCGGCCACTCCTGTTACAAATGCTGTTGCCTGACTCGTCCCCGTAAGAAATCCTACACGACCATTATTAAGAGCAGATTTAATTCTATATCCAGGAGCAGAGATGTCCACTGAAGACGCTCCATAGTTTGAAGAGTCAAGAGTGCTCAAACTTTCATCATAAGCTGTCACTGTAACTATGTTGTTCAGTCTATAACTTGCAGGATAAAACTCCTGCCCTTTTACATCAAGGTTTGCGCTTTTGTTTCCAGCGGCGGCAACGACCAGGATACCTTTTCTTTCGGCCTCTTTTAAAACTGCAAGCTCTGCAGAGGCAGCTCCGGCCCCTCCTGCGGAGTAATTAATGATATCTACGTTGTGATCAATGGCGTATCTTATTGCTCTAACGGTCGCATTTACACTCTCTTCTCCTGAAGCTGTCGGCCTGAAATATTTAAGTGCCAGGATTTTAACATTTGGAAAAATGCTTCTTATAATACCTGCAATGTGAGAGCCGTGTCCTTCTGTATCAATGGGAGTGCGCTCGGTATTCCCATTGGAGAAGTCTACTCCATAATTTTTTTCGCTCAGAGATCCTTCTTCAACTACAATATTTTTTGCGATAAGCGGGTGCGTATTATCAATACCTGTGTCGATAACAGCGACGACAACGTCTTTCTTTTGCTTAAAGTTCTTCCATGCCGAGAGCAGGTTAATATTGGCTTCGTTATTAGGATTGATTCCCCAGCTTGAGCTGGTAAGAACCTGCTCGTCGAAGGGTAAGACTGCTTGTGTGTTATCAGCAAAAACCGAAACACTAAAGGTGGCAGTTAACAAAAGGATGAAAAAAAATTTTAAAGATAGAGTTATTTTCATAAGCCTTAGTCTGTCACAAGCAAGGCTGTCCTGAGGGTTTTCAAGTTAAAATTACAGGATGTCAAAAGTTTAGACAGCTTCGGATCAATTGCTAAGGTAAAGCATTTTCGAACGATCTAGGTCTATCTCTGCATCGATAGGGATTTCCAAGAAAAAGTTTAGTTGCCATTTCTGAGTGGCCTGGGCCTGTTTGTTGGTGGCCTTATCCCAAGGGGGATAAACCCTGAAGCCCCGTTTTCCCTCCTTGCCACCATCGGTGATTATCCCGTGTTTAGATAAGGTCGATTTAGGAAAAACAAAATGTCCGAATAAGTTCTCTTTTCTCACACTGATAATGCATAAATCGATTGAGTCTGAATTATTGTACGGTTCGATGGGGCCGTTTCCCATTCTTTTCCATAATGTAACAAACTGGCCTGTTTTAGTAGGAGTGATTTTGGCGACACGGTACTTAGCCGAGAGATTGTTTAATTCAAAAGTGCAGGCACCGTATTCAAAGCTTTCCGAATCAACAATTGGATAAGAGCATTTAAAACTGCATCTATCATAAACAAGCGTTTTGGCCAGGACGAGATCGTCGTGAATCATTTCATTAGATGCCCACTGTTTTTGATTTAAATTTTGGTGCTTCTGAAGTTTCAATTCAGAAATATGTTGAATCTTTTTCATGCTTATTTGGTCTAAAAAAAACCCCTCGTGATAAGAGGGGTTTTCAAGGTTCTAAAATCCCATTTCGGTCTAACAAACCGAGGTTTTGGGGTAAAGAAATCTTAACATATTTGAGATTAGAATCAAGCCGAGAGCTCTAGGTTCTAAAACTACTGGAGTTGATAATTTTGATTTTAGAATTATTAAGGAGTTATTTCTAAGGTCTTAAGGGAGAAGAAATTCTCCCCTTTTTTTGACACCTTTCTATAATTTTTACTCACCCCCTCCTTTCTTTTCAATTCTCCCTCATACTAATTCAAACCCACTACCCAGGCACAAAAATGAAAACAAGTTTCATGGCCCTAATGATGATGCTCTCTTTTAATGCTCTCGCTGACCTTAGTAAGGACTGCGCTGGTGAAATGGTTGTTCCATCACTTTCATGTCTGAACCCAATGCCTGGAGCCGATGTAAGACTTTACATAATGGAATTCCAAACTTGTAAAAATGAAAAAATCACTGAATTCGATCGCAGTGTCAGTGGATTAAATGTTCTCTCACAACGATCTGTTGATGATATTCATTCTATTACTTCAGAAAATATCGAAGTCACTTATGCTGAAAAGAGAACTCTGATCGATGCTAATGAGAGAGTTGATAACTTATCATTCCAAATGCCCACTGAAGCGAAGCTCATTGATGGCGAGCAAACAATTTTAATGAAAATTACTGATAAGACCCAACCAGATTATGAAGGAGCGACATCCAGGCACTTCACAGGCTCTTTTAAGGTGGTCGATTCGGCCGGTAAAATCATAAAGAACGGAAAATTAGCCTGTTTCGTTAGCCATTAATCAAGTGATACCGGCCGCTTAGGCCAAAATGACACCATTTTCCCCCTATGCCTGATCAAAAGTGTCAGAGCGCTCCCAAATTTGAGCGTTTTTGTTGGCATTGCCTTTGCTCTACTCCCTATGCCGGTGCTCACTGGTTTTTTTCTGAGGGGGAAAAATGAATTTAAAAAAGTTGATGTTTGTTTCATTGCTCGTTCTATCAAATTCAATCCAAGCACAAGATCACATCGGTTGGGGAAATCCAACAAATCCCGGACGCGATCCATGGGACACGCGCCCTTCTGATCCAAGGGACCCGAGACATCCAAGAGACCCTAGAGATCCTTGGGAAAATCACCGCGAAGATCTTCGTGATGTTGAGCTTCAAATCAATCAATACTTTCAAGGCCAGGCCCGCTTTGATTTACTACAGGATTATTACACTCGTTCGCAGCTTCAAGGTAAACGCATTAAAGAAGTCACTATCATTGCTTCAACAGAGCATGGTAATGGTCAGGCCCGTCTTTTAACAAATGGACAATCGCTTGAATCAGCACAAACAGTGGCCCGTCAAATGTCGAGAGTTACTTTTAGAGTTGATCCTTTTGCAAACTCAATCGATCAAAGCTTAAGAAATCTAGAGCTGGAAATGAGAGGAAGATTTTATGTTGAGAGAGCTATCTTCAGTTTTGTTAAGGATAACGGTCCTATTGGCCCTGGCCCAGGGATACCATCTCAGCAGACTGAAGTTCTTAGACAGCAACTTAATGAGCAAATCCAAGGTGAAGGTGGGTTGCACCTCTTCAGACTGTTTAACCTTGCAGCAGAAAGACAAGGTCAAGTTGTAAAAAGAGTAACTATCATCGCTAGGTCTCAAAGAGGAAGCGCTCAGGCACAACTTCACATCAACGATCAATCAAGTGGATTGTCTCAAACGATCGGGATGTCTTCATCAAGGCTAGCGTTTGATCTTTCAGCAGGACAAAGAATCGGCCGCGAACTTCAGGGGCTGAGACTGCAAGTAAGAGGAAATGTTGTGATCGAAGAAGTGACTCTTGAAATCGAAAAATCTTCAAGCTTCCCAGGGCCAGGTCCAGGACCAATCCTTGAAAGAAGAATTGAGCAAGTTATCAATCAAAGAGTTTACGATACTTCTGGAATCAACCTGACTGCACTTATGAGAATCGATAGAAGACACGAAGAAAGAATCGTTGACTCTGTTGAACTTGTTCTAAGACAAAGTGACTACGGTGCAAGATTAAAACTTTGTCAGCAGGTTTCAGGACAATGGCAGACAGTTAACTGTGGAAACATCGTTACTCTAAGCCCGGGATCTCAAGTAGTAAGATTGACTTCAGTAAACTTTGCGAAACTATCAGAATTAAGTCTATCAGTTAGAATGGGAATGATCGATATCGAACGAATCATTATCAACCTCAGATAATCATTTCCTTTTTATCTCCACACACGTCTTCGAGGGCCTCTACGCAAGTAGGGGCCCTTGTCTTTTTAGAACCTGATATTGAGTCCAAGTGAAGGTTGTAATTCATAGTCCTTGAGGTTTGGGTCATCAGTCGGCGTATAAGTCGCCAGGATATCTGCTGAGATAGAAAAATATTGCATGATCTTTAACTCAAGACCGGTTCCCACATAAGGCTGCACTTTACTAGAAGTGTTTTTAGTGGTGGTCGTGTTATTGACCACTCTGGTCTGCTCATTTTTTCTTCCTTGAGCTCCGCCTCTTAAGTGCGAATTCAGGAAAGTCCCTAGGGCAAAATCCCCGCGAAGACCTAAGCGAAGTTTATCCTCAACATCTTTGTAAGAAGTCGAGTTAACCGGGTCACTGCTTGTATCCTGTGCATGCGTATACTCGGCCTCAAGTGTAGAAATAGGCAGTCTATAGAGCGCCCTCACTCCAAAAATTCCTCTGGTTTTCATATGAGGTGTCGGTTGAAACTTCTGCACTCTCTCCAATCCAACAATTGGAATAATACTCAAGCGCTCTCTGGTATCTGCGGCAAAGACCTGGGCAGAAAAAATCAACAAGAATAAAATTACAGCTTTCATAAAACTCCTAGAGTTTAAAATTCAAATGAATCTGGTCTACAACCTGATTCATTTCCGTTAGAGCACGGACCTCATCAAGAATCTGGTATTCGATAGTTCCATCCTGATTAAAAAATATTCTTTGCGGGCGGTATTTAAAATAATCATACTTGGGAAGATTCTCTTTAGAGTCAAGAAATGAAAGGAAGTCCACACCGGCATAGTTACAAAGCCCCTCGGCCCATTGGTGATTGACAATCACTCCCTTCACTTTAGAAAACAGATAAAGCATCTCTTTGGTATTGGCGCCTTTTTGCATATAGAGGTCGTTATGGCCTAGATCAATGCTGGCGAAAAGATCAGAGATCACCCCTTCATCTTCCCGGCTCCAGATTACAAACTTCTGACCTTGAAAACTGTCGAAGAATTTCTTCCACAGATCAATCTGCTTTGAGACATGGGCGAAATTATCCAGCATGATCATGATGAATTTTGGCGGCTCCGGTTCCTGAAATAGTTTTTCTATGTTCTCGACGGCCTGACCGCTCTCTCTGCTTTTAGAAATGCGGACGTCATTAAGATTTTTATTGAGATAAAGCTCCAGAAGCTTCATCGATTTTTTTTCAACGGAAAGAGCTGGTTGATCAGGAAACCTTTTCGTGAGCAGGTATTTGTTCCACTTTACCTCATAACCCACACGCTCTTTAGAGCGGAAGTTAAATCCCATGAATGCTGAGTTCAGCGAATTTTCAAGATCAAAGAACAAATCTATGTTGAAAATGTCATTCATATTTGCGCAGTAGTGGTGAGTCTCGATCAAGCTTAATTTTGTCGAAGGCCTCTCGTATACTCTCAACTTAAAAGGAAGAAAATTGAGTGCCCATGAACATTTCTCTTCAACAATGACATTAATCTCCGCCTTGGGAAACTCCTCGCTCAACGTAACGATGAAAGGGAAACATCCGATAACATCGTTAAGCTCTCTGGGAAATTTGACTAAGATTTTTCTGATTTCCATTTCCATAAACTCGGGTCCTTAAAACGAAACTCAAATAATTTTTTAAAATCATCCAATTGCGGATCAAGCGGAACAGCTCTCACCATTTTCTTTAATTCATCCCATGAAAGCTCTGAGTACAGAAGTTCGCTTTCAATATTAAACTTCTCACACCGGTCAAATTTTTCGCGAGACTTGTTAATCAATCCCCGCGCACCGGTTAAGTTGCCTTCGCGGTAGTGGATCATCGCCGCTGCCACCTGAATCACTGCCCAAAAGACATTGCGAAGCGGCCCGGGCTCTTCCAGCCAGTGATGTTCGAACTCCTCGTGGCACTCCCAATATTTCTGAGCGTTAAAAAGCAGGATACCCTCCTCCATTAGAGCAAGATGAGAAGAATCAAATCGACTCATTTTTTGCCTCTATGTGAGAAACTTGGTATCTTCATAAGCATCTATTCTACCGTTTTAATGGAATTATTGTTATGTCGGAAATTTCTGATCAAATTCAAACCCTAGTACCTGACTATGTTCGTAACCTAACTGTTTATCAAGCAGGAAAACCAATCGACGAACTTACCCGCGAAAAAGGTTTAACCCGTGTTTCAAAGCTGGCAAGTAACGAAAATCCTCTGGGACCCTCACCTTTTGCCATCAAAGCTATGACAAATGCCCTTTGGGATGTGCACCGCTATCCTGATATGAATGCCTATATGTTAAAGAGTTCACTTTCAAAGCTCTACAAACTTAAGCATGAAAACATCATCCTGGGAAATGGTTCAGAAGGGATCATGGCCTACATTGCCCGCGCCTTCATTCAACCGGGCCAGGAAGTGCTGACATGCCAGAACAGTTTTATCGGATTTAGCATCATCGCCAGAAGCGTAGGTGCTGTTTTAAAAACTGTTCCCCTAACTTCCGATTATCGTTTTGATGTCATTGCACTTGGAAAAAGCATCACTAAAAAAACCAAAGTCATCTATATCTGCAACCCAAATAATCCAACCGGTACTTATATCACTAAAACTGAATTTGACATCCTGATGTCGTATGTTCCAAAACATGTGCTGGTCATCCTGGATGAAGCTTACTTCGAATTTGCTATAGGAAAAGAGGATTATCCAAATTCAATGGATTATCGTTACGACAACGTCATCACACTCCGCACTTTCTCAAAGGCCTATGGCCTCTCTGGAATCAGGATTGGATATGGTTTTGGGCATGAGGATCTTATCTCCAACCTTCACAAAGTGAAACTTCCATTTGAGCCGGGATTAATCTCACAAATGGGCGCAGCCGGTGCCCTTCACGATAAACCTCACTTAAGAAGAACTGTCGTCAATAACCAACGCCGCTATCTTGAGACATTTGATTTTTTAACTAAGCACGAATTTAAGCCCATTAAGTCCGTTGCAAATTTTATCGCTTTTAAAACAGGATCTGAAGAAGCTTCACGCTATATGTTTGACCGATTGCTTGATCATGGAGTTATTATCCGCCAGCTCAAGGCCAATGAGATGCCGGATTACGTCCGTGTTTCTCTTGGGACGAAAAGAGAAATGAGTCATTTCTTCAAAGCAATGGAAGCTATTTTACCTGAATACAATAAACGCTACGGGAGACCGAAGTCATGAAAGTCGTCACCTACTTACACCGCCATTCATTGGGAACAGAAAAGCGCCTGGGAATTTTAGTGAGCGATCAGATGATCCTCGATCCCAACTTTGTTTTTGCCTGCGACTTTGAAAGAGAGGGGCGCTTTAATGCCCGCGAGCGCGCCAATATTCATTGCCCGCCTTCGCTTCATTCACTTCTTCGCACCAGAGAAAATCCATTGGAGATTCTGCAGGAAGCCTGGGGACTCATGCTCTTTCTGGAGAAATGCGGCTGCTTTAATTTAAACGACGGCACAAAATATTTAATCGATATTGATAAAAACATCGGCCTGACGGCACCGCTGGATAAGATTGAAACTTACCGCGATTTTTTTGTGCATGAAAAACACGTGGCCACGGGCTTTAAAAAACGCAACGAACCGATTCCACCGGCCTGGTATGAACTACCGGTTTATTACAAGGGCGCAACGGCTGGATTCATCGGCCCCGACTCGGAAATTCTATGGCCCTCATACACCGATGTTCTCGATTATGAACTTGAGCTCGGAATGGTTGTTGGCCTTGATGGAAAAAACATAAAAGCTAAAGATGCTCACAAGCATATTTTTGGCTTCACTATTCTAAACGATGTCTCTGCCCGCGATATCCAGAAAAAAGAAATGACGGTTAGACTCGGACCTGCAAAAGCAAAAGATTTCTGCTCTGTGATTGGACCAGTTATTGTCACCGCCGACGAGTTTGAGACAACAGAACCTGACCTTTTAATGACTGCTAAAATCAACGGTAAAGAATGGTCGCGCGGGCGCTCCGGCGACGCTCATTTCACCTGGGCGCAAATGATCGAGCATGTTTCTCGTGATGAATGGATAGTGGCCGGAGATTTTTTCGGTTCAGGTACGGTGGGAACCGGATGCGGTCTCGAGCTTGATCAGTGGATCAAGCCCGGAGACGTTATCGAATTAGAAATTGAACAGATTGGAAAGCTAATCAATAAGGTAGGGAAAAAGTCGCTTTATTAAGCGGCTTGCTCCACTCCCAGTACTTCTCTCTCAATAGTACCCACAATGCGTTTGAGTTCAACGACCTGGCCGGTAAGTTTCTGAGCGTGCTCAGAAGTTTCTTGTGAAAGGCCAAGACCGTGATGAACACCCTCATCGATCTGATCGATCGCTCTGGTGATTTCCGAATAACCTTTGGTCTGCTCAGTGATCGCCATCGAGATTTCACTCATCATTGAACTTAGCTCTGTGATGTTATCAACGATCTCATTAAGATTCGTCACACACTCTTTCGTGATCCTCTCTCCTGCATCAAGCTGTGCACTTGCTTTTGCCGTCAGTTCAGTAACTCGTGAACTCATTTTAGAGATGATGGCCTCTACCTGTGTATTGGCCATGGCCAGAATCTCGTTGATTTCTTTTGCTGAAGTCCCACTCACTGAAGCGAGTTTTCCAATTTCTTCAGCTACTACCGCGAACCCTTTTCCATGCTCGCCCGCTCTGGCCGCTTCCACTGAAGCGTTAAAAGAAAGAAGCCTGGTCTGGAAAACGATGTCATTGATAACTTTCGTTCTTTCGCTGATATCAGAAATAATTTTTATAATAGTTTTTAATTCGTCACTGCTGGCATTGATCTCCTTGAAAAACTCCTGATTGCTTTCAGCGATTTCTTTAATCGTTGAGGCCATTTTATAGATGGAGTCTTTTCCAAGTAGTGCCTGCTCCTTTCCTTCTTCTGATTTCATTGAAGAGATTTTAATGCTCTCAAAGTTCTTCTCAGACATGGCATTGATCTCATGAAGGGAACTCACCGTTTCCTGAACCGCAGCTGCCTGCTGTGAAGAAACTGAAGAAAGGCTGTTTGATGATTCTGTCAATTTCTCGCTGGCCTCAGCATTAACTGCAACCGCTCCGGTTAATTGCCTAAGGGCATTTGAGATTCTCTTTGAACCATGCTTAAAGTTTTTCGAAGTCGCAATTGAAACAATCAAGGCGATCAGGATGGCGCCAATACCAATGGCTGTGGCCTTATTTCTTCCACCTAAGATCGACTCTTCTCTGGTTTTAAGCAGATCAGTTAAAACCTCGTTAGTTAGCATATAAAAGTCGTGAGAAGCATCAATCATTTTCGGAGTCATGGCGTGTGCTTCTACTGCGCGCGCTTTATTTCCTTTTGAGATCTCTTCAAGAAGTGCGAAGAACTGCTTAAACTGAGCATCCGTCTTATCTCCGTCTTCTTTTACTTTCTTTTGAAGTTTTTCATTAACTCCATAAAAGTTTTTATCTTCATTGATTGATGTGGCGGCGTCAGCATAAATACGACCCCAGTCAGACTCTCTTAACATAGATAAATAAACTGCCATTTTTACCTGCTCTTCAGCAGTCATGGCCGTCGTTGAATTCTTAGCAAAATCCGCCAGGACTCCCTCTACCTCATATAAACGATCCGCGATTTGAGGTGCCGCCAGTAAAGTGATGTCCATCAGGTAATATGAATCCAGGTCTGGGTCGAGAATGAGGTTTGATGTATCTCCAGTATGCACGACCAGGTCGCGCAAGTCTTTAAGCACTTTGTAGGCCTCCACTTTTTGAACTTTAAAGTCCTCAAATGTTTTTACCAGCTTCACTTTCTGGATATGATCGCGTTTTCTGTCTGCGAGAGATGAATCATCTAATAAAAGTGGTGATTCATATTTATGGAATTGGGCCAGCACTCCACTCATCAACGGGGCCATTTCAGGCACGTATTTTTTATTCTCTACCACTAGATTAATAAGCTCCATCGTCGTTCTTTGGATCTCATTACCCATTTGCTCCTTTTGCCCAAAAACCAAATCTTTGTCATAAGAATTGAACATCAAATACAGCAAAACCAAAATTGGAATGGCGTAAAAGAGGTTGTTGATAAAAAGCTTTGTTGAAAGTGAAAAATTTAGCTTCATAACCATAGTTTCCTACACAAAGTGTTAAGTTAGTCTTAATTTTGATCGGCTAAGCGTTAAAAAAATATAGAGGTATTTAGACAAATAGAGATCAAAATAGTTGATCATTTTAGGGCGCTAATTAAGAAATTGCTTCACGCCTTAAACTTTCCTGTCCAAAATAAAGACTATGGAAAATTTTAAATCGTCCGGTATTCATACAAAACAAGCACACGTCAAAATCCCTGAAGGCCATTTCGAAGAAGAGCATGGGAGAAATGGTTTTTTTGGCAGGGTCTCGCACCTCTATCATTCAATAGCACCAGTTAGCTGGGTTAACATCGAAGGCGACTTAAGGCCTCGTTGTCAGCCGCCGATGTTTAATAAGAATCTGATTAATAATGAATTCGTGACCATTCTTTCTAACGAAGATGTGGTGATCAATATCGGCCATTATACAGAGTCCTTCAAACATTTTTACCGAAGCGCTGATTTTGATGAGATGTATTTCATACACGAAGGCACAGGAAAGATTGAAACGGTCTACGGGCACCTTGATTATGTAAAAGGCGACTACATTATCATCCCAAGAGGCACGACCTATAAACTTTACCTGAAAACCGAAACCAAGATTTTAAAAGTTGAATCACGCTCTGAGTTCGAGCAGCCCGACCGCGGAATGCTTGGACCTAATGCTCTTTATGACCAAACGGCCATTGTTATTCCTACTGCCGCCCACGGGAGCGAGCAGGATAAAAAAGAATATAAAGTGGAGATTAAGAGACTTGGTAAAATTACCACCGTCACTTACCCGCACAACCCACTGTGCGTTTCAGGCTGGAAAGGCTCTGTTTACCCGCACAAACTCTCCATTTATGATTTCTGCCCGGTGATGAGCCACCGTTATCATATGCCTCCAAGCGCTCACACTACTTTTGTCTGCAAGAATTTTGTTATCTGCTCATTTGTCGAAAGACCCCTTGAAGACTCAAGCCACGGTGTTTTAAAAGTCCCTTTCTATCACTCAAATATCGATTTTGATGAAGTGCTTTTCTACCACCAGGGGAATTTCTTCTCCCGAGACAACATTGATGCCGGAGCTCTTACTTTCCATCCGCAGGGAATCCACCATGGGCCGCACCCAAAAGCATTTAAGAACAGCGAAAATAAAACCTTCACTGATGAATTCGCCGTCATGATCGATGCAAAGAGACCGCTCATTCCGTCTGAATGGTTCTCAAAGAATGAGAATAAAGATTATTGGAAGTCCTGGCTGTAGTCTTTAGTTGGCGTGAGTGATGACCTGAAACTCCTCACTGACGAGTTCATAACATTTATCCGCCAACGAGTTTTTATCTTCAAAATCCGCTGAGTTTAAACTCTTCATTACTGTCAGCTCAGCAACAATACTTTTATGGCCAAAGAGTTTCAAAGCATGATCGAGAAATGGCATATCGCCATACCAAAAAACTTTATCCCTATTTTTTAGAGTCAATTTTTCACCATCGAGCGTGCGGTAATTCAAACACAGTGGAAGCACTTTGGAGCGAGAATTGATCGCTGCCTGAAAAAGCGGCCTTCTAAATCGGATCACTGCTTCACCATTGGTGCTGGTAGCTTCAGGGAAGATTGCCACATTAAGTCCGTCATCAAGAGCGTCTGTAAGCTCCTTTACTTCTCCCGTGATCCCCGCCCTGCTTCTGCGCTCAACAAATAGACATCCTCCTAATAAACACATCTGACCTAAAAAAGGTGTCTCTTTCATTTCATTTGATGTGACAAAGCAGGTTGGAAAATAAGAGCTGATAATCAGGATATCGAGATAAGAGAGATGGTTGGAGACGATAAGATAATTCTCACTGGGATTGATAGGAGCGAACGTTTTGCGGACTTTTACTCCAAAAATTTTAAGCCCTATTTTACTGGTGATGGAAATGACTTTCGTTAAAAAAGGTCTGGCCCGAGGAAAGCTGAAACCAGCAAAAGCGAAAATGGAAAACGAGACGATGAAATACACCACCAGTGCAGAGCCAAAAACAATCGTGCGCAGAAAAAGTCGCAGAGGTCCCATCAGCAATCCGTTTTTTTAAAATACCTTTTTTCGTAGGAAGAATTCAATTCTTTCAGATTAAGTATAGTCAAAAAATCGATGCATTGAAAATCTTTATCCAGCGCTGGCTTGCCAAAAACTTTTGCCCCGGCATTGATATAACTTCTTAAAAGTGAGGGAATCTGACTCATTATGAACTTTTCTTCAAACAAGTCCTCTCCGGTAATACCTGAAAAACTCATGCGGTATTTTGAAGTGGGACGGATAGAGAATTCCTCTGATGTCATGCTGTTAGCTTTCATCGTTTTAAAGATTGCCTTGGCCATAACCGGAGACACAGTCATTACACTGCTACACCCAAAAAGGTAACTTGCATTCGTCAGCCTTGCGTACTCACCAATCCCTCTCCAGAGAAGGTCAATCACCGCTCCGGTTCTGTGCTCCGGGTGAATGCAGGCCCTGCCCAATTCCAGCTTCACTCCTGGTGTTCTTTTAAAAGCTTCCATTGCGAATTCACCTTCAGAGTAAAAGCGCGAAGAATGCTCACTGGAGAGCATCCTGTAAGTTCCGCAAATTTCCCCGGTAGCATTGGAACGGATCACCAGGTGATCACATAAAGAATCAAAATCATCCAGGTCCAGATTGTGATCATCCGTGATTCCTGTTTCGTTAAAAAATATATGGTGCCTCATCCTGAAGAGCTCGACCAACTCTGAGATATGATTTGCTGTTTTCAGCGTATAGTTCTGTGTTTTAATAAACAGCGGGTGCCTTGGGCCATAAGTGAGAAAGCGCGGCGAGATATAAAGCATCCACTCATCATGAAGTTTATGGCCGGAATTAATGCAGGCAATTTGCCAACTAGCGCTCATCTTTTTCTCCTTCGATATATTTAAGCATTTCAGTCAAGGCGTATTGTCTTGAATAAAAACTTCTCAAATCCATGGTTTCATTTTTTGTGTGCATCCCTTTCGTTCGAGGTCCGACACCATCAAGATAAATAAGGCCCGGCCGGGCAAAATAATTAATATCGGCCGCTCCACCAGAATGCTCGATTGCGCATTCCTCTTTTTCAATCATGGCCACTGTCTCAGCATATTTTTTTAAAAACTCAGGCAACTCATTAGTTAAAGGCAAAGGAGGACAGTCATCCACAATTTCAATAGTGGCTTCGCACTTCTCTTCCGTATAAAAACACTTAACAGAAGAACTATCGATCAGACTTCTAATTGCCTGATCGATACGATCTCTGCTTTCTAAACATGGAAACCTGGCATCCAGTTTGATTTCCACGGTGTCACAAATAACGTTGTAGCGGTCCATTCCTCCTGAAAGAGAGCCGACGTTAACTTTGATTTTATTTTCGATATCATTCAAGGCATGCACTCCCGCGATGAATTCAGCGGCATGGTGAGCGGCATTGACGAAAGGCTCACCGAAACGACCCGCATGGCTTGCTCTGCCTTTGATCTTAATGTTGTACCAGCGGTTTCCGTTTCGCGATGAAATCAGCGATCCATTAAAAAGCGCCGGCTCAAGGCCCATCACTATTTTTGAAGCCATGCCGATCTCTTTAAAAAGCTGATGAAAGCCAATTGAGCCTGTTTCCTCACACGGAGAAGAGACAAAAACATAAGTGTAAAAATGATTCGGATAAGTCTCGAAAAAACTTTTAAGAGACTCAAGCGCCATCACCAGGCTGCCTTTATCATCCCCAATCCCCGGCCCCGATAATGTTTGGGCCGCGTAATTAATTTTAAAATGAAAATCTGACGATGGTGAGCAAACTGTGTCAGCATGACCGATAAAACTCACCTGCTCGCTGGAAATACCCTTTTTAATGGCGTACAGGAGATCCCCTGTCTCTGACTCTGAATTGGAAATAAAACGACAAATAAAACCCATTCCGCTAAGCTTATGAGCAAGCATATCCTGGACCCGGTTAACTCCCGCGCTATTTTTGGTTTGAGAGTCGATTTGGACCAGCTCTTCCAGAAAATCGAGACCGAAAGACGCATCAATTGTTTGACTTAAAGCACGCGAAGAATTCGTTTCCAAAGCTAACAAATGAACATCCTTGTAAGATATTAATAAAATTTAAGCACAATGTTTTACTATTTGAGTGTTAAAATCTCGCCAGAACTTTGTTAGAGTTGTATCAAGATTGCTTAAAAATGAGGTTTGACGTGACAATGAGATCTTTTAATACTGATGGTGCCTTTGCGGATAATTATAAGTTTCTCATCGGCTCTATTTTACCCAGGCCAATCGCCGTGGTCTCAACCGTCAATGAAAATGGCACGAACAACGTAGCGCCTTTTTCTTTTTTCACCGCCGTCTCGGCAAGTCCGATGATTATTGCCTTTTCACCGATGATCAGGTCGAGCACCGGACTCATCAAGGACACTCCCCGCAACATCTTCCGTGAAAAAGAATTCGTCATCAACATCGCCAGTGAAGGCATCATCGAAAAAGTCAACATGACCTCCACTGAACTT
Organism: Bacteriovorax sp.; assembly: GCA_040377165.1. Lineage (GTDB taxonomy): Bacteria > Bdellovibrionota > Bacteriovoracia > Bacteriovoracales > Bacteriovoracaceae > Bacteriovorax. The sequence continues at coordinate 41,054 of JBEIPI010000008.1, forward strand.
CCCTACGGAGAGGATGAATTTGTCCTGGCAGGGTTAACCCCGATTGATTCGGAAAAAGTGAAAGCAAAGAGAATCAAAGAAAGCCTTATTCATTTTGAATGCATCTTCCGCGATCATTTAAGCTACGGCGATAAGCCCGGTGCCGGAATGATTATTACTGGAGAAGTAGTGAAAGTTCACATTGCCGAAGAAGTCATGGAAGGAAATCATATCATCACGAAAAAGCTGAAGCCTGTGGGCAGAGGAGTCGGAAATGATTATTTCAGGTGTGAGGATACATTTGAGCTCGCACGTTTAATGAAAGCTCAAATCCAGAAATAGTTCTTATTCAAACGAACTATTAGTGTAGTAATCTTTGACTTCCAGGTACATTCCCAGGTTGCAGCCTTCTTCCATATCGATCCCAACAACTGTCTCACCAATCTTTAGTAATGAAAGTTCAGCGGTCTGGTCCACATTCGCACAATTTTTTTGATGAAACTGAAGATAGAGCATCGGGTAACCTGGAATCGTTAAAGGATCCATCACTCTAAGCTCGAAGACTTCTCCGGCCGGAAAAACAACGCCATTATCAAACACAATGTCCTGGGTGCTTTTGTATTCATTGTAAAGCTCCAGGTCGCTCCACTGAATACTGTCGGCAAATGCATTTAAGGAGAAGAATATAGATAAAATAAGAACGATAATTTTCATGATAGACCTCTTAAGGTCTATTCTAACAACGATAAAAAATTTGGGAAAGATTTTTCTACACAATCCACTTCATAAAGCTCGCCGCCCGCATTTTTCATCATAAACAGCGCCGCTGCCATAACAATGCGATGATCTCTGGCCGGTTTAATTTCCGCGCTCCTATAACTTGTCTTCCGCCCCTGAATTTTCAAAACGTCCTGGTCAGGATTGTAATCCATTGCAACGCCGAATTTTTTCATCACGTTTACCATTTCCAGAAGCCTGTCACTTTCCTTGAATTTTAGCACTTCAAGTCCGGTGAACTGGCCCTCACCTTCAATATGTGCGGCCAAAAAAACCAGCGTCGGAAACAAGTCTGGCGCTTTGCTGACATCAAAAGTAAAAGGTTTTAGTGCCTCGCCTTTTTTAATCTCCAGCCCCTCTTTTCCAAGCGAGCGATGGGCGCCAATTGATTTTAAAAGTTCAATGAAAACTGAGTCAGCCTGAAGCGCGTCGATTTCCGTGCAGTTTTTAATCAGCACTCTTCCACTTAGTGCGGCCAGGGCGGCCGGATAACTAAGAGAGCTGAAGTCCACCGGAATAGTGTAGCTGTTGCTATCGGTGGATTTCTTAATCATCTGTGAAGTCATTTTTAAATAGGTTTCCGATGCTTTCAGATTCAGGAATTCAAATTTTAGCGGGCGATTGGAAAACGCCAGCATTAGTGCCGAAGCAAATTGCGTGCTCTTTGAGCAATCTATTTCAAGCTTAGAAGTATTGTATAAAGACGCCGGGCCTTTCATCTTAATCCACGGCCCTTTCCCTTCAGTGCTGCAGACAATATTCACCGTCATGGTTTTAAGCGGGTTGATCAGGTCTTCTATCGGCCTCTCGCTCATTTTTTCCGACGGATAAAGGTGATATTCCTTTTTACCACGAGACAAAAGCGCAATTAGAAACCGGTTAGTAGTTCCCCCGTCTCCGGTATGGAGCTCAATGATATCCCCAACAGAGTCTTTCTCACATTCAGGGAATGTGTTCTCAAAAATAATGCTCGAGCCGTTTTGTTTGAATTTTAATCCAATCTTCTTAAAGGCCGCAATCAGGTTTAAGACATCGGTAGACGTAGAAAGGTTATGGACTTTAAACCCACCACCTCTCACCGCTCCCAGAATCAGGGCGCGGTTGGAGTGGGATTTACTTGTTGGTAAAACAATCTCTTTATCAAATGATTTAAGTGGATGAACCTTAAATGGTGAATTTTCTGAGTTCATCTTTATTGGCTTCCAATGTCGCCTGGATCTCGTCAAAAGACTTCGTCTCCACTTCGGCGTTCCCGATGTCTTTAATGATGACCAGGTCAATTGAACTCAAGGCGCTGATCTTTTTATCCTTAGACAAATACATCATGATTTTTTCGATAGGGAATTCCTTATTAAACCACGGTGAGTGAGCACCCGGAATATCCAGGGCCTTTTTAAGGGCGGCAATATCATTGAGGTTCTTCTCAGTCCCGAATAGTTTAAAGAGCAGAGCGATCCCCCACATGACAGCTTCACCATGAGGAATATTGTAGATGAACTCCACCGCATGGCCAAACGAGTGGCCAAGGTTAAGAATTCTTCTGATACCGGTCTCTTTCAAATCTTCTTTTGTCAGTTTCTCTTTGAATTTCGCACACGCATCGATGATCTGTGACATCTCTGCCTTTCTGATAACCAGGTCGTAGATAGTGTAATCAAGAAAGCTGTACTTAAGCACCTCTCCCATACCGCTGTTTTTCTCAACCGGCGCAAGAGTCTCGATAAATTTCGAACAAATCCAGACGTTAGTTGGAAGATGAAAAGCACCGATCAAATTTTTACCTGATTTAGAGTTGATCGCAACTTTTCCACCGATACTCGCATCCACCATGGAAAGAAGAGTCGTCGGGACAATACTCCACGGGATACCTCTCAGAATAGTTGCGGCGACAAATCCGCCGAAGTCAGAAGTGGCCCCGCCACCAATAACTATCAGGTGAGCATTTCTATGAATCCCTTTATCCAGGAAAAATTCCATTGCATTCTGGAAGTCTGTAATGTTTTTTACTTTCTCGCCATCAGCAGCTTTCCAAAAAAGGACTTTTTTATTCTCTATTTTTTCCAGCGGAAGATCTTTTGAATACAGACTCCAGACGTGGTGATCGGCAATGACCAATACTGTGTCGGTTTGAAGTTTATTAATTTCATCAATGATGTTGTCTAGTTCTACGTTCTTAATTTCTGTTTTCATTTAATCTCTTCAGTAATCTATTTAACTTGGTAAGCGTTTTGTCTTAAAAAATGATCCGCAAGAACAATCTTCACCATGGCCTCCACCACAGGAATCGCCCGCGGGATAATACAAGGGTCATGGCGTCCTTCGCGCGCTTTATCCCCTACTGTTGATGTGGGTTTAAAAGTCACAGTCATCAGCATTCTTTCACCGTTTGAAATCCCACCTTCCATGCCACCGAAGGCATTATCAGCGCTCGATACAGCTGAGCCTTTCATCGTCGCCATCTCCTCTCCCAGTCCGTATGAGAAAGAAACAACCGCTCCAATCGAAAGCAGTGCCTTGGCGAAATCGGCCTTTAATTTATCGAAGGCCGGCTCTCCCAATCCAACAGGAGAATGATCAACTACAATCCTGACTCTCCCACCAACTGACTCTCCTTGAGCTTTTAAATCTTCAAGGTATTTTTTTATTTCTTCGTTTTTAGACGTATCCGGAAACGAATAAGGTGCAAGGTCTTTGGATATATCTTTTAAAATTTCTTTGTGCTCAAACGGGCCTAATAAACTCACATAGGCCTTTACTTTAATCTTTGGCAGAATCAATCCGGCGAAATAACCGCCGATAACCCGAGAGAGTGTCTCTCTTCCCGAAGAGCGCCCGCCGCCGCGATGATCGCGCACGCCGTACTTCATCACTGTCGTCTTATCGGCGTGCCCTGGACGATGTTCATCTTTAATTTTATCGTAATCAGCACTTTTTTGATTTGTATTATGAACTATAACCGCAATCGGGGTTCCCAGAGTCTGCCCCTCAAAAATTCCCGAGAGGATAACCGCTTTATCATCTTCATTTCTCGAAGTGGTTCCCGCGATTTTTCCGGGAGCGCGGCGATCAAGTTCTTTCTGTAGATCTTCCAACGAGACTTTAAGTCCCGCGGGAACTCCATCAAGAACAACACCCATGGCAGGTCCATGAGACTCACCAAAGCTAGTTAAAGAAAACATTTTACCAAAGCTATTTCCACGCATATGATGCCTATTATATCTAAACGCGTAAGGATAAAACAAGGAAGGATCGGTCATGTTCCTCGAGAGCTTTAGGCATTTGATCGAAATTCTGGCCCTAAAGAAGCAAAATAATCAAAATCTTGCTGAAATTGCCAGTGAAAACAAGAGAATATCCGACTTAGAAGAGCGTCGTAAAAAAATCTTAATTGAGAATGAAAATCTTAAGATTGAAGAAAAAAATCTAAAACTTCAGGAAACTCAAAACCAAATCGAAGATTTGGGGCTGAGATTAAATAAACTCTCCTCACAACTTTCAATGGCAACCACAGCTATCCAGGAAACCGCTTTTAAAAACCAAATTCAGAACATTGAACAAGAGATTGCAAATCTCGAAACAACTTACTTTGAGAACCTCGAAAAAAGCGAAACAATTCTGACAAAGATTCAGGACAATGAGGAGTTCTTCAAAGGATCCGCGACTGCACTCGAAGAGATAAAAGCAGAAGCCGCCGAGATAATCGAAAAAGAAAAAAGCATTATTGAAAACCGCAAAAAACGAATTGATTCACTCATGGAGCAGTGTCAGCCTTCACTTAAAAATCTTTATCTCGAACTTGATAAAAAATTCTCTCCCAAAGAAGGCACTAGCTTTTTAATCGATAAAAAATGCTCTGCCTGTTATGTGGCCGCGGACGCCTCTCTTCGCAGCTCTCTGGAAGAAGGTCGAAGCTTAGAGATCTGCCCGAACTGCGGAAGGCTGCTTATTCCCGAAACGGCCAAAATCTACTAACTATTTCCAAGCGTTTAGGAGCTGAAAAAATTACGGCCCCCACTAGGCATTCTCCTGCTGAATCAGGTAGAAAAATCAGATGTTAAAGCCAAAATCTCTCCTATTAACCCTGGCCTTTGCTTCTCAGTCACTGAGAGCGGCACCGGTTATGGATAAAGGCTACAGGCTTCCAAGTGAGTCGGTCTCAAAAGATTTCACATTAATGAAACTCTCTCCCGAAAAAGACTATCTGGTTAAGTACATCATCAAGACGAACTACAAAATTCCCAAAGATGAAGCCCAGCTTATCGCTGAAAATATCATCAAAGCCTCGGCCTGTTTTGATATTGACCCATGGATACTAACCGGACTTATTCAAAAAGAATCATCATTTAAAAAAGACGCCGTAAGCCCCACCAATGCCGCGGGCCTCACGCAGTTCACCTCGCTGGGCTTTAAAGAAGTCAACGACCAGTTAGGGATCAGAGGAAAAGAAGGTGCAAGCGAGAGTGCCATCACCTATTACAATACAAAAATCGATGAATGTATCGATCCTGACTGGGTAAACCTTTGGCAAAAAGTGGCCGTCTCTGAGGACGACCCTGAATTCTTCAACCTGCTTAAAGAAGAAGTAAAAAAAGACATCGGCGTGGCCATCACCTATGGTGCGATTCTTTTAAAAACCTATGTCGCTTATATCGACATTAAAAACATCCGTAACAATGTGGAGCTGCCGACCAGTGAAATCTACTTTCAGGCGCTGCAAATCTATAATGGCGAGGAAGGCGACGCTAAAGTGAAATACGCCAAGGCCATCTTTCAAAATCTTAAGAATCTCTATCCAAATGAAGTGGATTTCCCATTTCTGGCGGATTAATTTCAAACCTATTGACGAATGTCCCCGATTAGCCGATAAACCCTCTACCGAGAAGGGGGAATCATCGCTGGCCTTATAGCAATATAAGACGGGAGGAAAGTCCGGACACCACATGGTAACGTAGCGGGTAACGCCCGTCCATCGCGAGGTGAGGACAAGTGCAACAGAAAGGATGTACAGGTAATGCTGTAGTGAAATCAGGTAAACTCTACGTGGTGCAAGCTCAAATAGGTATAGGCGTTCTTCCGTTAAAAGAAGAACTAGGGAGGACCACTTCCGATGCTATACGGGTAGAGTGCTCGAGCCTAAGGGCAACTTTAGGACTAGATGAATGATGGTTGAAAACAGGATCCGGCTTACACCTTTTCTCGGTTTTTACTTACTAACTTTAAAACTTTTTGAGTCGCTGTAGAGACATTGAGACTCTCAGAATTGGTTTTGAATTCGTACTTGATATCAATCTTCTTTGTCATTTTCTCAAATTCAGTCAACGACATTTCGGCAACAAAGTTCTGAATATTGTATTTAGTGATTCCCGTTTTTAAGACCGGAAGTTCTTCATAGATTTTTTTACTTTTTATGAACGGATATTGCGAGAGTTTTGGGTCATTAGTCTCAAAGATGAAAGTCGGCAACTCCCATTGTCCTGAAAGCCACTCTTTCTCACTTTTTTGATAGACCATGATTTTCTTTTTATCAGTAACCAGCACCCTTAAGACTTTGATGAATAAATCTTCGGATTCTTTTTTCTCACCTTCGACTGGAAATCTCAAAGGGTCACCGCTTTTAAAGGCCGCACATCCGCTCTTTAACGGGCATAACGTGCACGAAGCCTTTCTCGCCTGGCAGATAATCCTTCCCAGGTCCATAAAGGCTTCATTGAGCGCTCTGGCGCTCATGCCATCCATTTCGGCCAGGATTTTCTTGTGTTCAAAATCATTCCAAAGTTTTTTCTGCAGGGCCGGACCTTTTAAAGTTTCATAACCGTAAAAACGCGCCAGTACTCTCTCCAGATTGGCGTCTACGGCCAGGGCCTTCTTATCTGCACCGATAGAGACAATGGCATTGGCAGTGTAGGGGCCGATCCCTTTTAAACTCATCAATTCATCAAGCTTCGTCGGAATTTTACCTTTATGAATGTCTACGATTTGAATGGCAAGATTGCGAAGATTTCTCGCTCTTCTATAATAGCCGAGCCCTTTCCATGAAATGCAGACTTGCTCTTCTGTTGTATCTGCAAGTGATTCAATCGTCGGGTACTCTGTCAGGAATCTTTCAAAATGATTTAAAACAGTGCCAACAGTTGTCTGCTGAAGCATGATCTCTGAAACCAGTGTTTTGTATAATGTGCGCTTTTCACGCCACGGAAGGTGCGAGTACTGTTTTTCAGACCATTCTACAAGATTAGATAAAAGTTTGTGTGCCATTAATGCGCAATCTAAGTTCTTTTCTTCGCTCAACAATAGCATTTTGTAATTCTCTTGGAAAATTAAGCACATATTGGTTAACAATTTGACCATTTACAA
>JBEIPI010000079.1:0-14010 GCA_040377165.1 Bacteriovorax sp.
CTTCGGAAAATCTTCAAAGCCTGCGCATTTTCAATACTCATTCCAAACACTGGCCCGTTTTACGGATGCTCTTTTACAAAAAGCAGGTGTGAGCGAGTTTACCCTCGTGGGGCACTCGATGGGAGGGATGCTGGCGACAAGATACGCGCTCATGTTCCCGGGAAAAGTGAAGAAGCTGGTTTTGGTTAACCCGATCGGACTTGAGGATTACAAAGTCCTTACAACATATAAAACATTCGATGAACTCTATCTGGGTGAGTTGAAAAATAACGAAGAAAAAATCCGCGAGTACCAGAAAGTTGCTTACTACGATGGGAAATGGAGCCAGAGTTATGAGCCGATGATTGTGCCGGCCATTGGCTGGACCAAGGGGCCGGACCACGCATTGATTGCGAGAAATGCGGCCTTAACTTCAGATATCGTTTACACGCAGCCTGTTGTTTATGAATTCAAAAAACTTCAAATGAAAACAACAATGATCAACGGGGATCGAGACAAGACTGCACCAGGGAAAGCATGGGCGTCACCGGAAAACCAGAAAATCATGGGTGACTACCCTAAACTAGGACGCGATGTGATTAAAATGATTCCTCAGGGAAAATTAATCAGTTTAAAAGGGCTTGGGCATATGCCATTTGTTGAGGACTATCAGGGCTTCATGAATGTCTTTGTTCCAGAGTTATAATCTTGACACAAGGCCCTCGTTTTTACTAAGATGCCATCGGTAGTTAGGGAGCAGCAAAGGTATGTTCGGTCAACCCCGCCAGGCCCGGAAGGGAGCAACGGTAGCTGTTACTGCTTTGTGCTGTTTTCCTAGCTACTTCTTAAGCAATTCAATTTACTAATCCCATCAAATTTAATACCTTTTAAGCTGGAAAAAATTCAGAATTTCCGAAGCAATTTTAAGGAATAAAATGTCATACCAAGTTTTGGCCAGGAAATGGCGTCCTAAAAAATTTCAAGATGTCATCGGACAGTCTCACATCACGAGATCCCTGCAAAACGCGATCGCCAAAGATAAGGTCGGACATGCTTTTATGTTCGTCGGAACACGCGGTGTAGGTAAAACTTCAGTGGCCCGCATTTTTGCCAAGGCCCTTCGCTGTGAGAATATCACTTCAGACATCAATGCTTGCGGGACTTGTAAGGCCTGCCTGGATTTTGATACTGAAACTTCCATGAACGTAATTGAGATCGATGGAGCTTCAAACAACAGTGTTGATAATATCCGCGACCTGATCAGCAACGTTCACTATCTTCCGACTTCAGGTAAATACAAAGTTTACATCATCGATGAAGTGCACATGCTTTCAACGAATGCATTCAATGCGCTTTTGAAAACACTTGAAGAGCCGCCTGCTCACGTTGTTTTTATTTTTGCAACGACAGAAGCGCAGAAACTATTAGGTACAGTTCTTTCTCGCTGTCAGCGTTTTGATTTTAGAAACGTTTCAGTAGATACACTGGTTAATCACGTGAAAGAGATTGCCAAGGTTGAAGGAATCAAGTTTGAACAAGAAGAGCTGATTCATCAGCTCGCTGTTTTGGGAAGAGGCTCAGTCAGAGATACACTATCGCTTCTCGATCAGGTTCTAACCTTCTCAGAAAATAACAACGTAAAAGAAGAAACTCTTACGACCTCACTTGGAGTGGCGGGACCTAAGGCCATCAGTGCACTGGTGGAGACTGTTTACTCCGCCAACACTCAGGAGTTGAGCAAAATCTATTCTAAGCTTTTAAATGAAAATGTTCCGGCGAAAAATATCGCCAGTTCATTTTTGGATGAGCTTTTTAATAATCTAAAGAAAAAAGGAAATTTATCAGAAGCTGAGCAAATTTGGATTTACGAAACCGTGGTCAGAGAGACCGCGTGGATTTTTAATTCAATCACGCCGGAAAAAGCTTTTGAAGTTCTGTTGTATAAAGTTGCATTGAGAAGAAACTTCTTCAATCAGAAAATTGCAGGGCAGTCTCAGCAAACAGCTGTGTCTGGCGCAACTTCCGCGGAAGTTAAGGTAACTGAATCGGCACCGGAAGAAGTAAAAGAGCAAAGTGTCGCTCAAAAACTTGAGAGCATGATGTCTGAGCTTGCCAGCGAAAGAAGCGCTATCATTGCACCTATTGCACAAGAAGTTGAGGCGCTAGCGTCACCAGTTGCAACTCAGGCAAAACCATCAGGGCCAAAAGACCTGACATGGGAAGGTTTTTTAAATGACCTGGGATCGCGCTCACCGGCCTCTGCTTCAAATCTGGAGCAAGGAAATACACTCTCTCCGCTGTCGCTTGAAAACGAAAATCTCTCGATAGAATTGGGTTTTGGTTTTTCAGGGCAAGTGTTCATGGATTACTTAAACGAGCCGGAAGTGTTTCAGAAAGTTTTAAATAACCTGAGTGAATACTTTGGCGTCGATAAGAAAAACATCAGGCTTGAGCTGAAGCAGGTTTCAGCAAAAGAAGATTTCGTTACACAGGCGGAAATCAGAGAGCAGAAAGCGCAGATCACAATCCAGGACCGCATGGAAGAGTTTAAGAGCAATCCGCTTTTGAAAGAGGCGGAAAAGATTTTCAATTCAAAAGTAGATAAAGTTATTTTGGATAACACTAAGAAGTAGGAGAAAAATATGAAAGGTATGCAAAACTTAATGAAACAAGCTCAACAAATGCAGCAGAAAATGGCTACATTGCAAAAAGAACTTGAGTCGCGCGAGCTGGAGACTTCATCTGGCGGCGGAATGATCAAAATCAAGATCACAGGCAAGCAGCAGATTGTTTCTATCTCAATCAACAAAGAATGTGTTGACCCTAACGATGTAGCAAGTCTTGAAGAATTGGTAAAAACTGCGGTTAACCAGTCAATCAAAGAATCTCAAGATATGGTTTCAGGTGCAATGTCAAAAATCACAGGCGGAATCAACATCCCGGGAATGTTCTAGTCTATGGAATTACCAGAAAAACTTTTAAAGGTCGTAAGACAGTTCTCCCGTCTTCCAGGTGTGGGCGAGAAAACTGCGCTTCGCCAGTCGCTGATCATGACAAAATGGAACAAGGAAGACCTGGTTCATTTTGCGGAAGCGGTAAAGGCGCTGGCTGAACTTAACCACTGCGAGAAGTGTGGAATGTTCTGCGACGATAAACTCTGCAAGATCTGCATGGACTACGGCCGCAGCCACTCAAAAACACTCTGTGTGGTTGAGTCTGTCACAGACTGCCTGGCGATTGAGCGCAGCGGGACCTTTAAAGGTAAATTTCATATCTTATTCGGTGTTCTCAATCCACTGCTTGGAATCGGGCCCGATGAATTAAAGCTGGATAAACTCATCTCACGCGTGGAGAATGAGGAAATCGAAGAGATTATCCTGGCCGTAAATCCTTCTGTTGAGGGAGATGCGACCTGTGCATATTTAAAACAAATGCTCCCTGAGAGCGTAAGAGTTGACCGCATCGGTTTTGGGATTCCCATGGGGGGAAGCCTGGAGTTTGTGGATGCGCTTACAATTACCAAAGCTTTGGAAAATCGCAGGCATTTATAGATGACAAATAAAACGAGTAAAATTCCTAAATACGTAGAGGCCTTTTTTAAGTCCTGCGAGATTGATGAAAAGATCAACCGCTTTTCATTTTTCATGATTCGTTCTGACGGCGTGGTCCTTTATCACAACAACACGACGGCCAACTCGCTTTCAAAGTCCTCAATCGGGGCCTTGTTAAGCGGAGTGTGGCAGGCATCAAAGGCGCTGTCAGAATTCATTCCCAAAGAAGAGGCAAAAGAAGGCTACAGGCTTAGTTTTGATACCTCTTCTCAAGGGATTTATATTGTCCCGATTTCAACGGACATCGATGAGCTTTATTTGGGGCTGATTTATCACGATGAAGTCAATCCGGGACTGATTAAAAACAAGATGAGAGAGATGGCGATGAGTTTTGGTGAATTCCTGAATCAGGAATTGAAAGACCATCGCGCCTCTTTGGAATTAGCAAACAGTGCGTTTGATAAGAATGATTATTTATTCGCGGACATTTCGGATGCCGAAATGGACCGCCTATTCGCGTTCATTAAAAATTAAGGTAATGCCATGTCATTTGTAAATTATGTAAATAAAGAAGTTAACTGCAAAATTGTCTATTACGGGCCGGGCCTTGGTGGAAAGACGACGAACATTCAGTACGTTTATCAGAAAACCAGCGGCGACAGCAAAGGCAATATCATTTCATTAAATACAGAAAATGAAAGAACTCTCTTTTTTGATTTCCTTCCGCTTGATTTAGGCGAGATTCGCGGTTTTAAAACTCGTTTTCACTTATACACGGTTCCGGGGCAGGTTTTTTATGAGGCTTCAAGAAAACTCATTCTAAGAGGCGTGGACGGAGTTGTTTTCGTCGCGGACTCTCAGGTTGAGCGCATGGAGGCCAATATGGAATCCCTTAAATCGCTGGAGAAAAATCTTACGGATCAGGGGTATGATATTTCTAAAATCCCACTGGTCATGCAATGGAACAAAAGAGACCTTCCTAATACAACATCAATCAAAGATCTTCAGAGTGCGCTTAATAAATGGAGTGTGCCTGAGTTTGAAGCAGTGGCCGTCAAAGGCACTGGCGTCTTTGATACTTTGAAGATGATTTCAAAACTTGTATTGATGAATCTTAAAGGCGGATTAGAGTAGTTTTTTGTAATCGAGGAAAATCAGGTGGGCCATCATTAAGGCTTCCTGATCGTAGAAACTCGAGCGGCTTCCTACCAGGTGATGGCCTTCAAGCACTCCCAGATTGTGTCCTTTGAAATATGACGGAAATTGAGCGTTTTCCACATCCACTACACCGTCATTTGATTTCTGGCTTCTGAAGATGGCCTTCGTTAACATCATCCAGACATGGCTTTGATGCCATTTTGATTCAAAGGCAATAGCGGTATAAAAAAGCCTCGACGGCAGCTGCTTGTGATTGCGTTTAAACCAGCTTTCTCTGAAGTTCTTTGAAAGCGACTTTTGCAGTTCACTGGCGATGAGATTAACTTCTTTGCCCAGAAGCGATTTAGACACATTCTCCGGGATTTTCCCAATAGTGCTCGCCAGTTTCAGCAGTTTATTATTGATGTGATCGCTTCCCATGATCGGAGTAGCGATAAAAGAGACACCGATGATATTGTCTGCGACTTTGTCGCCTTTTGATCTCAGGTAGTGAAGTGTGTCTACTCCGCCCTTTGAAAAGCAGAAGAACCAAAGTCTCTCCTCTGGGTTGGCCTCGATATAGTCTTCAACCTGCTTTTTAAGCGCCAGCGAATTCTCTCTGGCCCCTTTTTTCCCGCTGACTTCAGGGGCAAAGTGTTTAATGTTGTATTGGTCGAGCAATGCTTCTGCCCCTCTTTTAAATGCAGGAGTGGAAAAGATTTCATTGAAGACACCGGAAACCAAAACAATAGTTACATTAACTTTAGGAACCTTAAGTGACGTGCGGTAATCGCTAACGAGATGCGAGTGCGCCAGTTCATGATAAATAGTCTGGAAGACTTCACTGTCAGTAGCGTCCACCGATCTTTTGTTGGCCACACAGCCGATAATATCCTGGGCCTTCTCGCTGTTAAGGTTTAGGTTTTCCATCGAGCTGATATCAAAGTATGACTTTAAGACTGTAAAGGCAGAACGACTGAGCCAAATACTTGAATTGGTAATTGAAAGCAGCGTTTTGAGACTGTCTTTTTTGTCTTTGAGTTTTACGAGGCGCTGGATATTGAAAATGATTTCTTCGGTGCTGGTGTGCTTAGCGTAGTTCAAAATATCCTTTCTCTTTTGAATCCGAGAACGGTATTGAGAAAAAGATTTTGATAGAACGTGGATGGCACTCATTATTTTTTTACATTTCCTAGGGGAAAATAACAGTGTAAGATCATCTCATACTAATTTTTTAATAGTCAAATCATAGAGGTATTTTATGAGTGGACTAAAGATAGCTATCATTGGTGGAAGCGGCGTATATAAAATTGAAGGTGTTGAAGTTATTAAGGAACACAAGGTTTCTACTCCCTATGGGGCGCCGAGTGCTGACGTAGTGGAAGCAAGTCTGCATGGTACATCTTTTTACTTTATCCCAAGACACGGTAAAGGGCACTCGCTTACGCCGTCAGAAGTTAATTACCGAGCAAACATTTTCGCTCTGAAAGAGCTGGGTGTTGAATATATCATTTCAGTTTCAGCAGTAGGGTCGCTAAAAGAGGAATACCCTCCTGGAAGTTTTGTTATTCCAGATCAGTTTATCGACTGGACGAAAGGAAAACGCGAGAGAACTTTTTTTGGAAATGGAATTGTCGGGCACGTTTCAGTGGCCGAACCAGTGGAAAAACAACTGCAAAAAATGATCACAGAAGTTTGTAAAGAAGTCGGTGTAAAACACGGCTCAGGTGGGTCTTATATTTGTATCGAAGGCCCGCAATTTTCTTCAAAAGCAGAATCACACATCTACAGAAGTTTCGGCGCAAGCGTAATCGGAATGACTAACGTTCCTGAATCATACCTGGCAAAAGAGGCCGGTATGGCCTACGCAACCATCGCCATGGTTACAGATTACGATTGTTGGAAAGAGGAGCACTGTACCCTGGAAGAAATCTTGAAAGTTATGTCAGGAAACAATCAACAAGCACATGCTGTTCTTAAAAAACTTCTTCCAAAGCTGGCCGCAAATCCTTTTAAGTTTAAAAAGGAAAATACTTTTGCGGTTATGTCTAAACCAGAGAAGCTATCAAGCGAGCAGGCTCACATTTTAGAAGTTTTACTAAAATAATGAGCTACACAGGCCACTACACAGTTTTAAAAAACGAATGCGTCGATTCACTTATTGAAAAGGCGCCTTCGGATAAAAAATCCTATTTCGCCGATTTAACTTTCGGTGGAGGCGGACATTCGTTTGAATTCCTCTATCGCAATCCACTTTTTAATGTGCGCTCGACGGACCAGGATCCGGACGCTTTGAAAAATGGAGAAGCGAGAATCGCCAATGAGAAAATGGTTGATAGGATCAAGCTGATTGATACCAATTTCGTTCATTTTCCAGAGATTATAAAAAGCCATTCACCTGAGATTTTCAGTGAGGCCGGAGGTTTTCAAGGGATACTGTTAGACCTAGGCGTTTCTTCACACCACTTCGATGAAGCAGACAGAGGTTTTTCTTTCAGATTCGATGGCCCTCTCGATATGAGGATGGATTATGAATCAGATGAGTTTCTTACAGCTGAAGAAATCGTGAACACATACAGTGAAGAAGAACTTAGAAGAATTTTTGAAGAGTACGGTGAAGAGAAAAACGCGAGAAAAATCGCGGCGAAAATCGTGAGCGAAAGAAAAATCAACAAGATTTCGACCACCAAAGAATTGGAAAATATCATTTTTCATTGTTATCCGAAAGAACATCGCTATGGAAAGACCAACCCATCTACTCGTGTATTTCAAGCGCTAAGACTTGAAGTAAACCGGGAACTTGAGGTTTTAACCAACACAATTGATCAACTAATACCGCTTTTAAAGGTGGGTGGAAGGCTGGCGATCATTAGCTTTCACTCTCTGGAAGACCGGATTGTGAAGAACGTTTTCAGAGACGCTGCCGCTAAAGCCGAGCTTCCGGTTGAGGTTCTAACAAAAAAACCAATTCTTCCCTCCGAAGCAGAAATTTTAAACAATTCTCGCTCAAGAAGTGCTAAACTAAGGATATTAGAAAGAGTTGAGTCCAAAAAGGACAAGAACAAATATAAGCAATGATTTTTGGCATTTAATCAAGGAGTGATTATGGCCGCATCAAAGAAATCTTCTGAAAAATTTCAGTTGGGCAAAAAAATAAAAGAAATTATTTTTAGCTCACAGGGTTTTCCCATTTTCCTTTCTTTTACTACACTCGCCATTTTGTTCGTATTGTTTCGCATGAAAAATGTTGAGATGGATTACACCATTTCAAAAACCAACCGCGAGATTGAGAAAGTTATTTTAGACAACAAAGAATTAAAGGCCAAGAAGGCCAGAATGCTGTCGGCCGAAAAGTTGAGAAAACTTGCAGCTGCTCATAATCTTGATCAGCCTAAGCAAGATCAGATTATTGTCATTCCATAGGAATCGGAAACTGAATTATGAATAGAGTAGAAAAAAATAGAATCATTTTTGTCTTCACTTGCTTCTGTTTATTTTTTCTTTTGGTTTTAGGAAAGGCCTTCAAGGTTCAATTGATTGATGCCAGTGACCTGATTGTGCGTGCGAATTCGCAATTCTTAAGACAAGCGACAGTCTATCCTAAGCGCGGGAATATCTACGACCGCTCTGGCCACCCTTTCGCACTCAATGTTCAAACTTACAGCATCTTCACTATTCCTAAAGCAACGAACGGAAAGAATGATGTTTACAAAAAACTCGCTAAGATTGTTCCGGAGCTTTCGTACAAGGAAATGATCTCAACGATTAAAAAAAGAAAAAAGTTCACGTGGCTTGGAAGAAAGCTTCGCCTTTCAAAAGACCAGGTTGAAGACATCAAAGAATTAAAAGGAGTTTTTATCGAAGGAACTCCAGAGCGAACTTATCCAAACCATGAGCTTCTGTCTCAGGTTGTAGGATTTGTGGGGCTTGATAACCGCGGTCTTTCCGGAATGGAGTACATGTTCGATAAGGAACTACGTGGGAATCCTGTCACGCTAAAATATACTATCGATAATAAAGGTCGTGCGATTAAATTCGAGAGCCATCAGGACGTGACAGCACAAGCAAAGGATATTTACCTGACGATTGATAAAGACATCCAGGGTATGGCCGAAAAATATTTGAAAGAAGCTGTTATCAAGCACAACGCAGATAAGGGTGGAGTTGGTGTCATAGATGCGCAGACTGGAGAAATCCTGGCGATTGCCAACTACCCTACTTTTGACCCGAATAACGTAAAAGGTTCGGCGCCGGAATCGAGAAAGCTTAGTTTCGCTATCGATCCGTTTGAGCCGGGTTCAAGTTTCAAAATTTTCACAGCGGCCTCTGCGCTTGAAAACAATGTCGCTAAGATCAGTTCAACTTACTACGCCGAACAAGGACGTATGCGAGTTGATAATCACTGGATTAAAGAAGCTGAAAGCCATGAGAAGTTTGAATGGATTTCAGTGGCAGATATCATCCGTTATTCTTCAAATGTCGGGACGACAAAACTTGCTTTTGATTTAACTTTCCCGAAGTTTAAAAAGACATTAAAGGAGCTTAACTTTGGAAATAAAACCGGAATCGAGGTTCCGGGAGAGTCGCGCGGAATTTTCACTGAAGCGGATAATGTTACACCACTTTCTTTAAGTAACATCAGTTTCGGACAAGGGATCGCTGTTACCGGGGTGCAGATGTTGGCGGCATACGCGGCGATCGCCAACGGTGGTGAGTACGTGAAGCCGACACTTATTAAGAGAGATCCAAACCTGGTGACGGTTGCAGAGCTTGAGCCGGAAAATGAGAACCAATTAGATAAAAGAAGAAGGGTATTCTCTAAAAAGAATACTGAGGATTTAACAAACGCCCTGGTGCTTGCGGTAGAAAAAGGAACCGGAACTAATGCTCAAATCCCCCACTTCAAAATCGCCGGAAAAACGGCAACGGCACAAAGAGTTGATAAGAACGGTGGTTATAAAGGGTATGTCTCGGGTTTTGTTGGTTACCCGGTAAATGTGGATCGCCCTTTTGTTATCGTTGTGTATGTGGATAATCCGAAATCCGGTGGTTATTACGGCGGCGCGGTTGCGGCCCCGGTGTTTAAGAATCTCGCCGAGTATATGCTTTACAAAAATAAAGACATCAGTAGAATCGCTGAGCATTCGGATAATGATTACGACTTAAAAAATGTGAAAGCGAATATTGATATTGTTCAGGTGAAAGAAGCTTCGACCAGAAGTCTCACGCCGGGAATTGTTCCCAACATGATTGGATTGGATAAAATCACAGTGACAAACATTGGTAATAAATTGAATCTTCAACTCACACACAGAGGTATGGGCGTGGTTTCATCGCAGTTCCCATCTCCTGGAACACCCGTTACCGGTGATACGGTTGTAAAATTGGAATATTCACCGCCAAAGTATGAATAAAAAAGAAATTCTTGATTTATTGAATTCTGATATTGCCTCAAGAAACGCGGTTAATAATCTCGATCAGAAAATTAGCAATATCACGACTAACCTTCAAAATGCCGGCGAGAGTGACGTGGTTTTCTACCGCGTTCATAACAATGAGAAGTCTCTAGAGGATTTCAACAAGAGATTAAAAGGAAAAAATCCGGGCGTGATCGTGCTTAATCACGGAGCAGAGTCGTTCATAAAAAATGAAAACTGCGTTTTTATTGACTCGGCCAGATTTCTTAATATTCAGAAAAAGATCCTTGATATGATTTTTCCGAATAAAAATAAAATGAAGATTATCGGTGTGACCGGCACTAACGGGAAGACGACAACCGTGAATCTGGCAATGCAGATTAGCTCAATGATCGGACACCCAGCTATTTCGGTTGGAACAATCGGTGTGCAGGATGCGAAAGGATCTTTGATTGATGATATGGAATCGACGACTCCTTCATACGTGGAGTTCAGGAAATTAATTCACCAGTTTCAAGATAAATACGAGGTATGTTTTGTAGAAGTGAGTTCGCACTCACTGGTTCAAGACAGGCTTTATGACCTGCTTCTTGATGGAGCGGCGTGGACCAGCTTTTCTCAGGATCACCTGGATTACCATAAAACGATGGACGAATATTTTGAGGCCAAACTTCAGATAGAAAGAAAATTCCTAAAAGACGGAAAAACAATGGTTGTTCCGTTTCTTGAAAAAGAGCTTTATGCAAAAATTCTGGATAAACATCCTAATGCCCGCGTGAAGACGGCAAAGACTCTCGATGAGAGAAAAATGAGCGAGAGACCGCTTTTTTATCACTCACCATACAATCAAAGTAATGCCGAGATTGCTCTGCAGTTAAATGCAGATCTTTGGGGCGAAGACAAAATTAAAAGCATTAATCTTAAGAATATCAAAACACCGCTTGGGCGCTTTTCAGTTATTGAGTTAGGTGATGAATCAATGGCGATTGTGGATTATGCTCATACGCCGGATGCGCTGGTTAATATCGGAGCAGCTATTAAAAAGGCATTCCCGGATCATTCATTAACAGTAGTTTTCGGCTGTGGTGGAAACCGCGACAAAACCAAAAGGCCTCTTATGGCCAAAGCCGTGGCCGGTTTTGCGGATAAGATTATCGTCACCAGTGATAACCCTCGCGATGAGGCACCGGAGGATATCATTATGGATATCATCAATGGACTCAGCGGAAGTTATGAAGCTGTCGTCGACCGCAAAAAGGCGATTGAGTTCGCCCTGGATGCTATCGAAGAAAAAGAAATTGTTCTCATCGCCGGCAAAGGGCATGAGGAGTATCAGGAAATAAAAGGTGTGAAGCACCCCTTCAGTGATTTTAATATCGTTTCTCAATTTAAACGCGGATAAATTCAATGGTTTCTTCAAAGCTTCTTTTTAAACTGAAAACAGTTAAGACGATGATGAGTGCATTCGATCACAAGTCTCGTGAGTTTGAATTAAAAATCAACACAGATTCAAGGTCATTCCAAAAAGGACAGACATTTGTAGCTTTAGTTGGAGAGAACTTCGACGCTTTTAACTACCTTGAAGGTGTTCTTGATCTTGAAGCGAAAGTGGTGGTGTTTAATTCCACGAAAGAGCGCGAAGAGCAGCTGCCAATGCTGGCTGCCTTTTATCCCAAGACACTTTTTATCACTGTGGTAGACACGCTTCTTTTCATTCAGGAGTTAGCAAGACTCCATATTGAAGGCTGGAGAAAAGCAGAGAAGAATAGAAAAATAATCGGTGTGACGGGATCAAATGGCAAAACCACTCATAAAGAAATGATTTATTTTCTACTAAATAAAATCCTTCCGGGTAAAGTTCTTGCGACAAAGGGGAATTTGAATAATCACATTGGTGTCCCTTTGACCGTGTTCGGCCTTACAAAAAAGCATCAGGTGGCCATTATTGAGATGGGGATGAATCATGCGGGTGAGATCAAGGTTTTAACTGATATTGCCAGACCAGAACATGGAATGATCACCAATATAGGCGCGGCCCATATCGAATTCCTGAAAACGATGGAGAATATCTTCAAGGAAAAAGGGACTCTTTACGATGCGGTCGTTAAAAACGCTAAAGGAAAGGGGTCATTTGTCGTTAACGGTGATGATACCTATCTGGCCAGACTGAAAAAGTCAAAAGGGCTGGTTACTTATGGCGAAAAAAGCGGAGATATAAGAGTCGCTATTGAGGGCGAGCGCATTTCTTTTAACATCGGAAAGACCCCGGTGTTGATAACTAATAAAAATATTTTCGAGCACCACAACCTGAAAAACCTGGCCGGGACCACGATCTTTGCCATGAGTTTATTTCCTAAAAAAATAAAAGAGCTGGCAAGTGCTGCAAGCACTTATGAGCAGCCTTCAATGAACCGTTCACAGTGGATCGGGAATATCTTTCTTGATGCCTACAATGCCAATCCAAGTTCCATGAGAGTTTCGCTTGATTCGTTTGTGACCATCATGAAGAAAAAAGGAGTCTCGCTTGATGAGTGTTATTTTGTATTGGGAGATATGAACGAACTTGGCGACCACGCGCCTGTTATGCACAAAGAAATCGCTGAGCATGTTAAGGCCCTTGGGATTAAGAACGTCAGCTTTATTGGCCGCTACCGCGAGTTCTACCTGCAAGGTTATTCACAACCGGTCAGTCACTATCTGACAAAGGAAGAGTTCTACAATGAATGGCGCGAGATCAGAAAAAACTATAAGTATGTTTTCATCAAGGCGAGCCGCTCATTAAAACTGGAAACCTTGATAGATATAGTTTAATATTTTGGTACAAACTCATTAAAGGACGCACGGATGCTTTACCATTTACTTTATCCACAACATCACCTCTTTAATATTTTTAAGTACATTACTTTCAGGACGCTGATTGCGTTTTTGATTGCAACGATCATCTCGATCATTTGGGGTAAATACTTCATCAATTTTATGAAGAGAAAGCAGTTCGGCCAAATCATCCGCGATGATGGTCCAGAGTCGCATTTTAAGAAAAAAGGTACTCCGACAATGGGCGGCGTATTCATGCTTGGTAGTATTTTTCTCACTACCCTAATCTGTGGAAACTTTTTTTCTCTGCCGCTGCAGATTGTTTTAGGAGTGACTTTCTCCTACTTCCTTCTTGGTTTTTATGACGACTACCTGAAAGTTTTAAAAAAAGACACTAAGGGAGTTTCGGCTAAGGGAAAGCTTCTTTGGCAATTTGGAACGTCGGCCATCGCCATGTATCTCATGGTGAGTCAAAACATTATCAGTACAGAAGTGTACTTTCCTTTCTTTAAGGCCCCGTTAATTGATATCGGTTATTGGTATATCTTGTTTGGTTCAATCGTTATTGTTGGATTCAGTAACGCAGTTAACCTAACAGACGGTCTAGATGGTCTGGCGATCGGCCCGATTATGGTGAGCGCGGCAACGATGGGACTTCTGACTTACGTCACTGGTCATAGGGAAATTTCACAATACCTCTACATTCCATACTTCGAAGGTATGGGAGAGCTGACAGTCTTAACTGCGTCTATTATTGGTGCAGGAATCGGCTTTTTGTGGTATAACTCGTATCCAGCTCAAATTTTTATGGGCGATGTTGGATCCCTGTCTTTGGGAGGAACATTGGGTACGATTGCGGTGCTTGCGAAGTCGGAATTTCTGTTCGTTGTTATCGGCGGAATTTTTGTTATCGAAGCTCTTTCAGTTATTATCCAGGTTGTCTCTTTTAAAACCCGCGGAGTGCGTGTTTTTAAAATGGCACCAATCCATCATCACTTCGAAAAACTTGGCTGGCCTGAAACGAAAGTTACTGTTCGTTTTTGGATTATCAGTGTGTGCCTGGCAATCATGGCACTCTCGACGTTAAAGACAAGATAACGTCGATAGAAGTC
>JBEIPI010000140.1:0-6825 GCA_040377165.1 Bacteriovorax sp.
AATTGAAAACAACGTGTGCTCCTTGAGTCGCAAGTGCATCTGCCATTTTTCTCCCAAGGCCACGTGATGCCCCAGTGATTAAAACAGTTTTTCCTTTCAAATCATTGTAAGTTGCGATCATTTTAATAGCTCCTCAATTTCTGCAAGGGCTTCCGCCATTTTTCTTCCAAGCCCACGAGAGGCGCCAGTAATAAGAACAGTTTTACCTTTTAAATCAGAGTAAGTTGCGATCATTTTAATAGCTCCTCAATTTCAAGAAGTGCTTCATCTCTGTCGAGAGGAATCACTTTAATGTCTTTATTAATTTTACGAACCAGACCCATTAAAACTTTTCCCGGACCTACTTCTATGCATAGGCTGTCTGAAGGAAGTTTTTCGATAGATTGAGTCCATAAAACCGGACCGTAGGCCTGGTGATAAAGATTGTTGATGATTGTTTCAGGATTTGTTCCTGCGGAATATTCTTTAGCGTCGATATTGGCGATATAAGGGATCTTGTTTTCATGCCACTTGAATTTGCCGAAGGCCTCTTTTAATTGGTCTGCAGCGGGCTTCATAAGCGACGAGTGAAATGGTGCTGAAACATTGAGTTCCATTGCACGGTGAGCTTCTTTGAAGTTTTCTGCTAGCCATGTAACCGCACGGCCACAAGCTTCGCTTTCACCCGAGATAACGATTTGAGAAGGGTCATTGAAGTTTGCCGGCATAACTTCCGAACCAGGTTGTGAGGCCTCTTTACAAGCTTCAGTCACCACGTCTGCTGGAACTTTTAGGATGGCAAACATCTTTCCCTTTCCGACAGGAACCGCTTCCTGCATATACTTTCCACGAAGGTGAACAGCGTGGATCGCATCGTATGGAGAGAGAACTCCTGCAACAACAAGAGCAGCGTACTCGCCCACAGAGTGGCCAAGAACGCGGTCAACTTTTACGTCGTATTTTTTCAGGAGAGTGTCCAGTTGGTTATAAAGCGCAACTGAGTGTTTAAGAATGGCCGGTTGAGTATTATGAGTAAGTTTCAGTTCTTCCTCAGGTCCTTCGTGCATCAGTTTTTTTAAGTCGTAGCCTAAAATCTCATTACCTTTTTCGAAAAGTGCCTGGTCCAGGTTTTTTCCCATTCCAACGTATTGTGAACCTTGTCCTGGAAAAAGAAGTGTTACTGATTTAATACCCATCAAACTTATCCTTGTATTAGTATCTTAATAAAGTCGCGCCCGCAGTTAATCCTGCTCCAAAGGCGTCGAATAAAACAATGTCCCCGCGCTTAATGCGTCCATCGGTAATCGCTTCGTGGAAGGCGATAGGCACAGTCGCAGCAGATGTGTTTCCGTATTTATCAATGTTGACGATCATTTTATCCATGCTCACATCTAAAAGATTAGCCGTGGTTTCGATGATCCTGATATTGGCCTGGTGAGGGACAACCCAGTTAACTTCTTCTTTGGTCATGCCGGCCATCTCAAGAACTTTTCTACCGTTTTCGGCCAGAGTTCGTGTGGCGACTTTAAACATTTCCTTTCCCTTCATTTGCATGAAGTGAGTTCCCTCTAGAATATGATCAGGTGTGATTGGAGAAACCGCTCCACCGATTGGCTGGTCGAAGAATTCTCCGCCAGTTCCGTCAGAGTTTAAGATGCTCGCTAAGATTTTTGATTCAGATCCTTCTTCAGCGCGACCAACGATCGCGACACCGCATCCGTCTCCGAAAAGAATACATGAGTTTCTGTCTTTCCAGTTTACTTCGCGTGAAAGCATTTCCGATCCAACAACCAGGACGTTTTTAGCAAGTCCAGTCTTGATGAAAGAGTTGGCCATGTTTACACCGTAAACAAATCCTGAGCACGCCACTGAAATATCAAGGCATGTGCAGTTGTTAGTGATTCCCAATTTCACTTGAAGAATACAGGCTGAGTTTGGAAGTTTTACGTCGGGAGTAACTGAGGCGAAAATAATAAAGTCGATGTCGTTTGGTTTTAGATTGGCCGCTTTTAGTGCGTCTTGGGTAGCATTGTAGGCCATGTCTGTTGGCCATTCTCCGCCTTCAGTAGAGCAAATTCTGCGCTCTCTGATTCCGGTTCTGGTGAAGATCCATTCATCGCTGGTTTCAACGATTGATTCTAGATCCTTGTTTGTCATGATTTTTTTGGGAGCGTACATCCCAGTGCCTAGAATTTTTGCTTCATAGGTTTTCATTTTGGACGTCCATGTTTGAGCCCTAAAAAAAAGGCCCTTATATTCGTTGGAATGATAAGGGCTTTTAAAATATTAGAGCAAAATTTTGCTATTTAATTATTGAGCAGCTTCTTCAGTTGTTTCAGCTTTTACTGTTACAACAACTTTTCCTTTATAGAATCCGCAAGCTCCACAAACAGTGTGTGGCATAACGTGCACACCACAGTTTGAACAAGACATTGGGTGTTTTCTGTAAAGTTTATGGTGTTGACCAGCTCTTCTTAAACCTTTTCTTGAAACTGAATTTTTCTTCTTAGGAACTGCCATTTTATACTCCGCGACAAATTGGTAACTTCAACTTTTTTTAAATATGAGGGTAAATCTTTACGATAAAAAGACCTGTTCGGCAAGTTTTTTTAAGATAAAGCGCCTATTCTCCAGCAATTTCTGCAGTAGTACTTCTTGGGAAGGCCGGGACTTCTAAAAAGATTTGCTCATGGATGAACTCTTTTATGTCGGCCATTCCTTTATGGTAAAAATACAGCTCCATTTCCTCGCCATCGGCAAAAACCGTAGTTACTTCCGCATATTCAGGCTGTTTTTCCTGTGAATCGTGGAGGAAGGCGGCATTGACCTTGTGCTGCATATGTTGAAAAAGGGGTACCAAAGTAAGACCACAAGGGAGATGATATTTTGCATCAATTTCGGCCTTGACGATTAAATGGTCGCCCAGAAACGCATTTTTCTTTCTGCTGATTTGAAGTTTTAGGTGCAGTGAGCCGGCCGGATAAGTGTCCTCCGGGTCCAATTGCTCATGAAGTTCTTCAAGGATTTCCTGGATCCACGGGGTTTTTTCGTGGCTAAGTTCGTAGTCCTCGGTAATGTCGTGACTGTATTTGTTAATAGGGACGAGAGCATCGATCTGATTATTAATTTTTGTTGTCATATTCATGGCACTCATTTAACTCAGATGATTTTAAAAGTACAATCGAGATTGAGGTGTCGGTGAATATTTTGGTCTGCGGATTTATGGGAAGTGGGAAAACGACTTTTGTCGAGAGTTTCCGCCATAACCAGCTTGGTTTTGAGTCGGTGGACCTGGACTCTGCCGTGGCCGAAGAGTTGGGATTACTGCCCTCTGATCTAGGAGAATGGATCAATAAAAACGGTCTGGAGAACTTCAGGCACAGAGAGATTTTTACCCTCAAAAAATTACTGGAAAACTCAGGACAGAAGATTATTTCCCTCGGCGGAGGCACGCTTGAGGCGCCTGGCTTTTGGGAGCTTTCCGGGCCAAACAAGTTAGTTTTCCTCAATACCCCCTTTGAAACCTGTTTTTCGCGCATCAAAAATGACCCCAACCGTCCTTTGACTTCATTGGGCGAAGAGGGGTTAAGGTCCCTCTATCAAAAACGCCTCCCTCTCTACCTGAAAGCTGACCTTACTCTCTCGGAAAGTGAGATAAAAGAGCTTTCCGGCCTGGCCATGTTAGTGCATAATTTATAAGTGCCAATTTCAAACCGACAAGAGGTTAGTTGTGATAGACGGAAAAGTTTCAGTAGCGCTTTTGCTTTCAGATTTAAGCGAAGTAAAAGAGATTTCTTCAGTGTTCAAAAAATTAGGGGTGATCCCGCATTTTTATGAAGACCTGAAGACTTTCTGGCAGGGGACTCTTGAGCGCCTTCCGACCCTTTGTATTGTCGACGTGAAAAAAATGAGCGAAGGGGACCTGGTGCTTCGCAACCACCCGGCGGTTATCGCCGAAGAAATGCCACTTTTATTTTATTACACGGAAAAAACGGAACCGCTTCTGGTTTCAACTCATCACTTTTATCACCTGGGTGTATTGAAGCAGTCTTCGCATTACGAAGGCCCGCTTAAGGCCATCTTAAAAAGATTAAATAAAGTCGCGGCCCTTGAGCAGCATTATCATATGCTGAAAGTGACGACGACGGCGCAGAAAGAGCAGATTGAAAAATTGGAAACGGCCTTGCGAGAAGAAGAGCGCGCCGATAATTATCAGTCGATGGTAAAAAGTGTATGTATGGAATTCGAAGGTCTGCGCTCGGAAGTGGATTTCTTTAAAGCGCTGGAGCGTGTTTTCCAGGGCGTTGATGAGATCGATGAATTCGCATTCCTGGAATTGTCTTTTAACGGACAGAAATTGATGTCTCCGATTTCTCACGTTCAGAAGTTCAGGAATATTCCCTCATTGTGGTTAGGTCAGGCCTGTACTAATGGAATTGAACTCTTTGCTCAAAACATGGCTACGCAGGTTGCGGTGGATATAATGGGCGGTGATTTAGTTTCCCTATTAATCAAGGGAAGCGAATCGAAGCCGGATAAAATGATTTTTATAAAATCCAAAAATGAAACGTTCTTTAATAACTTTGACTGGAACATGCTGGAAGCTTACCTCAACGGCTTTTATGCGACCTTCAGAAGCAAGGTAAACACACCTATCACTAACGATAAAAAATTCGCTTCGACTTTCCATGCTCTCAGTTACATGGATCAGTTTTTATTCGGACAGACTGCTACAGAAGCAGCTGAGAATAAAGCGCTACAGGACATGCGTCTGGTGAATCTGGATCTTTCGAATTTGGTGCGAGTGGTGCTTAAAAAAGGCACGAACCGTTTTTTCTGGAACCGTTTTGTTTCAGAGTTTATTAATAAACTCGAAATTCAATCGCGTGTTGATTTCAGGTTTTTTGATTATGGCGTGGCCAATGTGGGATTCGTCGTTAAAAGCAGCGATCTCGATTTATTCTTTGACCAGTTAAAGGATTTCTCCAATCGTTTCCAGTACTGGAAATACTTTGAGGACTCCGAAGGTGTGTTGTCTCAATTGATTCAACCGAAGGTGACGATGTCGCCGATGTCAGCTCAGGCCTACCTGACAAAAATTTTAGATGCGGAAAATGAATTGAAAGCATCAATCAAGGCACCAAAAGAAGAGGCGAAAAAGGCCTGGACTTTTGTCGAGCCGAAAACCAGCTTGGATATGTAGGTATAGATGAAATTTAGAAGCCGATTAGTGGTGAATCTCGACCACTTTGCCCACAATATAAATCAGATCAGAAAAATCTCACCGAAGGCCCAGATTCTTTGTATGATCAAGGCCGATGGGTACGGACATGGGATGATTCCGATGGCCCGTTATGCGATCACCGAACTAGGCATTCGCGAATTTGGATGTGCCACAATCGGTGAAGCACTGAAGTTGCGTGAAGAACTCAATGAGCTTGAATTTGATATTTACGTTTTTTCGGACATCCAGCTGGAGCTCCTGGAGAACGCCGATATTTATTTAAAGCGCAGGATTATTCCGGTGATTTCAAACGTCAGTGAGCTGGATTATATTTTACACACGCCGGAGTTCAGGCATTTTCCCATCTGCCTGAAGTTTAACACCGGAATGAACCGTCTGGGTCTGGACCCGAACGATACACCATTGATTGCCAATAAACTTAAGCAACACGGGCGATCGACTATTCATCATTTGATCAGTCATTATGCCAATGCGAGCTCTGATATGAGCATGCATGAAGTGAATGTTCTTCAACGAACCAGATTCGGTGAAATTAAAAAATTCTTTCGCGATGCGGGGATTACGTTGGAGCGGACTTCTCAATCAAATTCCGGAACCGTCGAGCAGAGTGTGGGGATTCCGGAAAACAGCGACGACACTCATGTGCGCCCCGGGCTTATGCTGTACGGGCCTTCTTCGCTGAACTCCGGAGTCAAAGGGAGTTATGAAGGGAAGTTGGTATCAACTTTGGAAACTTATATTCTTCGAACTTTCCCGGTTAAGAAAGGCGACGTGGTCGGATACAACTCCACACCTTGCCCTGAAGATGGATTGATTGCAATCCTGGCCATTGGTTATGGCGATGGATTCTTCAACCGTTATTCCGGTGCTCATCTTCACCATAAAGGTTTTACTGGAACGATCATCGGTCGGGTCAGTATGGATATGACCCACGTCTTTTTCCCGAAAGAGGCCAAGGATCACATTCTTGCCCATGAGATTTTTACAATCTGGGGTGCAGAGGAAGGTGATTTACTCAACTTCTGTGCCGAAACAAAAATTATCCCATATGAAGTTTTTTGCGCGCTTCTTCCTCGCGTTCCAAGAGTTTATCGTTTAAACTAATTGGGTGATTACAAAATTTACGAAGTATTTGAAGGATCAGATAGAAGAACTAGGGCGCTCCATTTTGGACATGGTGGACGGCCTTGGTATGATTACGCTTTTTTGCGGAAGATTTTTTTACTGGATGGTCAGACGTCCATTTCGTTTTCATCTTTTAACCGAACAGCTTTATTTCATCGGTAACAAAAGTATTTTTATTATCCTCCTTACTGGTGTTTTTACCGGAATGGTTTTCGCCACTCAGACTTATTTTGGTTTTAAGTTGATCAACGTTGACTCGCTTGTGGGTGCGATTGTCGCAATTTCCCTGGCAAAAGAGCTGGCGCCGGTTTTAACCGGACTGATTGTCGCCGGAAGAGCAGGCTCAGCAATGGCCGCTCAGATTGGCTCAATGAAAGTGACCGAGCAGATTGATGCCCTTGAAGTTATGGGGATCAACAGTATCCAGTATCTCGCTGTACCAAGAATCGTGGCAGCGACGATCTCTGTACCAATGC
>JBEIPI010000054.1:0-20811 GCA_040377165.1 Bacteriovorax sp.
ACACTTCACTGTCTTCCATTGCTGTGGCAGTTTTTCCAAAATCCTCATCAGTGAACAAACTGCGGTGGCCCAGAATATCACCAGCGTGGACGATGCGTACGATTGACTCTTTTCCATCAATTCCAGTGCGGGTCAATTTGATATTTCCGCTGCTGATGCAGTAAAGACCAAAAGGGTGTGTGCCCTGAACAAATAAGGTCTGGCCTTTCTTATATTTGTTAGTGATTTTGTGATGGCTGATCTCTGTTATCTCTGGCAGATTGAGATTACAGAAAATCCCGTCCTTCTTAGAGGGACAGTTTTCGCAACTAGTGAGAGGTTCCTTTTTCATTGCCTTTTTCCTTGGTTTTATCACTTATAAAGTTAACATTAAATAAGATTAAAAACATGAGCTACGTCAGGTTTTGATCTTTTAAGTGGTTATCTTATTTGACAGATGAAGTGAGCATACGAAGTTTTGATTTATCTGTATAGTTAGGTTGAGGATTAGGATAAATGACTAAAAAACTAGCACGAATACCCCTAAAAAGATGGCTTCCGGAAAGGTTTAAGTATTCAAACAAAACCGACGGCGGAAAAGTATTTGTAGTGGGGGGAGGGGCGAGATTTAAGGGAGCAGGGCTTTTAAGCGCCTTGGCGGCGACCCGTGCGGGAGCGGGTTACACGCACCTAATGACCGACCTGGCCCGCTATCCGTGGACAGAGTTTCCGGATTTTATACTTCACAAATTCCAAACCCGGGAGCTCGGGAAAAACGCAGATGCTGTCATTGCCATTGGCCCAGGGCTAGGTCTGGGAAGTGATAAAGAAAAACTAATTAGATTTTTACTTAATAAAAAAATGACCAAAGTTGTTCTGGATGCTGATGCGCTTACGTTGCTGGCAAGGATGAAAATTAAAAAATTGCCGTCCAGCTGGATCCTCACACCTCACGAAGGAGAGTTGGCAAGACTGTTGGGTGTATCATCGCAATTAGTAAAAAAGGATCGTGAAAAGTATTTAGAAAAGGCCTATCTCAAATATAGATGTACTATTTTGTTAAAGGGTTCAGAGACTTTAATCGCGGCAGAAGACAAATTATATAAGTTCAGTATGGGTCCATCCGCTTTGGCCAAGGCGGGGACTGGTGATGTGCTCTTGGGTATAATCGCCGCGATGTACGCGCAGAAGCTTGGAGTGTTTGAGGCCGCGGTAGCGGGGCATCTCATTCATATGGAAGCGTGCAAAGGATGGCTTAAAAAAGGCAATGACCATTTAAGTTTGAGACCCCTGGATTTAATTGATCAAATGCCATCTGCAATCAAGCGCTTAAGAAGAAAGCCAAGTGTTTTTGTCAAGTGTAGGGTTTTAACTTAATCACCGATAAATAAGAATGAAAAACTTATTTATCATCATCAATATACTTTCCCTTTTTCTTGTTTCCTGCGGAAACCTTCGACCAGCATTCGAACGGGAACCCGCCGCAGAAAAAACTTGTGCTCTTTTGATGAAGGATTTCATCTCTCCCCAGCAGGTTGGAGATGAGGAGATGGCAAAGATCTTAAAAAATTACCTGAGTATGGATCTTACGGCCGATGAAATAGATGACTTTTATAGATATTTTAGTGAGTACAATCCTAAGCCATCTGATGCCCCGACTTTCAGGGCCATATTTTATTTTTCCAATGGAGATGCTGAAGTGAGAAAGTCGCTTCTGGCCGAATTCCAGAAAGAAGTTTTCGGCTCTGATGTTGATCCTAAAAATGAGTTGTGGAAAAAATTCGCCGCTCATCGAACAAAAGTAGAAAAAAAGACAACTGGAATGGCCGGAGATAAAGTTCGCGTGTACGAAAAGCTTTATTACAGCTGTAAGTCTCACGTGAAGTCAAAGCCGACACCTGAGACTGCGAGAATGGCAAAACGCCTAACTTATGCATTGACTGCCGGAGGATTAGGCTCAAGTGCGATTACCTATACGACTGTAAATTGGGATAAAGAGAAGGATTCAAAATGGTTTAATGAGCTTTATTTCACTTTAGGTATCAGTTTAGTGTTTACTTACGTTGCTGGTAAGTTCGTTCTGGCCAATGACAAGCTTCATCCGTGGAAAGGGAAGATGCCGATAACTTTCTTTAACAGTGCTGCCTCAGATATTGGTGTCTCTGGTGTCTACCATTTCTTTTTCAACACAAGCGATAAAGAGTTTGAGAGAAAATTAAATGAGCTGAAAAAAGACCCGGAAGGGCAGGCTAAACTTCAGTCGATTTTAGAGGTCGCTGAGGAAGAAGGCCTTTTTGAGAAATATGCAGAAGATTCAGCAAAGCTTTTCATCGATAAAAAAACAGGGCAGCCTTTAACAAAAGAAGCTATCAAACTTGAAGATGTCGATATTGAGGCAAGCCGTGAGTTGCTAATCGATGCGCTCGCGACTAAAGAGTACGAAGAAAAGTCAGGAGTGTTGTCAACAGGGTCAGCAACTGTGGATCGTTTCTCTTATCACCGTCTGTATAATATTCTGAGCGTTCCTGGAAACATCGGACTGTCATTGGTGATGTACAATCAAATGTGCATGGCAGAGGACCCCAAAAAAGGGTTCGCGAAAGCAGTGGCCACCTATATGGCGGGGTCATTGGTTCTTGATGTTATTTACTTTCAAGGACGTCGCGACCTGATTAATCAATAATTTTTTTAAAAAATTCTGGCTTTATTCCCGCGAAATTGAGAAAACTAGCGGGATGGAAGAAAATAACAAAGTCGAAACTATCGGAGAGTATGGGGCCACGCTATCAGTGATAGAAGTGGGGCTGGGCTCATTGCTTCACGCCTTTCATGTTCCATTCTCAGGTGTCTGCCTATCACTGAACCAAGGGTTTATTCTTTGCAGGGCCGCAATCTTTTCCCGTGATCTCCCAAAAAATACCTGGACGACTTATAGCATTTCCAATGTTGCAGCCGTCTTAAAATCGCTTTCGCCTGCTGGAAAAAAACTAGGACCAATGCTGAGCTTAAGCATGCAGGGATTACTGTTTAATATCGGCCTGATGATATTTGGAACAAATCCTCTGGGGCTTTGTGTGGCGATGGCAATGCTTTCAGTTTGGGCCTTTGTTCAACCTCTGGTGACATACTACCTTTTCTTCGGTGAAAAGCTCTTCACCGCAGCTGAGTATATGTTTGAAAAAACCGTTCCCTATCATGGACTAAATCCAGAGAAATTGCTCTGGGTATTTATTGGTATCGTAGCTACAAAAATATTAGCGGCCGGTGTTTTAGCGATACTTGCGTGGCGTATAGGCGGCAGAAGTATTTATGGTGCGAAATATGACAACGAGCTTCTGCGCATGGCCCGCGAAAAGGGAATTAAGATTTCCTCAAGCACTGTTGCGCCAAAAGATGCAGCATGGTTGGCGCTGAAGGACTTATTTCGCCCCTTATTTCTCACTTCTCTCGCTATCACAGGGGCATTTTTATATTTTTCTCAAAGTGATCACGCCCAAATTGGATGGTATCTGCTTCGGCCAGTAGCGATTGGTTTTATTTTTTTCTATATCTCACGCACATTGACTCTTGACCGCTGGCTGATGCGCTTAGAGAACGGAAGGTTCCGCTCATTTAGTTTTGCCTGCCAAACCGCTCTCGCAAAAATTCGCACTATTATCTAGGATGAAATGACATTTAACCAGAAAACTGATAAAGTAGAACCATCAAAAGATGCCTAAAACCCCAAGCGGTTTTGGGCACTTACCAATGAAGACCCATAGATTTGACCTATCGCTAAAGAATTAAAATCAATTATCTCTATTTTGAAAAAGACCGTAAACTAGTCAAGAGAATTCAATTTCTTGCCTAATAACCATTGTATTCAAAAAGGAGAAAAAAATGGCCGCAACTTTAATCAACACAAAAGTTACTGACTTCAAAGCACAAGCTTTCGTAAACGGTGATTTCAAAACAATTACTCAAGATGACCTGAAAGGGAAATGGTCAATTTTCTTTTTCTACCCAGCTGACTTTACTTTTGTATGTCCAACAGAGCTAGGAGATATGGCAGATAAGTATGCTGAGTTCCAAAAAATGGGCGTAGAAGTATACTCTGTATCTACAGATACACACTTCACACACAAAGCATGGCACGACACTTCTGAAACAATCAAGAAGATCAAGTACCCAATGCTAGCGGACCCAACAGGTCACCTTTCAAGATTTTTCGGTGTTCACATTGAAGAAGAAGGTCTTGCTTACAGAGGAACATTCCTAGTAAACCCAGACGGACACATTAAACTTGCTGAAATCAACGACAACGGTATCGGAAGAAACGCTGAAGAGCTAATGAGAAAAGTTCAAGCTGCTCAATACGTTGCTGCTAACCCTAACCAGGTATGTCCAGCTAAGTGGACTCCAGGTGCTGCTACTTTAAAACCAGGACTAGACCTAGTAGGAAAAATCTAAGAATTGAGATTTATCTTTATTACAAGCGGGAGGAAACTCCCGCTTTCTCACAGAGGAAGTTATGTTAGACAATAATATTTTAGAGCAATTAAAATCAGTATTCGGAAAATTAGAAAAAAACATCGATCTGGTTTACAGCACAAGCGATCACGCTGATCAAAAGGATCTGGTGGATATGCTGGAGCAAGTTGCCTCTACTTCATCTAATATCACCGCAAGGCCTGCCGTAGGTGATCACAAAGCACCATTTCCTCAGTTTCACCTTGAGTACGGAGGGGCGGCCAATGGAATCACATTTAAAGGGATTCCGAGCGGGCACGAATTCACATCGCTGATTTTAGCGATCCTAAACTCAGACAATAAAGGGAAATTTCCCGATGAAGCGATTTCAACCCGCATGAAGAAAATCAAAGGGCCGGTTGAAGTCAGAACATATGTTTCACTCTCATGTGAAAACTGTCCGGATGTCGTGCAATTTTTAAATCAAATGGCCGTGATCCACGGAAACTTCAATCACACGATGATCGATGGCCAGTACACGCAGGAAGAAATTAAAACTCTGGGAATCCAGGGCGTTCCAAGTGTAGTGGTTAACGATAAGATGATTTACAACGGGCGTTTAAATACCATCGACCTTCTCTCTGCTCTGGAAAAAACTTTTGGAGTTCAGGAAGCTGCAGGTGAGGTGATTAGCCAAGACCTGGGTATTTACGACGTCGTTGTTGTCGGTGGAGGACCAGCGGGCTCTGCCGCTGCTATCTACTCAGTAAGAAAAGGTCTAAAGACTGCGATGCTTGCCGAAAGATTCGGAGGCCAGGTTCAGGATACGAAAGGAATCGAAAACCTTATTGGTATCAAATACACAGAGGGTCCACAGCTTGCTGCTCAATTAGGTCAGCATATTGCTGATTACCCGGTGAAAGTCCTGGAGCACAGACGTGTTCAGAACATTGAAAATAACGGAAAAGAAAAAATCATTCACCTAGAAGGAGGAGAATTCATCAAGACCAAAGCGATTATCGTCGCGACAGGGGCGAAATGGAGAGAACTCAATATTCCAGGTGAGAAAGAATATATCGGAAGAGGCGTGGCCTTCTGTCCTCACTGCGACGGCCCTTATTATAAAGGCAAGAAAATCGCAGTCGTCGGCGGAGGTAACTCTGGTGTGGAAGCGGCCATTGATCTCGCCGGTATCGTCAAAGAAGTTGTCCTGTTTGAATTCATGGACACTTTAAAAGCGGATAAGGTTTTAGTAGATAAACTGAAATCACTTCCGAACGTATCAATCGTGACAGAGGCCCGCACTTCGCAAGTTATCGGAGATGGCGGAAAAGTGATCGCACTTGAATACGAAAATAGAAAGACTAAAGAGATGATGAAGGTTGACCTCGACGGGATCTTCGTTCAGATCGGTCTGTTGCCGAACTCTGGTTTTGTTAAAGACATTGTTGAAACAACCAAGTTTGGTGAGATTATTGTCGACACCAAAGGTAGGACAAATGTCCCGGGTATCTACGCCGCGGGAGACGTCACTACTGTTCCATATAAGCAGATCATCATTGCGATGGGTGAGGGAGCGAAAGCTGCGCTTGCTGCATTTGAGGATCAGATGCTTCACTAAACTTCAATATAAAGGCCCTCTTTGCGAGGGCCTTTTTCTTTCTATTTCCAGTGGGCTTCAAAATGACATAGTCTTGGAGAGCTGGTATTGGCGAAGCCCGCAGTTGAAAAACCAATTAGCACTATTGCTACAATTGCCACGAATATTGTTCCCTCACTTTTAGGCGCCGATGTTTTTAGTGAGCTCATTGAGTTCATTGATTGTTCAAATTGGAATGATGATCCGTACATTTTTTTCTCCTCGTTAGTAGTTCTTTTTTGGAATACCTAAAGCATGGGGCGTGCCAAGAGAAAAACATGTTATTTCAATAGGTTTCTATAGAGAGGAGGAAGTATTTGTTTCGGTTAAAGAATCATTGTTCTTGAAAGAGCACATGACAGTTTTTTACAGACTAGCTCCATTGACAGAATTTTATCACCAGACAAGAATAAAATATTCAATCAAGGATGATGAAATGAAACTTCTGCTACTTTCAGCAATGGTTGCCCTGACGGCACATGCCTCTGCAATTGACGACAAACAATTCCCAAACCCGGGGCAAATCTACATCCCTGGAAAAGACACTGGTTTTTCGCAATACCTGACTAAATCTTTAAGAGGCACCAAAAAAGTCGTCCTGACTTTTGATGACGGTCCAGATGCTAAGAATACCCCAAGACTTCTGGACACATTAAAACGCTATGAAGTAAAGGCCACGTTTTTTGTCCTTACCGACAGTATCAACACCGAAACTCTTCCTATTGTTAAACGCATGATCGCCGAAGGTCACAACGTCGCCAGCCATCATCACGATCATGTCAGCAGCGACACAAAAACTGAAGCGGTTTACCGAGCGGGTTTAAAGAAAACGATCACAGCAACGGCAAGATTATTGGAGGAGGAGAATGCTCTTAGGCGGGAGATTTATTACCGCTTTCCATACGGCGCTTACGGCTCAAAAACCAGGGCCTATCATCATTTAAACGTCATGAAAGAAGTTTCACAAGATCTCTTCGGCGACAATTGCATCAACTTCGCTTTCTGGGATATCGATACGGTTGACTGGCTTCTCGACATGAGCCCGGATGATATCGCTCAAAATGTGATGGCCAATATCATCGGCGGAACCGGCTATGAGTTTAAAAAGAACTCCAATGGCACTTATTCAAAAGTGAAGATAACAATTAATAAACCTATTGGCGGTGGTGTTGTGCTTATGCATGATGTGCACGCGCGCTCGGTGGATTCAGTTCCAAAGCTGCTGGAGAGATTTAAGCAAAATAGAGTGGAAGTCATCTCACTTCAGGATGTGGAGGAGTTCTCTTACCACGGAAAAGAGTGCCGCTTGTTATAGTTGTGGGACTATTAGCGGCCGGAGATTTTCTCCGGCCAAAGTCTAGGATTTTTTCAGGTCCCGAAAAGCACTGGTATAGAGATTTAGAGTTGATTCATATTTATTCTCATGTTTTGCCATGATTTCCGTGACTACAAAGTAGTGACATGCCACTCCCATCATTAGGGATATTAAAAAAATGGATAAGTTGGATTGTAAAAAATTTTTTAATTTGGTTTTCATTTCTTCCTCCCAATTTAAATTTTTTCTACTTATGTAGGGGAGAGAGAACCTCTCCCCCTGAAAAGACCTTAGTTAACCGTCGCTTCGGTTTCACTCTTTCCAAAACTTAAAAAGTTCGACCAGCTTTTAGGTTTTTGCCCAGTCGAAATTTGAATTTTTTTCTTGGCCTTATGATCCGCTGATTTGGGCAGAGTTAAACTAAGGACACCATTTTCGTAATGAGCATTAATTTTCTCGGAATCAATATTTTTTGGCAACGTGAAGACTTGAGAGTATTTTTTTGTCTTTTCACCGGTTTTGTCAAATGGGCTTTTTCTCTCCGCAAAGATAGAAAGCCTGTCTTCTTCCAGCTCTATGGAGATATCTGAAAACGTAACTCCAGGGATATCCATGCTGGCGAGAAAGGCATCGTCAGTCTCATAATATTGTGGGGATTCGTAGTTTTGCGCAAGTTCTCTTTCCATCTCTCTTGCCACCTCTCTTGCCAGTCCTGTAAGAGGCGTAAATGGGTGCTGGCCAAAAGTTAAAATAGCTCTTTGTCTCATAATTCCTCCTTTTTTAGTCGTGTAAAAATTGGCTATTTTATTCACACCTAAAAATTAAGATCAGAAAAATAAGTGTCAAGACTGGGGCTAAAATTTTTTTAAAAAAAGTTAAATTCCGATAATTTCCTTCCACTCGGATTTTTTATCGGCCTTAACTCCTAACTCGTAATCGGCCGGATGGGTTTCCGGGTCGATATAGGTCCCGAACATACGGTCCCAGAAAGAGAAGATGGTGGCGAGGTTTTTAAGTCTTCTGCCATTA
The DNA here is from genome assembly GCA_040377165.1 of Bacteriovorax sp. Taxonomy (GTDB): domain Bacteria; phylum Bdellovibrionota; class Bacteriovoracia; order Bacteriovoracales; family Bacteriovoracaceae; genus Bacteriovorax. The sequence goes on from JBEIPI010000054.1 coordinate 8,412, forward strand.
GAAGCATGGTGAAGCCTGTGAACTCTAGGTGTAACGAGAACCCATTCAATCCAGCGGTGGCCGATACGAGCATTCGTGTGCTGGTAAAAATTAGTGATCAGGCCGATTGAAAGATAAAAAAACAATTCCCCGCTAGTCAGATTAAAAAGCACAATTCCGACTGTCACACGCGAGAGAATAAAAGAGAAGTAGTGCCCAAAGCTTGCGCGTAATCCTGAGAACCAATAAAGGTTTTCTACGCGGTGGTGGTGCACGTGGGCCTTCCAGTACCAGGCATGTTTGTGCATGAAATAGTGGATCCAGTAATTAAGGAAATCGGTGATCAGTGTTGCCAGAAGAATTTTAGTGAATGAATTCAGCGAATGAAGCGTGCTAAGAAAACTCAAATCCAGTGTGCGGTAATAATTAATCAGCGGAGTGGAGATTAAAACACCACAGGCGGATAAAAGCATGAAGGCGATGATGTCCTTCTGGAAATCTTTCCTTAAACTGATTTGGCGATCGGGCAGTAAATATTCGGCCAGGTGAAAGAGTCCACCTAGGGCGATAAAAACCACGTTGAGCATAAGCGAATGCTGAGAATTCATGAAATAATTCTAGCGCTAATTCTCCCAGCCTACAACCTGATAACCTTTATTCACTAAACATTGATTGGTAAAGTTCCTGCGGACTTGCTCTTCGCCGGAAAGTCTGGATCTACCACCTCCGCCGGTGCCGATACCAAGTCCCATGCCACTGCCGCCAGTACCAAAGCCAAATCCAACAGAAGTGCTTACGCTTCCGGGATTAATGCTTTTTTTCAGTTTCTCTCCTTCCGGAGTTTTTAAGTAGGCTTCAGACTCTTTTAGGCATTGATCAATTTCTTTTTGAGAAGCCTCGGCTCCGCGTTCTTTTAAAATCTGGTTTGGGTAGAGTTGCGGTCGGCTTGGTGCCGAGGAGCAGGCGGTTAGTAGGAGGACAGAAAATAAGAGAGTTAATGATAACTTCATGTTCACCTCACTCTCTTATTTTATAATTTTAATCGGCATAGTTAAAGCAAAACGGACGGTCAACACAGGTGGTAAATTAACCGTCTGCGAACATCAGCGCACCACCTTTTATCAAGTCAATTACTTGAGTAGAGTCATTTTCGTCCAGTGCCGGGCACCGTGGACCACTATGGCATGTCTTTTTGCATTAGGATTGGAGGTTGCAGATGAGATGCCAGAAAATTGAATAAATTTCTTTTGATTTCGGGTGAAATTCGCGTTTTTATGTCACCACAATTTTTTATCAGATATTTTTTAAGGCCACAATGTCACTGAGAAACTGCTCGAGGAGAGTTTCCTGGGGCCTGCCAGTCATTCTAAGGATGGCCGAAGGATGGGGGAGTATAATTGTTTTATCGCTAAAACTTGTTTGAAATATTTTTCCGTGAGAGTCGTGAACTTTCATCATTTTCCCAAAGACTGACTGGGCGGCACTGGCCCCGAGGCAGACTAAGATGCGCGGTTTTATATGATCCAATTCAGCTTTAACCCACGGTCTGCACGCGCCGATTTCAAAGGCCGATGGATTAACGTGCTTTCTTATCCCACTTTGCTCTTTCCATTTAAAGGCCTTAACCGCATTGGTGAGATAGACTTCCTCACGTTTGATTCCTGCTTTATCCAAAGCCTCCATCAATAATTTTCCAGCTGGGCCCACAAAAGGAGATCCTGAAAGATCTTCTTCATTTCCTGGCTGTTCACCGACAAAAACGATCTCAGCCGTACTCGGCCCCTCGCCGAACACTGGTGCTGTCGCTTTACTGCATATCCCACAGGCGTTGCAATTTGGAAGTGCCGCTTTCAATTCTGGAAGTGTCGCCTCTTTATTTCCTTTTGGAACCCATTGCACAGCTGATGGTCTTTGTGATTCATAAAATTCATCAAGTCTTTTGGGAGCATCGGCGATCAGTTGATCGATGATCTCTGCCTCCGGGAGTGTGGCCCAATGGCGGAGCGGTAATTCTTTTTTCATCATTTTTACTTTTAATCGTCCAGGGTTGAAAATAGAACCGTAATACGTTTTCCATAACTCCTCCGTGTGATCGAATGCTTGGGCTTCCTGTTGTGTGATACCAGGCCCAAAGGAAAGTTGATTATCAATCCAGCTCATTGACTCATCTTCTGTAAAGATGGCCCAATTCATGCCGTTAAAGCGATTTGTAAAAAATGAAGCAGAAAATTTAAGGACACGATGATCAGGACGGTGCCAAGCCATGTAAATTGATTTGTCATTTTGTTTAATCTCCTTGAAGCGAACAAACGCTTTTACTTTGTGAAGATCACGACTCACTAATCTCATACGTCTATGAAAATCGAGGACGTCATCGTCGAGTTCAATTTGCATTAAGTTTTTTTCCTCATAAACAATCCGGTAGGCCAATTTATAAAGAAGCGGCCAGGTGGAGTCGTCTCGAAAGGCGGCGACGAACTCTGCGCCCTGGATAAAGTCTCTTGGTATTTTAAGAGTTGAAGTTTGAGATGCAGGAGCGGCATCCACAAAATCAAAAAGAGATCCTGTGCGATCAGACTGCCAAACAACTTCATTGTAGTGAATTTTTTCTTCAAGTAGGTTTCTTGCATATTTTCTCCACGACTCAAATGTCGAATCATGTGTGATGATCTTCATTAAAATTCTCCTGTCACGCTTACAGGGAGGCTGGAAAATAAATCCAGTTGCACGTGAGTCTCGGGCCTGAACGTGTTTTCAAAATGTAGCGAGTCTAGCTGGGTGAGAGGTGGGTTGTAGTCAGTGGTGACTACAAATGGCCTGATCTTGTCTAAATGCACGCGCATTTTACTCAAATCAGTTAGACGGATTTTCTGGAATCTTCTGGTCGCTAGGATTTTATCTACATTGCGAACACCGAGGCCCGGGATACGCAGGAGAATTTCTTTTGGGGCCGTATTCAAATCCACCGGGAAAGTTCCACGATTTCTGATGGCCCATGAGAGTTTCGGGTCTTTTTCAAGATCCAACTCCGGCACATCGGTGGGCAGGATTTCATCGACTTTAAAACCGTAAAAACGCAAAAGCCAGTCAGTCTGATACAGGCGGTGCTCACGAATCATTGGAGGGCGCTGTAAAGGTAGATTCGGATCACTATCCGGTATCGGACTGAAGGCGCTATAGTACACGCGCTTTAAATTAAAATTTCCATAGAGATCAGAAGCTTTCGTCATGATGTCGCGGTCAGTGCTTGGAGTCGCTCCTACGATCATCTGAGTGCTCTGACCCCCTGGAGAAAATTGAGGAGCTTTTTTAAAAAGCTTTTTTTCCTCAATATTCTCCACTATGCGATCCTGAATTTGCTCCATTGATTTTTCAATCTCGGTGTGTGTTTTAGCTGGAGCTAGTTCATTGAGATCAACTTGTTTTGGCAGTTCAATATTTGCGCTTAATCGGTCAGCGTACAATCCTGCTTTGTTTAAAAGTGCCTGTGAGCAACCAGCGACTGCTTTTAGGTGAATGTAGCCGCCGAACTTGTGATCGACGCGAAGACGTTTTGCGACTTCAATCATCTCTTCCATTGTTTCGTCGGATGACTTAGCGACACCAGAACTTAAAAACAATCCTTCAATATAATTTCTCTTATAAAAATTCATCGTAAGATCTACCATTTCTTGAATGGAGAACTTCGCGCGCTTTACCTGACTTGAAACGCGGTTCACGCAATAGCTGCAATCGTAAATGCAGAAATTGGTGAGAAGAATTTTTAAAAGTGATACACATCTTCCATCGGGAGTGAAGCTGTGACAGATGCCGGAGCCCACAAGATTACCAATCCCCCCGGCCTGGGCCGCCCTTTTTACACCGCTGCTTGCACATGAAGCATCGTATTTGGCGGCGTCGGCGAGAATTGAAATTTTGTCTTTTAGTTCCATGTCTTGATGCTAATGAGATTTCAAAAAAAGAAAAGCGTAATTTTTGCGTAAGTTGTATTTTTTCAAAAAAATTAATTAGTTAGGTTGTCAAAAAGACTGTTTTCGGCAATTTTTGATACAGATATTCTATTCTTAGGCGAATAGCCTCAAGGTAACCTCAAAATTCTCGATAGGTGGGCTGAAACTGTTAGGGTTACTAACTACAGGGGAAGGCCGGATGAAATGGAATAGTTTTGGATTAAGGGCAAAGTTATTTTTCTTATGTGGAACTCTTTTGTTGTTCACTGTGGTCGTTGGTGGAGTGAGCTTTTGGGGGATTAATCAGCTGGATGAGAGTTTAAATAGGATCTCTACTGTCAGCATCCCCAATATTAAATCAGCGGACAATATGTATCTGTACTACAGCAAGATTCGTATTTCGCTCAGAACTCTCGGATTGCCGGGAATTTCCAAAGCAGAGGAAGAGGCTTCCGTAAAATCTGTAATGGATTTAATTGCGATGTATGAAAAGGAAAACGATTTCTATAAAACAGCAATGTCTTTTTCTGTTGGAGAAAAGGAGCTTTATTCGGATGTGGAAAAAAGCTGGGCAGAGTTTAAGGCGATTGGAGTAAAAGTTTTAGCTTTACATAAAACAGGAACAGCTGAAGATAGAGAAAAAATTCGTTCTATTTTTTTAGTCGACTGCCCGAAGGCCGCAGAGGGATACAACAAGAGCATTAATGCACTTGTGGCCTTTCATGAGAAAAATGCAAGAGAGTGGACTAAGGAAGCGCTTGATGAAGCAGAACACATCAAGTTGCTACAGAATGGAATCATGCTGGCAGGGATTCTCTGTGGATTTGCAGTAGGGTATTTTTTCGCTCAATCTATCGCGCGCCTGCTTCACGATATCTCAAACAGCCTGAATAGTGGCTCTGATAAAATCGCTACATTTACCAGTGAAATCGCGCAGGCGAGCACCAGTCTTTCTTCGAGCATTACCGAACAAGCAGCTGCGCTTCAGCAGACGACATCGGCAGTAGAAGAGACAAGTGCAAGTGTTGTTAGCAATGCCGACAACGCCAGAAAGTCTGCAGAGATCTCCGAGCACAGTAAAGAGAGCGTGCATATCGGGAAAATGGCAGTTGAGGAAGTGATTAAGTCGATTGACGAGATATCTCAAAGTATTTTTGAGATAAAGGAAGAGGTTGAGCACAACAATAAAGAGATTAGTGGAATTGTAAATATCATCAATGAGATTGGTGCCAAGACAAAAGTGATCAATGAGATTGTGTTTCAGACCAAGCTTCTTTCGTTTAATGCTTCAGTTGAAGCGGCGAGGGCCGGTGAGCACGGAAAGGGTTTTGCGGTTGTTGCCGAGGAAGTTGGAAACCTGGCAACCATGAGTGGAAACTCGGCAAAGGAAATTACTGATCTTTTGGAAAACAGTATCCGTCAGGTTGAACAGACAGTGGAAAACTCGAAAAAAAGAATTAGTGTGCTTATGGCCTCAAGTCAAAGCAGAGTGGGAATGAGCACAGAGACGGCGAAAAAGTGTAATGATGCCCTTGATGAGATTATAGCCCACGTCAACAACGTCAATATCATGGTGAACGAGATATCTTCGGCGAGCAATGAGCAGTCTCAGAGTATCAGAGAGATCACTAAAGCGATGAGTGAAATCGACAGTGCCTCTCACCAGAACAGCTCGGCCTCTCACCAGACGCGTGAGTCGGCAAACCAGCTTGGCGGTCAGGTTGAGGATTTCCGTGGACTCGTCATCAGGCTTAATACATTTATTGAAGGAAAGAAAAGCGCTTAAACTAATCGTCTTTGGATTTTACCGGTCTGATCGTATAGACCACTTCGTTGGTTTTATGATGGGGGTTTTGCTCGCGGGAGTTGTCTTCTAAAATATCTTTTTCGGATAATTTGATCAGCTCGTCAGTGAGCTGGCGGACAATTTCTTTTTGTTGGTGGCGGTCACGGCGGTTTTTTTCCTGTGCCGTTCTTTTACTTTTCTTTTTGTCGACCAGGCCTTTTTGAATGTCATTGGCACTCGTAAATGGATCCAGGTTTTTTTTCAATTTAGCTTTTTTCGACATTCCTAAATGATACTGCATTTAGTGAATTCTTAATATGTTTTTTAGTAAAAAAGCCCCGTTTGCACGGGGCTTAGTTACAAATAGTCTTAAAGGTTGGTGTTGTCAGGCTTGATAACGATATCAACGCGACGGTTTTGAGCTCTGCCCTCAGCTGTTTTGTTTGTTGCCAGCGGTTTTTGGTATCCATAACCCATAGCTTCAATTTTTAGTGGCTCCATTGTCGATCCACTGCTAGACTTTAAATATTCCTTAACGGCTTCCGCACGGGTTTGAGACAATTTATCGTTGATTTTTTTCCCGCCAACAGAGTCAGTGTGGCCCTCAACGACAACAGTGCTTGCTCCAAAATCTTCCATTACTTTTTGAACCTTGCTTAGTAGCGGCTTGTTCTTTTCTGTAATTGTAGCTTTTGAGCTTGGGAATTCCATCCCTTTTAAGCGGATCAAAAGAGCGTCACCTTGTTTATAGACTTCAGCTTCGCTAGAAGCGAACTCCTTTCTGGCCGCTTCGTATTTTTCATTCAGTCTTTTTTGAGCTTCGAAAGCTTCCTTTGTCATGCCTAAGGCAGCAGCAGCAGCGGCTGCATCCGCAGCTGCATCTGCAGTTGCGTCTCTTTGTTTATCCAGAGCACTCTGAGTTGATTCCAGTCTGTCTTCAACAGTTTCCAGTTGATTTTGTTTTGCGGCCACTCTCATTTTTTCCTGCTCAATCATTAGTGCTAGCTCTTCTGGCGGCAGGTTTTTTTGATTTTGAGAGATGCGGTTGATATTAATTGCGTGCTCTACGCTGTTTTGTGTTTCAGCAGCGCGGGTCTGAATCGCAGCAGAGTTGTGACGGTTTGCTGTAATGTATGCCTCTGTGTCAGCGTAATTCTTCTCAGCAATGGCCAGTGTTCTTGGTGCGTATTTTTCAGCTTTTTCTTTCTTCGCTGTTTTGATTCCTTCGCGGCTGTCTTTTAAGTGCTTTTCTTTAATCGCCATCAGCTCAAGATCAAGATATTCTTGTTGAAGTTCAGCTCTTTCTTTTGGGACAGAAGAGAGTTTATTCTTCTCTATATCTTCAGTCAGGTCTCTAAAGTCTTCATCGACATTCTCAAATTTCTTTCCAAAATAGCTTGGAGCTCCCGCAACCACTGCGGCTTCGCGGGCCTTAATAACTTCTTCAACGTTATTGCGCGCAACCTCTGCAACCGCATTGGCATCCCTTATATACGCCTTTCCGATGGCCACTTTGTGAAGTGTGTCTTCGGCATCTTTTCCTTTTTGATTCATCTTCTTAGCGTCATTGAGGGCCTCGTGAGCGCCTTTGAAGTTTTTAGGAGATAAAACATCCACCTGATTAGCGTGGGCCAGCGTTACTTCGCTTTCAAGGTTGCTGATTTCCTCGGAAGGGTTGGCCGTTACGGGGAAATCTTGGACAACGGGCCCGGAACTACAGGCCGAAACTGCTGTAAGAACCGTCGCCATGATTAGGTTTTTCTGTAAGCTAGAGAGTGATTTCATGTATTTTTTCCTGTTAAGGTTAAAGTCACATAAAGCACTTTGCAAAGGTAATGCCGAGCTATTACAATAAGAGCTTAAAACACTCAAGTTTCATGGAGAAGAAATGAAAGCATTCGTCATAGCGGCAGCTTTGTTTGCAGGATCGCAAAACGTTCATTCTGAAGAAGTTTTTTGCACAGTAAAAGTTAATTTAGAAACAGTCGCTGAAACCCAATTCAACATCGGAGCAACTGAACGCCTGATGTATGTGCAGGCGGAAGACTTCGCATTTTATCTCGCTAATAAGGGGCAGTCGAAATTCGAGTTAGAAGTTTTTGACGGCAGTGTGCCTTCAAGATCATATGCGCAGGGGGTGTTAAGGGCCCTCACTGATGAATTAACGTGGACGCTTTGGTCGAGAGATATTTTATTAGAAACCAGCTGCAAGCTAGTTCAGAAATAATTTTTAGGAGTCATGAATGTTTGAATTAACGAATGAAGTGATGATTGCACTTGTCACTTTAACCGCAATGGAAATTGTCCTGGGGATCGATAACATTATTTTTATCGCCATCCTGGTCGCTCGCCTCCCTTTAGAGCAGCAGTCAAAAATCAGAAATATTGGAATCGGGCTCGCGCTAGGGATACGTATCCTGCTTCTTTTCTCAATCAGCTGGATCATGACTTTGCAAGAGCCGCTTTTTGCTGTTTTTGGGAAGGCCTTTTCAGGACGTGACTTAATCCTGCTTGGCGGGGGTCTTTTCCTCATCGCCAAATCAACATTTGAAATCCACCATAAAGTGGAAGGGGATCCTGAGCACGCTCTTCCGGACGATGCTAAATCCAAGGCCAAAGCAAGCGCTGGAGCAATGCTGGCCCAGATCCTGGTCCTGGACATTGTATTTTCGCTGGATTCAGTTATCACGGCGGTAGGGATGGTCAGTCAGGTTAGTATCATGGTGGTCGCTATGGTCATCTCAATGGTGGTTATGCTTCTGTCGGCCGGCAAGATCAGTGGATTCGTTGAAAGACACCCGACAGTTAAAATCCTGGCCCTTTCGTTCCTGCTTTTAATCGGGGTTATGCTGGTAGCGGAGTCGATGGGACAACATGTTTCAAAAGGTTACATCTATTTTGCCATGGCCTTCTCCCTGGCGGTGGAGTTTTTGAACATCCGTTACAGATCTAAACACCCTGTAAAAAAGACCTAGTTCGGTAGAAAAAAATCCTTAATCCTTTATAGTGAACTGTACAAATATGTGCGTTCACTATGAGGGTTTTATGAGAGCTTCTAAATTGTTTATCTTAGGTATGATGGTCGTGTCTCAGGTTGTTTCTGCGGCGGAAGTCGATCAGTTTACGAGACGTGGTGAACCTCTTTCAGATAGCTCAGCACTGGTCAATGCAAAAGCAAACGCCTCAATCCAATCATCAATCAAAACTGTAAATGCCAAAAATAAGGGGTGTGAAGAAGAGGCCCTTTATGATGAGCTTCAGGAATATTTTAATAATCACATCACCGGGCAATTAATCAAAGACATTCTAAAAGACCCAAATATCGAAAAGAGATCCATCACTCAGAAAGAATCAGTTTATCAGGACTGGGGAGTATTAGATGGCATCGGAATGGGGTTTAAGCTTTTTGCTAAGACCGGTCTAACCATGACGGGAGTAATTAAGATTGGTGAGCAGGAAATCGGAACAGATAAACTCGAGCATATGTTCGGACAAGGATTTGCTTACTTTGAGAAAAATTACCTTAAAGAAAAAGGTGAGGTTAAAGCAATCAAGCGTGGGATCTTTGGTGAGAAATTCCTGCTGGGTGGAAACATTATCGGCAACGGGGTCTTTAGCTACGGAGACCTGGGCGCGAACTTCAATGGGATGAGACTTTGGAACCATATGCTGCAAAAGCGCGACGATGTCTTAGGTGCTGATCACAACATCGGGCCGTATATCGCCTGCAAAGACAACAAGTGGGAGCAAGTTAAGGAAATCGATTTCAAGGACTATATTGACGACTCAATGGACGAAGGAATCAACTGCGCGAAGTTCCCGTCAGAGAGGACTGCGGAAAAATTCAAAGAAAGGCTAAGGCTTAAAGGGACAGCTTGTCCGGTTGACCAACGACGCCTTGATGATGTCCACGCTAAGTACGGTGCGATGGCGAAATGGATTATCAACATGGATGGAGTGGGCAAAGTTAAGTACTTCGGCGAATTCAAAGATAAAGAATAAAAAAGTATTTATAGATCTTCGAGCAGGCCCGTGATTTCATCATGGGCCTTTTTGTTTTGGTGCTTCACGTAGCCTTTTAAAAGGATCTCACTTTTCTTCAGTAGCACTTCTTTGATTTTTTCTCTGATCATCTCGTTTACATGCGCACTTTTGTGCAACCTCACCAGCGATTTAATCCTCCAGTAATCCATTGCCACAAATTGCAGTGACAGTTGATCGACATGTCCGCCGTATTTTATGGTGAGGGCCTCAGGAAGAAAACCAATTTCTTCTTTAGTCATGATTTTAAGCCACAGGTCGTAGTCCTCACAGACGGTGAAGTCTTCATCAAATCCTTTATGCTCTAAAAAAAGATCGCGCCTGATGAGCGAAGTGGATGGGGAGATCAGGCAGAAATCAAGCGAGCGTATAAGCAGGTCAGGACCGCTTTTTTGGTGTTTATTTTTTGGATTGACTCTCACGCCGTTTCTGACCCAGATCTCTTCAGAGTGAAAGAAACGAAGCTCTGGAGAGTTCATGGCCGCCTTCACTTGCAGCTCCAGTTTTTGTGGAATCCACTCATCATCGGAGTCTAAAAAAGCAATCCAGTCAGCACTGCTGTTGAAGGCGGCCAGGTTACGGGCGGAGCTCACTCCTTTATTGGACTGAGAATGCAATGTGATTTTTCCTTTATACTTTTCCAGGAGCTCTAAAGTCTCATCAGTGGAGCCGTCATCGACAACATGGAGTTTGAAATGCTTGTAGGTTTGGTTGAGCACACTTTGAATCGCGCGGTCCAAAACCGAAGCGCGGTTGAAGGTGGGAATAATGACGTCTATAAACATAGACGCCATCTTATCATGAAGAGTTTACTTTGTATTGGAAAGTTTACTCTTTAGCTTCCCTTACTGGGGCTGGTGGCGTGATAGAGTTTTCTTTTTCTCACTCCCGGGCGGACAAACTTTTGTTTCTGATTCGGGTAAGCTGATTTTTTAACCGGCTCAAGCGCCACAGGTTGTTTTAAGTGAATTGAGCGCAGTATCGCTTCGATGATTTTTACATCCGCAGTCCCTTCGACCGGGCCGGGTTCAGGAATTTTATTCTTTAAAACACAATCAGAAAAATATAAAAGTTCGGCCGAAAATTGATCGCGTTTCTTGTATTTTTTTGTCGATTTTTTTAATCCATCCTTGCCTTGAAGAAAGGTTCTAAGCTCCATGGTTCCGGCGTATTCATAGGCATTCTCCAGTCGGATGCGGCCTTTTTCACCGATGATTTCATAATCTGAAGAATCGTAGGCCCCAAAACTCACAGTAAAGGCCGCTAATTTGTCATTGGGAAAACGAAGAATCGCGGAGGTCGTCTCTTCAGTGTTAATGAAACGCGGGTCATCGCTGGTGGCAGAGAAAGCAACGACTTCGATTGGCTCGTCCTTGAAAAGATAGCGGGAAGCGTTGATGCAATAGATCCCGATATCGTAAAGCGCGCCACCTCCCACAGATGTGGGATTGAGGCGGATATTTTTTTTGTCCTTCACTTGATAACTAAAAGATGAATTAAAAAATTTCAAATCACCCAGTGTTCCCTGGCGGCACATCTTGATCGCCTCGAGATTGGCCTCCTCAAAGTGCAGGCGGTAGGCGATCATGAGTTTGATGTTGTTTTTTTCCGCTACCTGGTTCATGTAGAGACAGTCATCTAGTGTAACGGCCATCGGCTTCTCGCAAAGAACATTGATCTTGTATTTCGCCGCCAGCTCAACGATTTTCCGGTGATGATCGTTAGGGGTGGCGATGTAGATGACATCAATCTCATGATTCTTAAAACACTCTTCCATATCCTCAAAAAGGTAGGTGTTGTGAACTTTATATTTTTTAGCGAGCACTTTTAACTTCTGTTTGTCTTCAGATATTAAAGTAGTGAGCACAGAATTACTGGAAGCATTTTTAAAAGCGGGGAGAACCGCTTCCTGGGCGATGTTGCCAAGGCCCACGACACCGTAGCGAATTTTTTTTGTTTTAGTTTTCTTTTCCATGAAAACTCCTTGAGATGAAATTGTTTAAGAACGAAAACTCAACTGGAGTTGTGGTAGCAATTGAAATGCCAGATCTAAACGACAGAAATGACATTAGAAACTAATGAGAAAAACTTTGGTTAGGGAATTTTGTCTTTGATAGATGAGTTAGTCAGTTATTTAGAAACCAAGAATATCAACATACGTCACACCTTTAGCAAGTGCTGACGATGATTTTGCTCTTTGCCCTTTGATCTGAATTTTGCCGTTAGTGAAAAGATCTTTTAGAGCGCCACGAGAGATGATTTTTAGTGAGGCGTTCTCGTCCTGGTTGCGAAGAGCTTCAAGCAGAACATTATCCATACGCGATTCACGGTAGTTTAAATTTAAAACAACACGGTGAGATTTTGCGGGTTTTGCTGGGATAATGACTTCTGACATAATATAGCTCCAAAACGATTTTTGGGCACTTTGCCATAGCCTCTTTGCTTTGTCGAGTGCTATGATAATGGCATGGAAAACACTCTAAACCTTACAAACTATTGGCTTCACAAGATCGTCATCGGCCTGGATTTATGCCCATTTGCCCGTATTCCCTTTGAAAAGGGTCAGATCAGGGTGGTTGAGTGCGAGGAGTCTGGTGAAGAGGAGCAGGTAGGGTTTTTTCTGGAAGAGCTGGAATTTTTAAAT
>JBEIPI010000089.1:0-12244 GCA_040377165.1 Bacteriovorax sp.
GGGTTTATTATTTAATTATGAAAAAAATAACAATCGGAAAATTAGCAGAAATGGCAGGAGTTGGAGTTGAAACCGTCAGGTTTTACCAGCGCAAAGAGCTTCTTCGTGAACCTAAAACAAGCTCTGGGTTTAGAACCTACACCGTAGAAGACGCCCAAAGGATCACTTTCATCAAAAAGGCCCAGGACCTGGGCTTTACCCTAAGTGAAGTCAAAGAGCTTTTAGAGCTCAATACGAAACCCAGGATGACTTGTGGGACAGTTAAAACAAAAACGACTGCGAAAATCAAAGAAATTGAAGAAAAAATAGCTGACTTGAATCGTATGAAGGCCAGCTTGGAAAAATTAGCATGTGCTTGCGATGCAAGCCAGGACAGCATCAAAGAATATAAAGTTCAGGAGTGTTTTGATGCTGGACTCAACTGTTGTTAAAAAGGAGAAAATTATGAAACGTTTTCATGTTCATGTAGGTGTAAAAGACTTAGATCAATCAATTCAGTTTTATTCAACACTATTTGGTCAACAACCATCAAAGCAGAAAGTTGATTATGCCAAGTGGATGCTGGAAGACCCACGCATTAACTTTGCTATTTCGACTAGAGTTGGTGAAGAAGGTGTTGATCATCTAGGCTTCCAGGTCGATGAGAGTGCAGAGCTTGGCGAATTAACTGAGCGTCTTAAAAAAGCAGATTTGGGCATTTATGGTGAAGGGACAACGACATGTTGTTATGCGAACTCTGAAAAGGCCTGGGTTAAGGATCCATCTGGAATAGCCTGGGAGACTTACCATACGATGAATGATGCTGAAGTCTTTAATGAAAAACCCAAAGAGACATCGGCGAGTGCGTGTTGTGCTCCAAAGTCATCTGCAGCTAAAGGTTGCTGTTAATGTTTAATGCAAATGAAATGTTTATCCCGATTCTGATAATAATGATCATGGCACCAATTGGTGCCATTGACCTGGTCTACTATCATATTATCAAATTTAAGCTTTACTCCAGGCCTGATTCTTTTATGGAGACAGTCGTTCACCTCATTCGGGGTGTACTATTTAGTTTAGGCGCCTTTATATTACTGAATTATAGACCTCAAGGACTGTGGTTTTGGGTTACAGGCTCTGTGTTCCTACTAGACTTTATAAATAGTATTGCTGATGTCTCGATTGAAGGGCAAAGCCGCAGAAGTTTGGGAGGTATACCGACTCCTGAATACATAATTCATACAATAGGAAGTACAGCAGCGGGGGCCATAACAATGGCGTACTTTATCAAGGGATGGGAGTTCCGATTGCTTCCAGACGGCCTTGTTCCCTTGCCGGTCGACACGTTTCCGAAAATGTTTTTATTAAATGGGTATTCCATAGTAGTGGGAGGATTCATTTTAACTTTACTTGAAGGTTTTTTACTTTTTAAATCTTCTAGCTTGAAAAGGAAATATGCATGAGAAAGAACATTATGTTTCTTTGCACTGGAAATTCATGCCGTTCACAAATGGCGGAGGGATTCTGCCGCCATCTCTGGGGCGATGATTTCAACGTCTATTCGGCAGGCACCAAAAAACACGGGATGAATGAAAGGGCCATAAAAGTCATGAATGAGATTGGAATTGATATCTCCACACACCATTCAAAAACGGTAGAGGAGCTTCCAGAGGTAACATTCGACTATGTTGTTACTGTCTGTGATGCCGCTAAAGAAACCTGCCCTTATTTTCCTGGAGGCAAAATTATTCACCAGGGCTTTCAAGATCCTCCGGCCTTGACTAAAAACATGGTAGATGAAGAAGAAATACTAAAAGTTTACAGAAGAGTGAGAGATGAGATTGCAGAGGCCATCAAAAATCTTCCGAAGGTATTAGGGAAATAATGAAAGTCATTTTTTGGGCAGAACTAATTGGAACAGCTTTTCTGGTGATGATTGTTTTGGGTTCAGGGACAATGGCCCAGAACTTTTTTCCTGACCGGCCAGGTTTAGCATTGTTTGTAAACTCATTGGCCACAGGAGCGGGGCTTTTTGCTCTTATTCAAACTCTTGGCACCATTTCAGGTGCTCACTTAAATCCAATTGTGAGCCTCGTTGAGTTGCTTTGGAAGAGGATTAATAGAAGAGAGTTACTCTTTTATGTTTGTGCGCAAATGATCGGTGCATATTTAGGAATTCTATCTACACACTTAATGTTTAACTTACCTTTGTTTATCGTTTCATCAGTCGAGCGCTCTGGTCTTCATTTTGTTTATTCTGAAGTTATCGCAACTTTCGGTTTAATTGCGGTCATTGCACTCTCAGGAAAAAAACATGTAGAGTTTGCTCCAATGAGTGTCGCCGCCTACATCGCCGCAGGCTACTGGTTTACTTCCTCGACTGCTTTTACCAATCCAGCAGTAACTTTTGCCAGAATGTTCACTAATACCTTTGGTGGAATGGCCCCGGGCCATTTCTTGCCTTTTGTGCTCGCTCAGATACTGGGTACAGTGTTGGCATGGTTTCTTCTAAAAAAGGCGAATTTGAATTCAGATGACGCATAGGCACTTAAAGAAGGGCCTCAAAAGTTTTACACTACCACCTCATAAAATCATTTATTTCAAGAGGAACGACTATGTCAGACGAAAGTCAAACATGCCCAAAATGTAATTCACCGTACGGATACCCTGATGGCAATCTTTGGATTTGCCCGGAATGTGCACACGAGTGGACTTTAGCTGCAGCGGAAGCAAATGAAGAAGTGGTGGCCGGACCAAAGTTTTTAGATGCAAATGGTGTTCAGTTGCAATCAGGTGACACTGTCAGAACGGTCAAAGATTTAAAAGTTGGCGGGGATACTCTTAAGTCGGGAACGAAAGTAAAAAGTATTCGCTTGCTGGATGATCCAATTGATGGGCATGATATTTCATGCAAGGTTGATGGGTTTGGATCGATTTATTTAAAGTGTTCTGTCGTTAGGAAAGATTCTTAAAAAATAGGAGACTCCAGCGGGCTTACCTGGTCGCGATAAAGTAAGGTATGTGCGCTGGAAACTCTTTATTTATTTTCTTTAGTTTATAGCTGCCATACTTCTTTTCTAATCTTTCATAAGTTCCATTCCTCTTAATTTCTACAAGCCCTTCATTGAATCTCTTCATAACGGCTTCAGAACGGAAAGCGGCCTGGTATTGGTTTGCTTTGAATAAATCATACATGACAACGACCTGACTTTGGTCGATAGTGCTGTCTAGTTGAGTGTTGAAATATTCAAATATTCTTTTATCTGCAATTGCAACATCAGCTCTTCCTTTGAATAACTGGATATTTCTAAGCTTTTGATCAGCGAATTCGCGATACTGCGGATTCGTGTTGGCCATATCGGTAAACTCACTGCCCAGCAGGTCGCGGGATCTTTGAAAACTTGTTACAGAGTAATTTTTTAGATCAGCTATTGTCTTTATCTTCAAATTTTTCTTTTTTAAGGCAATGGCGTAATTATGGTACGTGATGAAAGGCATTGATTTATATAAATGAAGATTCTCATTTACGTTAGTGTTCGTGATAGCATCTAGTTCGCCATTTTTTATCTTGGTTTTTAGTCTTTCCATCGGCCCAAAAAAAGATTTAACTTCATACCCGGCCGCATGAGCAGCTTCGCGAAAGATCTCAACTTCAAGGCCCGAATTTTCTTTTTCAAAAACATAAGGAGGTTTATTCATGCCAAATCCAACAACCAGTGTTGTCTTGAGTTCAGCAGAAACCAGAGTCGAGTAGACAGCCCCCAAAATTAGAAGCCAGACTTGAAATGTGAATCTTTTCATAAAGTCCTTCGACGATGACAAGGTTAGATAGAAAACATTTAGTCTATGTTATTAGCAAAAAATGCATATTGGAAGACAAAAGTCATTTTTCAATGAAGCTCTGAGTGAGCGAAATGCTTGGTCACCGAATCAATTATTTGGAGCTGTTTGTTAAAGATCAAAAAGGCGATGTGGGACCATGAATATCTCCGTCAAAGCATTGTCTGATAAGTGCTTCGTCCAATTGGTGGCAACATAAAAAACAATGTGGCACTTTAATTGTAAGGAGCATCTATGAAAACAATAATCACTCTACTGCTTACTTTTTTAGTCTCTTGCTCAAGTCAAAAATTGCAAGACTATCAAAGCGAAGATCCTAAGTTGGAATTGAGAGAATTTTTTAATGGAAAAATATTTGCGCAAGGGATAGTTCAAGATCGCTCCGGCAAAGTAATAAAAAGATTTGATGTGGACATAATGGCCTCATGGAAAGGAAATGTGGCCACTTTGGATGAAAAGTTTGTTTATTCAGATAAAACGAAGAGCTCCAGGGTTTGGACTCTCTCAGAACTTTCTCCCGGAAAATATGAAGGTCGGGCCGGAGATGTCATCGGTGTTGCTCACGGTGAAGTGGCCGGCAATACTTTCTTCTTTCAATACAATCTTGATTTACCAGTAGGAGATAGTAACTACAGTGTTCACTTTGAAGACTGGATGTACCTGCTCGATAAAAAAACACTCCTGGCCAGAACTCAAATGACAAAATGGGGGTTCAAAGTAGGAGAGGTCACAATTATTATGGTTAAAAAAGATTAAAGCTAAAAATTGCTTGCATGAAAAGCAACATGCTCCTCGATGAATGTGGAGATGAAGTAATAGCTGTGATCATATCCTTCACACATCATAACTTTATAAGGTTGAGAAACCTCTTGGGCCACTTTCGCAAAATTGTTTGTCTTTAGCTGATTTTCTAGGAATTCATCATTCGTACCTTGATGAATGAGGATACTTTTAGGGTGATAATGGTCAGTTTTTAAAAGCTCACAAGCATCATAATTTTTCCAGGCAAGAGTGTCTGAGCCTAAATACCCATTAAATGCTTTTTGACCCCATGGTACCTCGATTGGATTAACTATCGGTGAGAACGCAGAGACCGACTTAAAGAGAGTTGGGTTGCGCAGGCCAATGACTAAGGCCCCATGGCCTCCCATCGAGTGGCCGGATATGGAGATATTTGAAAGTTTAAAATGATTTTTAACAAGGTCAGTGAGTTCACTCACAATATAGTTATACATTTTGTAGTGATCTTTGTAGCCCTCTGTTGTTGCATCCACATAAAATCCGGCCCCAGACCCAAAGTCGTAGGCGTCATGCTCACCGGGGAGGTTTAGGCCCCTTGGAGAGGTGTCGGGACAAATAACCATTAGTCCATGCTGAGCAAGTGAGCGTTGTGCTCCTGCCTTGGTAATAAAATTTTCATCGGTGCAGGTGAGTCCGGAAAGCCATATCAAGCAACCTTTTATCTCTCCTTTTGGAATAAAAGTGGAGAACTTCATTTCGGTCTTTGTCTGTTCAGACTGATGTGACCAGAATTCAGTTTTTCCTTCAAATGTTTTATGACTTTTTAGTACTTTCATTTCAAAATCCTTAGCGATTAAAAGTTAATGACCGAACGAATAGATTTCCCTTCGTGCATTAGATCGAATGCTTTATTGATATCTTCAAGTTTCATCGTATGAGTAACGAATGGAGCAAGTTTAATCTTGCCATTCATCGCATCTTCTACCATGCCTGGAAGTTGAGTGCGGCCTTTGACTCCACCGAAAGCCGTTCCCATCCATTTGCGACCAGTGACCAGCTGGAAAGGGCGAGTGGAGATCTCTTGTCCTGCACCCGCAACTCCGATGATAACCGATTGCCCCCAGCCTCTGTGAGCGCATTCAAGAGCTGCGCGCATGACGTTTACGTTTCCGATGCATTCGAAGGAGTGATCAACTCCCCATCCTGTCATTTCGACAACGACTTGCTGAATTGGTTTTTCAAAATCTTTTGGGTTGATACAATCAGTGGCCCCGAATTCTTTAGCAAGTTCAAATTTCGATGGATTAGTATCAATCGCGATAATTCTTCCGGCCTTTGCCTGCTTTGCCCCTTGAATAACTGCCAGGCCAATACCTCCAAGACCAAAGACTGCGACTGAGTCTCCTTCCTGAACTTTAGCAGTATTATGGACGGCCCCGATTCCGGTTGTGACTCCACATCCAAGAAGGCAGACGTGCTCAGGGTTTGCTTTCGGATTGATTTTAGCAAGAGAGACTTCGGCCACTACAGTGTGCTCGCTGAATGTCGAGCATCCCATATAGTGATAAACTGGCTTTCCCTTGTAGGAAAAGCGAGTTGTCCCATCTGGCATGACGCCTTTACCTTGAGTCGCACGAACTGAGACGCACAGATTTGTCTTGCCTGATTTGCAGAAAAGGCATTCTTTACATTCTGCCGTATAAAGAGGAATGACATGGTCACCTGGTTTTACACTGGTAACACCTTCTCCTACTTCCATAACAATGCCGGCACCTTCGTGTCCAAGAACTGCAGGGAAAATTCCTTCAGGATCATCTCCAGAAAGAGTGAATGCGTCTGTGTGGCAGACACCGGTATGAGTGATCTTGATTAAAACTTCGCCTTTTTTTGGCGCTTCTAAATCAAGCTCTACAATCTCTAAAGGTTTTCCAGGGGCAAAAGCAACTGCTGCGCGAGTTTTCATATGTTTTGGTCTCCGTTAATTATTTAAGGTAGGTGCGAACGAGAGTGAGCATATCATCCAGAGTGGTTTTGATTTCTTTTGGCGATACTTTGTGACCTTTGTTTTCAAAAGTCTCTCTTAAGTGCCCTTCAAGAACTTCTGACATTAAGCTGTTGGTTGCTCCACGAAGAGCAGCTAGCTGCTGGAGAAGAACACTGCAATCAGTTCCTTCTTCAATCGCTCTCTCTAACGATTCTGCCTGACCGCGGATGCGGCGTAAGCGGGTAATGGCCTTCTTTTTTTCTTCTGGTGAGTGTGGCATGGAGGCAGTCTATACTGTGGGGGAGTATAGGTCAAGGGATGAAAAGCTTCGCTATAGTACTTGACTGCTGTGAAGCAAAAGCAACATTAGTAGTTTGATAATTGTTAGACAACGAAACAAAAATTGGCAGGATTTTATGTCAAGCAATTGTCATGGGTCTTGTCTCATCTAAACGATGGAATTATTAAAAAAATATGGCATTTTTATCATATGAAGAAAATAGCAATAATTGGTGCAGGTATTTCAGGAGTTTCGGCCGCTTATTATTTGAATAAGCTGGGGTATGAAGTCTCTCTTTTTGAGGCGGGAGATTACTTCGGGGGTCATACAAACACGATCGAGTTAACAATTGATGGAGTCAAGACACCTGTGGATACAGGATTTTTGGTCCACAACAATCGAACTTATCCTAATTTAATAGAATTTTTTCATGAGCTAAACATAGGTACTCATCCCAGTGAAATGAGTTTCAGTGTGATGAGGTTAAGTGACAATCTCATGTGGGCCGGAACAAATTTAATGACTGTATTTGCTCAGTTCAAAAATGTGTTTAGTCCTAGGTTTTATCGCTTTTTGTGGGAAGTTTTGCGGTTTAATAAAAACTCTACAGTCTATCTGGACGATTCTAAAAAAAGACTGGATATGACTTTGGGAGACCTGTTAAAAGATCAGGGTTATTCTCAGGATTTTCAGAACTGGTATCTGTTGCCGATGGGAGGCTGTATCTGGTCATCCCCGACGACTGAGATGCTCGATTTCCCTGCCTACACTTTCCTTACATTTTGCACTAATCATGGATTGTTACAAATCTCAGACCGCCCCCAGTGGAAGACAGTTGTGAATGGATGCCATTCGTATGTAAAAAAAGCACTAATGGGAATAGAGCGCAAATATTTAGGCGAGCCGGTTCATTCAGTCACTAGAGAAAATGGCAAGCTTAAGCTAATCACAGGCAAAAGAGAGGAGATTTTTGACTATTGTTTCTTTTGCACACACCCTCCCGAGACTTTAAAAATTTTGAAAGTAGATGATGACGAAATCCGAAGCTGTCTTTCGAATTTTCGATATCAGAAAAACCAGGCCGTCCTGCATTTTGATGAAAAAATTCTGCCAAAGAAAAAAATGGCCTGGTCAGCCTGGAATTATTTATCGGTTAAATCAAAAGATTCTCACGATGCTGTGTCGGTGAGTTATTTAATTAATAAACTTCAACCACTGACAACGACAAGGCCGGTGATTGTGACGCTCAACCCGGCAACAGAAATATCCAAAGACAAAATCGCAAAAGTTATTGATTACGAGCATCCGCTTTTTACAAATGAGGCCATTGCTGCCCAGGAGAAAGTGAAAACAATTCAGGGGCGTCATGGGCTTTATTTCTCAGGAGCTTGGATGCGCTATGGTTTCCATGAGGATGGAATTCTCAGCACAAAAGAGGGGATTCGAAAATTCCTGAACGATACAGGAAAAAATGGAGAATCGATTAAAATTTTATGAAAGCGCTTTACCACGCCAATATATATCATAAGAGATTTTTACCGAAGACCAACGAGTTTTCCTATTCTGGCTTTTATATAAAATTCTCTCTGGATGATATAAAGGGTCTTAAATCCGGCCTGTTTGGAGTCAATAGCTTCAATCTCTTCTCTTTCTATGAAAAAGATCACGGATACAGAGATGGGTCTGATCTTTATAAATGGGCCCGGGATATTTTATCTCAGTCTGGAGTCGAAAACTTTAATGGGAAGATTGTATTGCCAACTTTTCCGAGAGTTCTGGGTTATGTGTTTAATCCAGTTAGTTTTTGGTTTTGTTATGAGCAGGAAAAACTTGTTGCTGTGATTTGTGAAGTGAACAACACATTTGGCGAGACTCACAATTACGTACTACTTCACAATCCATCTGAAAAAATCAACTTTCTAGGCAAGCATTTTCATGTTTCACCTTTTTATGACGTTTATGGTGGGTATTTTTTTGATTTCAGGCGCGCTGATCATGTCAGCATAAACTATCACTTTGATAATCATTTGCAATTGATCGCGAAAATTTCAGGTCAGGAAATGCCATTTACCGACCGTAACTTAATTAAATTATTTTTGAAATATCCATTCTACACGATATTCGTTGTCGTTTTAATTCATTATCAGGCCCTGCGGCTATTTATGAAGAAAATCAGATTTTATTCTAAACCGGAAAAGCTAAAAAGTGGAGTTACATATGAGTAAAGCAGATAGTGTCCTTATAAAAAATGAATCGGGAGTAAATCACTGGGTGCCTTTATTTTTAGCAATGATGTCAAAGATTGGCTGCGGTTCAATTTCAATTGCTACACCTGAGGGTGACTATTTGAACTTTCGAGGGAAAGAGGACGGGGAGCATGTCAGGCTTAAGGTCTTAGACTGGCGATTCTGTGAGGAATTGTTCCTGAAAGGCGATATTGGTTTTGGAGAGGCCTATATTAAAGGTTACTGGGAGAGCGACAATATAGATAAGCTGATAAAGTTCGCAATTGATAACAAATCCCAACTTGAAAGAGTGATCAAAGGCTCATTTCTGAAAATCATGTTCTATAGACTTAAGCACCTGATGAATCGAAATTCAGTTTCAGGAAGCAAGAAGAATATCCATGCCCATTATGATCTCGGCAATGATTTTTATAAATTGTGGCTTGATGAGAGTATGACTTATTCAAGTGCTCTCTTTGATAAACCTGGACTGGATTTGCTATCGGCACAGGAAAGAAAGTATCAAAATATTCTTGATCAACTTCAACTGAAAGAAGGGGATCATATTTTGGAAGTCGGATGTGGATGGGGGGGATTCATGGAGTATGCCGCCCGAAAAGGAGTAAGGGTAACTGGAGTGACCATTTCCCAAGAGCAATTTGAGTATGCCACGGTCCGTTTGAGTACATTTGGAGATCTTGCCAGAGTTGAATTGAGGGATTACCGCAAGATTGAAGGACAATACGATCACATTGTTTCAATCGAGATGTTTGAGGCCTTAGGTGAGGAATATTGGTCAACATATTTCAGGATTCTGAATTCAGTATTAAAGAAAAACGGTAAATTGATTGTTCAGTCAATAACAATAAATGATCAGGATTTTAAATCTTACCGCAAGGGAACAGACTTTATCCAGCAATACATATTCCCAGGAGGAATGCTTCCTTCGCCGAAAGTGTTTAAGGAAATATCTGAAGGCAATGGATTCAAACTCTATGGTTCGCTAGAGTTCGGGCGAGACTATGGCAGAACGCTGGGGTTGTGGGAGGAGTCTTTTGGAGAAGTCCAGGATCAGGTGAAGGCCATGAGGTTTGATGAGAAGTTTATCAGAACATGGAGATTTTATTTGAAATACTGCCAGGGAGGATTCGAGGCAGGAAAAATTAATGTGTTTCAATTCTATTTAACTAAATAACCAGTGAGTTTATAGTGAAGATTTTTATTTGTGGGATCTTTCTATTGAGCTTTACGTCCTTTGCGATGGAAGCACCTAGACTTCCGCTTAGAGGTCAAGGGGAGTATAAATGGATGTTCTTGTCTGTTTATGAAGCGAAGCTTTTGGCGGAAAAGGGCAATGATATTTACTCGAGGCCTCTTTTGCTGGAGCTTAAATACAGCAGGAGCTTTAAAGGAAAAGATATAGTTGAGCAAAGTATAAAGGAGCTTGTCAGTGCGGGGAATGACAAGTCTCAATTAGAAGGGTGGAGAGAGAAACTCTTGGCAATTTTTCCAGATGTAAAAGAAAGCGATATTATTCACGCCAGCTATAACCCTGAAGCAGGTATCGTCTTCCATTTTAATTCAGAAAAAGAATTGGGACGCATCACAGACCTGAATTTTTCAAAAAAGTTTCTGGATATATGGCTTGGAGAAAAGACCAGTGCCCCCGAATTGAGAAAAAAACTTTTAGGTAATAATATATGATCCTGTTTAAGATTGTAGTACTGCAATTATTCTGGTTAATGATTGTGCTCTATGGGAAAGGCATAGCTCCATTCATACAGATTACTGCTGGTGCGACACTGCTCTTTTTGGATTATATTTTCTTCTCACCCGCGCCCAGCAAGGGGCGATATTTATTTTTGCTAGGCCTCTTGGTCACTTTTGGTTATTTGAACGATTCTTCACTGATTTGGTTAAATTTAATTTATAAGGATTCTTATCAGTATGGGAATCTCTCTCTCTGGATTATTTTCCTGGCCTATTACGAGCAAATATTTGCAAAGCTTAGGTCAGTTTCACCATTGCTCACCTCTATGATTGGGGGGACTGCAGGGGCCTTTACTTATTGGTCTGCTGCAAAGTTGGGGGCCATTATGATTATTCCAGAAATGGAAGAAAAGTTTCTGTTGATGCAGTTCTTCTTCTGGGCAGCTTTTTTTCCACTTAGTTTAAAGTTGTATTTTAGCAGTGGTTATTGGGATAGATTTTTAGATAAAACGATCTTCTTTTCTTTTGATAAAAGTGGGTTTGAGCGCCACCAGAGAGGCTTTACGGAAGATCTTTTACAGAAAGATATTCGCCCAAAAAATATTCTTGTCACAGGAGCAACGGCAGGAATTGGAAGAGAGGCCGCGGCCTTTCTTGCCGGTCTTGGAGGGAAAGTCATTATAACAGGCAGGAGTCAGTCAAAAGGCTCGCACTTTGAGGAGCAGTATCCGAATTCCAAATTTGTCTCCCTGGATATGGCCGCATGGAAAGAGGTCAATGAGTTTGCGAAAAACTGTGTAGAGTTGGACTTCGTGGTTTTTAATGCCGGGAGCATGCCTGAGAATTTGTCGGTTAATGAATACGGAGTTGAATTTCAATGTGCTTCACAATTATCCGGGCATTACTATCTATTGGAACAATTGAGAAAGCATAATAAACTAAGGCCAGGCGCACGCATAGTTTGGGTGAGCTCAGGTGGAATGTATTTAAAAAAGTTAGA
Source organism: Bacteriovorax sp. (assembly GCA_040377165.1). Lineage (GTDB taxonomy): Bacteria > Bdellovibrionota > Bacteriovoracia > Bacteriovoracales > Bacteriovoracaceae > Bacteriovorax. The sequence continues at coordinate 11,760 of JBEIPI010000089.1, forward strand.
CCTTAAGAATTTGTTCATCAACTCTCGTTATGAAAAAGTAGACACCTATGCGAACGTCAAAAGGGCCCAGGTGACTTTAGTTGAAGAGCTTGCCAAAAAAAGTGAGTGGGATAATTTTCATATCTACTGTATGCATCCAGGCTGGGTGGGGACAGATGGACTTAGGGATGCTTTGCCCGGTTTTTATCGGTTCATGAAAAACAGGCTGAGATCTCCAGCGGAAGGTGCTGACACTATTTTATGGTGCCTACTTGCTGAAGCGGCGCCAGAGTCAGGAGGATTTTATTTTGACCGGAAAAAAGTCTCTCCGTATATAGGACAGAGTTATTGCCCGACTCTAAGTCAAAGAAACGAGCTGCTAACAAATCTGGAGAAAGGGGCTATCTGACTTTCTTCATCAGGTCGCTGAGATATTTTTTAGAAAGATAGGTCTGGGTCGTTTTCTCCAGGCCGCAGACGACTTCATCCAGGACACCATCAATACA
>JBEIPI010000152.1:0-5821 GCA_040377165.1 Bacteriovorax sp.
AAACGTGATGGCTGGTTGTTTAAATTTCCAACATAAGTATAACCATCGGTTGGATTAGCATCTCCTGTTCTGTTTGCAAGTATTTTACCATCTGACCTTACAACTCTAATAGAATCTGGATCAAGTTGAGTGCTAGTACCCGCCACTGGCCAGTAATCATATTTATGTTTTAGGAGAGTTTGTTTAATGGCAGTGTTAACTCCATCAAAGATGTGTGAGAAGCTGATTGAACAAAGGTTGTAGCTATCTGGATATAAAATCCCTTTTGAATCCTTAAACGGGTCTAATGCATCATTGGATGTTGGCCACCCATTAGAATAAGAAGCTTCATAAATTGATTTTGCAACTTTTCGATATGCATAGTTTGGTTTACTGTTACCAGCTGCAGAACACACTGTAAGAGGAGAGATGTTGATAAATCTCATCATTGTCGAATTTAGGCTAGTAGCTTGAGTGTATCCCGTGCCACTGCAGTCGGCGAATGTGTTTCCACGTAGACATAAAAGTTTGTTGATTTTTGGTGCAACATAATCGTTAATATCGTATTCAACACACTGGTGCCCGTTTGGGTTTGTGGCACTGACAAGACCGCAACCTTTGTCGTCTTCGTTAGAAATAACAACGATAATTGTGTATGCATCAGGTCTGAATATTCCGTTTGTTCTGTTTTGTTCGATAACACTGATGGCACGATCAATCCCAGCTTCAGCAGCTCCATTTCCTTCAGAAAAGGCAAGGCTTGCAATTGCATTTTCTTTGGATTTTAAGATACCCAAAGCTCCACCAGAGAGACCTGTGCTATTTTTAGCAACTAACTGGCCTTCAAAAAGGTTGGCGCTACTGGTGGGGACAAGTGGGACCGACAATACGTGATAGTCAAAATTTTCAGAGACATTGCTGATCAAGCTCGACATAGAAGCTTTTGTTTCACTTGTTACAAAGTTAAAACTCGAAGAGTTATCCCAAAGCATAAGGATATCAACCTTAGGGCTGATTAATGTAGATTGCGAACATAGTTTATTGGATGTCGTAATCGCAGACTGTTCGTTAGAGCTCTGTTTACCTTTATTGGATGCAAACTCTTCCTTCGCACACGAAAAAAGAAGAAGGAGAGTAGTCATCATAAGTAGTGCTTTATTCATAAAATACCTTATCCATTTAACTTTATAGATCAGAGTCTTCTTTAGACTTATCGGTAAACCTGCGGGAATCTTGAGATACTTGATTAAAATCCTTTTAATTGGGCAAAATGTTCAATCTTTTTTTGTAATTTCAAAAAGTTAAAATAGAAAGATAAATGTATATAAAGATGTGGGGGCCATATGGTTAACTGGTATTATGTTGTGGGTTCTGAAAGAGTGGGCCCGGTCAGTGTCGATGCGCTTAAATCACTTTTTCTTAGCGGTGAAATCAATACAGAAACTTATATCTGGAGAAAAGGCTTTCAAAATTGGGAGCGCTTAAGAGATGTAGGGGAGCTGAATTTCAATGAGACTCACGCGGAAGTTGAGTCAGTTGTTGAAGAGCAGTCGCCTGAAGTGACTTTTTCTTTTCATTGGAATTCAGTGAGAGAAAACGATGAGATCTTTTTTGTGAAGATCGGGAAAGACAGAAAGAGCGTGGATAACTCCGATGTGTTTGGGCCATATTCGCTTGTTGAATTAAAAGAAGCCTTAGATGGGAAGAGAATCAATTTACAGACATTGGTTTTCTCTCCGGGAATGGGGGCGTGGACTAAACTTCAGGACACACCAGTCAACAGTGCTTTCCGCGGTGGAGCAAGCGGAATTAGTCTTAATGAAGTTCCTTTGATTTTGGTTTTTGATTATTCACCACTACCACTGGTAACACTGGTTAAAAAGGCAGGAGTGAAAGAAGGAGTGCTTTTAGGAGCAGGACCTTTTAGTGATTTTGCAAATAAAACAGTGAAGGCTTCGCTTTATGTTGGCAGCGAGATCAAGGCAAAAAATGTGCAGGTTCAGATTCAGGGCTATGATAAAAAAGACCAGACGATTGAATGCCAATTTATGGACCTTGGCCAGGACGCCAAGAAGATAATGCTTAACCATGCGGTCTAGTGTTGTCTGGAAAAACCTCAGTGAAACGGTAGAGGTCACTCATTTTTCATCGCAAACGCGGACTAATCAGATTTATCTGAAGAAGGTGAAGGCCTTAAATACGAAAGATAATTTCAAGACGATTTTTCTTTTTCATGACCTGGCCTCCCACCACGGAAGATTCACCCATTTAGTGGATTGGTTTCGGGCACAGCATCCGGATGTTTCATTTGTATTGATGGATTTCGCAGGCCATGGCCTGAGCTCGGGGACCCGCGGTCACATTGAACATTTCAATGACCTGGTTGATGACCTCGCGCACGTTTTTTCCCTTTTGAATAAAACTGAAAACGAAGAGTGGATTGCCTTAGGCCACGGAGTCGGAGCCCTGGGACTGCTTGAGCTCGCCAATCGTTTTGATGACAAGCTCAATCTGAAAATTGATAAATTCATCCTCTCAAATTTTGTTCTTAATTTTTCCTCACTCATTCTTAACATTCAGGACAAGCTGATTGAGAATGCAACCGCCCTAAAAGGGCTGATGAAGTCAACCCGTCCGGTGGAAATTTATCTTCCAGATCAGATCCTGAGCGATTCCAATGAGCAGAGACGCTATATTGATGACCCATTGATTGTGCGCAGGCCGACTTATCATTCGCTCCAATGCATTAACACCAAAGTGAGAAGTCTTTACCAGGACGCTTATTTTCTTGATAAACCGACTCTGCTTTTAAAAAGCTCCAGCCCATATCTCTTCACAAATGGCATGGATTCTTTTTCAAAAGGATTTAAAAAGGATCTTTTGACAGAAAAGAAGTATTCAAATTTAAAACATGACTTGTATAATGAAAGAGATAATTTAGTAGTTTTTAATGATATCGCTCAATGGATTTTTTAATGGACTTAAAAATGAAAAAGTCATTTGTTTTGTTTCTCTCATTGCTCTCTCTGGTGTCATGCTCAAACCTGAGCAAGAACAGCGTGAAAGAGGGAACTTTCATTGTTAGGAATGGAACAGCGGGGGATAAAGTCTGGAATGAGAACCTGAACCTAACCAGAGTTTCGTGGTACCACGAGCTGACACTTGAATTCGACATGATGATGGCAAGCATTCCACCTCAATCTGGATTTAATTTCTGGTTTTCGAGCGCAGAACTTCAGGACGCCCAAAAGTGCGAAGATTTTAAAGTGATGATGGCCTACTCGCAGGACACCAAACTTATCCCGTATTCTTACCTGAATGAACAGTTGGAAAATGCCGGGTACAAAAAAATTGATTTGATCGCGTTTAAAAAGCAGTTTCTTCAACATCCGGACGCGGAAATGAATTCCTTGCGTTTATATCAAGTATACGGAATCTGCCGTTCGGCCAAAGATACTAAGCCATTGATATTAAACTTCCCTGGCTTCTCTGAAAAAGTCCTAAACTAAAAAAAATTGAATTTAAGTTTCGCCTGAGTTTTGCCGATAGAAGATATCGGGAGCACTAAAAATGGCAGACTCAGCAAAACGCGAACGCTTCGGGCGATACCTAATCCTCGACCACTTGGTTGACGGAGGAATGGCAAAGATTTGTCGCGCGCGCTTTTTAGGTGAGCAGGCCGACAAAGTTGTCGCCATTAAAATGGTTCAGCAGCAGTTCTCAAAAGACGAAGCATTCAAAACTATGTTCATGGACGAGATCAAAGTTACTTTTGGTCTATTACACCCAAACATCATCCAGACTTACGATTACGGTATGAACAAAGGGCAGCTGTTTGTTGCCATGGAATACTGTGATGGACGTAACCTAAAAGAATACTTAGATAAACTAAAAGAGCGCAAGTTCGTTTTCCCGGTTGAGATTTCAACTTATATTATTTCTCAGGCATGTCAGGGTCTTTATTATGCCCACACATTCAGAGATAAATTAACGGGACAAGAAGCGAATATCATTCACCGTGATATTTCTCCACATAACATCATGCTTACGTATGATGGAGCAGTGAAGATTATCGACTTCGGTATCGCTAAATCACAGACAAACTCAGAATCGACTCAAGCAGGGACAATTAAAGGTAAGCTTTCTTACCTTGCACCAGAATACCTGGAAGGTCTTGAGCTTGATCCTCGTTACGATCAGTTCGCCCTTGGTATCACACTTTGGGAAATGCTGTGCTCGAGAAAACTATTTAAAGAAAACAACGATCTTGCGGTATTAAAGAAGATTCAGGAATGTAAAATTCCGGTTCCTTCTTCTATTAACCCGAACGTTCCAAAAGAACTGGACGAGATCGTTTTAAAAGCTCTAAGTAAAAACCGTTCTAAACGTTATGAAAACTTAGACCAGATGAACCGTGCGCTGATGAAGTTCCTTTATGCCAAGTACCCGGACTTCAACGCCACCGATCTTTCTTATTTCGCTCAGGAGTTATTCAGAGAGGAAATCAAAAAAGACCGCGAGAAAATGTTTGAATTCGGTAAGGTTGATATTAAACCATACCTAGAAGATATGAAGAGAGAGCAGGAAAGAGGCTCGAACGTCGGAGAGACCACATCTGGTGGAAGTCCGATTGCTGAACTTCCGGCCATCAAAAAAGAGGCGGTACTAGACTTCGGTTTCGAAGATGAGTCAATCGCTAAGAAGCGCAATACTATCACAGTAAAAAAGACATCTGTTGCCCCGAAGGAAAAAACCCAGTCGGACGAAAACAGTACAATGTCGAGAAAAGTCGCGGATATCAACGACAGCACCATGACCAACCTAAAGAGAGGTCCAGGGACTAAGTCGGCGGTAAAAAAAGAAGTAACAAAAATCCTGAAAGTTGAAAAAACAGAGACAAAAAGAACAAGTGGAAAAGAAAAAACTTCACTCGGGACTTATGCGGCACTTGTGGCCTTCCTGATGGGGGGAGCTTATTACTTCCATAGTAGTTTCTTCCAGGAGCCGGTTCCACACGCGGTGGAAGTTGCGCCGAAGGGTAAAAAAGATATAAGAAAACCTGCTCAATCTGAAGCAGTTCAGGAAATCAGTGGAACGGCTAAAATGACCTTCACTCATTTCGATAAACAAAAGATGCAAATCTTTATAGATGGCGAAAGACAGACGACGGATTTACTGAACTCGGTTTCAGTTCCGGTTGGAAAACCATTCACTCTTCGCGTGCAGATTGAAGGTAAAAAGCATTTTATTAAAGAAATGAATTTAGGAAATAATTCTGCAGTTGAAGTGGAGATCCCTGAAATGCCGGCAATCGCTTACGGGTATGTGTTCACACACCCGAACTGCCAGATCAGAGGGGAAGTTCGTTTTGAGATTTACGGCGAAAAACGTGTGAGCCCAGTGCCGATGACTCAAGAGTATGGTGTGGCCTTCCCGTTGAACCTTGATGACTACGGGGCATTGGCGCCAGCGACTTATGAATTATTCTTCAAAAAAGAAGGCGATCAGGTTGAGCACAAGGTTGAAGTGACGTTAAAGCGTGAAGATCAGTCGATTGATTTGTGTGAGCTGCTTTAAGACTCGCTCTCTTCCTTCTTCGTCTGCTTAAAAATATTATTCTTCCTCATACTTAAAAGCTTCATAATATCGGCCGCTGTTTCCTCAAGTGCCTTATCTGTCACATTGAACACCGGCCAGCGCTTAGTCTCTTTAAAGATCAGATTGGCCCATTCAACTTCTTCCACAATCTTGTTGTGTTCAGCATAGTCGCCCTGGTGTTTTTCAGCGCCCAGGCGTTGTAGGCGGTTTTTTCTGATTTCGCGAAGTGATTCAGGGTCAATGG
>JBEIPI010000058.1:0-19438 GCA_040377165.1 Bacteriovorax sp.
ACCAGTAATTCCCAAAGAGCGGTAATTGCGATTAATGTAATTAGACCTTTTTTCATTGAAGGTCCACCTTTAGGAAATTATATACTGATGAGTAATGGTATTTAAGCTCTTCATTTTCTCTATAATTCAGTAAATGAAGCAGTTCGTGAGAGTCCTGTTTCTTTAAATGTATTGTTTCCACAATCGCGTGAGTTTTTTTCGAGAGAAGCGATACTGAATGAGACAACATAAGAGCTTCGTCGATATCATGAGTAACCAGAATAATTGTTGGCTTCTGGATACTCCATAACTTCAGCATAAACTGATAGAGATCCTCCTTCTGGATGATATCAAGATGGGAAAAAGGCTCATCGAGAAGGATTAAATCCGCATTAATAATGAAGGCCCGGAAAAGGCTGAACTTTTGTATCGTTCCACCAGAGAGCTGTTTTGGGTAAAGATCAATGTACTCTTCCAGGTGAAACTCTTTCAAGTGCTCTTTGATGAAGGAGGTTGCATGACCAGTGGAAAGGCGAAGGTTCTCCTCCATGCTCAGCCATGGAAGAAAAGGGTTTTGCTGGAAGACAAATGAAGTTTTCCGGCATGTGTTCTCGATCGTGCCCGATTGCAGAGGTATAAGGTTAGCAAGGATTTTGAGAAGCAACGTTTTTCCAGCACCGGTAAGGCCGATGAGCGAATGGATGTTGGAAGATTGCACCTCAAGATTAAGGTCTTTCAGCACAATCTTCGCTGCAAAAGAATGATTAACGCCTTTTAAAGAAATCATTTTTTTAAAACGGACTCCGCGTATTTCGTAAAAGACTCATCCACAATTTTTTTAGGATTTAGAGGCTTTTTGATATATCTTTTCTCATACCATTTTATATCCTGCAGAAGCTCTTTGTAATTAAGTTTTCCATATGGATTGAGCCCTACGATTGACATTTTTTCCCATGTGGCATCATCGTACTTAAAAACTTTCTTTAAATCTCTTAAAACACCTTCTTTGTCAGTGCCGTTGATGAAGGCGTTATTGTAGTCGCTGATACCTTTCGCGTAGGCAACCATGAATTTTTTGGCCTCTTCATGGTTTTCTTTGATGAATTTTGGTGAATAGAACAAAGCACCACTTTGCTGGCGAGGGTAAACTTCAGAGCCTCCGGCGATTTTTGTGGCGATCCCGTCCATTTGCGCTTTAGTTAAAAAAGGTTCGATTTGGATACTCGCATCGATTGCACCTGATTTTAGAGCAAGGTTCATTTCAGCGTAAGACAACTTTACGAAAGTAACGTCTTCAAGTTTTAGACCGCCTTTTATTAAAAATTTTTCGGTCAGGATTTCTTGAGAGACACCATCAAGCGATGTCAATCCCATTTTAAAGCCCTTAAGATCTTTTAGGGTTTTGAATCTTCCGGAAGCAATGTGCTCATTTTTTACAACCAGTGAAAGATAGTCTTTGTTAACATCAATGCTACCTTTGTCCGCAACGATTCTAAAATCCTGTCCTTCAGCAATAGCGTTAAATAGTCCTGCGGTAATATTTCCGGCCCCCACATCCAATTCACCTTTGGATAATAAGAGAGTCATAGGCGCACCAGAATTATTGAAGTCGGTGATCTCAACTTCCAACCCTTGCTCCTTGAAATAGCCTCTTTCTTTGGCCAGATAAATGGCCGCAGAACTGGTGGCAGGAGAAGAACCTACTTTGATAACCTTAGAAATTGAAATAGTGGGGAATAATAAAATGCTAAAGAGCACTACAAGTTTCATAAACATCCTTATCGTTAATATTCATAATGAACAGTGTCCTTAAAGTATGACACAAAATTAAAAGAACCCATATACTTTGGAAGGGAAAGCTTTCATAATATGAGTAAGTAATATTTTTTTATGAGGTCATGTGAAGAACCTGCCTGAAATACTATTGGAAATCGATCAGCGAGAGCTCTCTGCCATTGCCGAGGTGGAGACCCACCATGATCTAGATCAGGCTCAACTTAAGAACGCAATTAAAGAACAAGTAAAGAATCTGTATGCCAATTATGACTTAAAAAGTGGTCAAAGCGTTCTTGTTAAAAATGCAAATTCAATCAAATTTTTTGTAGATTTTTTGGCACTCTACTTTTTGGAAATTACCGCAGTCCCACTTGATCCACATATCACTGCAAATGAATATCAGGTACTCCTTCATTCTTTATCGCCTCAGCTGGTGATAACTGATAAAGAAATTATCCGTCAAAAAGGCATAGTGAGGGATGAGTTTATCGGGGTCGCTTTAATACTTTTCACTTCAGGAACCACCAATCGGCCGAAAGGGGTTATGATCACTAGAAAAGCATTGGATCTTAAGATGGAGCTTATGGGCCGTGTTTTAGGAGCTGTGGATACGGAGAGAACGCTTTGTTTTGTGCCAACGTTTTTCGGACATGGGTTGATTTGCAATTCTTTGTTCCCGATTTTTTTCGGCAAGAAACTTTACGTTGCGGGCGGTATGTCGATTAAGTTCGCTGAAAAATTGCCTGATTTCCTCATGAAGGAGCGGATCACTTTTTTTAGCAGTGTTCCCAGTCATTGGGAGTTTATTCTGAATTTTTCTGGGAATTTAAAATCCCATTCATTAAGACGTGTTCATTGTGCGAGCGCTCCTTTGCGGCAGGATAAGATCCGGAGAATTCTTCAATGGCTTGGGCCGGGTGTGAATTTTTTTGATATTTACGGAGCAACTGAAATGTTGGGCTGGTTTGCAGAGAGAAGGATCACTGCTGAAGAATCCGAAAGCACCTTTAAAAACTTTTGGGAGGCAGAGAAGAAGATAAGCGAGCAAGGTGAGATGATTTTGAAGTCAGCTTATATGGCCAAAGGTTACTGGGTCGAAGGTCGTATTGAGTCACTTACTGAGTTTAATACAGGAGATGTTTTCTCTGGAAGCGCTTTGAAGGGACGAACAAAAAATGTCATCAATAAAAATGGAATTAAAATTCAGGTTGAAGATATCGTCTTTGATGTTTTGAAATCAGGTCTGACCATTGATGCAGCCGCTTTTCCTATTCCGGATGATTACACAGGGGAGAGAATCGGACTTTTTGTTATCCTGAAAGCTGGCGCAGACATTGAAGAACTCTGGAAATATTGCCGTGACTCCATTTCGCCTTTAAAAATCCCGAGCGAAATCATGCCAGTTGCCCAAATTCCGGTTAACAAGAGGGGGAAAGCCTCTCTGAATGAGCTGCAGAGGACCTTTTTTGATCTAAATCTCTTAGACCAGGAAGCTTTAAAACTTTTTAATCGCATTTTTAGAACAGATCACAAGTCAATCGACATTCATAGAAGTGCCGTTCCTCACTGGGATTCGATGAGGCACGCGGAGCTTGTTATCAACCTGCAAAAGCAATTCGCCGTGAAATTTTCAGTCAATGACCTGCTCAAAGTGGAAAATTTTAAAGATTTAACAGCGCTGATTAAAAAGAGCAAATTGGGGCAATGATATTAAAGCGCCTGATTGTGATAATGTTTGCTCAATTTTTTCTCGAGCATATTCTTTAGTCCGTTAACCAAACCAATGGCGTAAAAAAGCACAATAAAATAGTGAAGCATGATTGCCTTAAAGTTAAGCACTTTCTGGACAGTGATCATGTGCAATGCCACTACGAGAGTGTAGAGAATAAAAGCATAGCCTAAAAGTGAGAAAGGATTAAAAAGCCAATACAGAAAAAACAGCAGGAATGCCGATGGCAGAAAATAAATGATTTCATTTTTATCAGGAAGTTTTGTGAAACTTTTAAATCTGCATTCTCCGCTTTTTATAATGGCCCTTGAGAGAGAGCGAATGTCCTCTTTTCTAGTATGATAAACGTACATTTCTGAATTATAGAAAATGCTTTTTGCTGATGAGCGGAGCTCTTTTAAAAGATAATTTTCTTCGTTTCTGAATAGGTCCGTTGGAAATTGATAATTTTCGGTTGAAAAGAGCGAGCGTTTTAGCCACAAATTACAAAGGATGAGATGTGACTCATCGCTGGCAATTGGTGTCGAATATGCAAGCGATGTATGGCGTTTGTAGGTTTTTCCCATGCAAAGGGGGGATGATAACGCGAGGCCAAGGGCCTTTTGAAATTCATTGGCGTCGGGAGGGGTCTTATCCGGGCCACCTAAAGCATCCCAATTTCCGTTAAAATTGATATGAGAGAAATAGTCTGGAGGGAGATAACAATCATCGTCTAAAAAGAAGAGGTAGTTTCCTTTCGCCTTGAGCGCGGCATAGTTTCTGGCCGCGGCCGGAGTGCAGGTTGGGATATAGAAAGAATGAAATTCCGGGTACTGCGCCCTGACGGTGCTCAAGTAAGAGGTTTCGCCATTAAAGACAATCACGACTTCAAATGTATATGAAGTCGGAGCACAGTTTTTTATAGAGCTCAAACATTTTTCAAGATGTTTTTTTCTATTATATGTGACAATTACAATGCTAAAATCCATTAGATGATTATCTAATAATATGAGGTTGTTTTGCAACGTATTCTAATAAATATATCAGGAGAGCTCGTCGTTGTAGAAAGCGATTGGAGTGCCATTCTGGATATTTTAAGAAAAGACTTTTGGAGTTTTTTAGTAGCAGATGCTTCAACATCGCTGGAAAAGAATGTTGAAATTTCCATTTTTCAGACAGGACAAAAACCGGTCTTCCCCGAAGTTGTCTCTACTTTTCAGACTCAAAACGCGATTACTTACGATCTCAATTCAAAACGATACTGCGATTACTATGACCAGGCCTACACCATCATTGATTTTGAAACCAATCAGGCCCAGATTTACGGCGAGAGCTTCGAAGTTATTCATGAAATTGTGTACCTGCTGATTCTCTCCAGAGTGGGCAAGAAACTTGACCTGAGAGGTCTCCATAAGCTTCATGCCTTTGCGGTGTCCTTTCAAGACCTGGCCTTTGTTTGCATGATGCCATCAAAAGGGGGCAAGAGCACTCTTTTGGCGGAGCTGTTAAAGCATCCCCAGGTCAAAATGATCTCCGATGACATTCCTTTGATTGATAGTTTTGGATGCGTCCACACCTTTGCTTTAAAGCTCGGCCTCAATAAGATCCCTGACAACTTGAAAATAGAAAATAGAGAAGAGAATATATACTCGATGAAAAGAAGCCTTTATGGTGAGAAGACGTTGATCTGCACCAGAGGGCTGGAAGGAAAAGTAGAAGGAAGTAGCCGCGTTTTCCGCAATGTTATTCTGGCGGAAGCTTTTCGTTTTAACTCGGAGTCTTCAAAAATCATTCCTTCGCCATGGTTTAAAACTTTAAAGGGATTATTCAAGCATGGAGTGATCGGAATCGGCTCACCAATGGTTATTGAATATTTCTGGCAGAGTGGACTGTCAGATTTTTTGGTGAAAACCCGGATATTTATTTTGCGTTGTATGGCCTTCGGGGCCCTTAGCGTCCGCTCCCGCCGCATCCAAATTCATTCCGGCAGAAACCCGGAACAAACGGCAGGTGAAGTGATTAAGTTTTTAGAAAAAGAATCCAGCATAAGAGAGATTAATAGTGAACGTCGATAAGCAATTTCATGTGATGATGACTATGACCGCCGCCAATTTGAAGTCGCGGTATAGAAACACAATCTACGGCTTTTTATGGGTTGTGCTCAATCCACTGATGCTCTATTTTGCTCAGGTGTTTGCTTTTACCATGCTCTTTCATGGGAACTTTAACAACTATCCACTTTACCTTTTGGGTGGTCTTCTGCCGTGGCTCTTCATTGTGCAGTCGGTGGATATGTGCACAGGAGTCTTTCTTAATAGCTCCTATATTCTTAAAAATCTCCCTATTAATCCAATCATTCTGCCTTTCTCCCAAATGATTGATAACTTCATCAATTTCATAGCTGCCTTTTTTATACTGATTACGTATTTCTGTATTGTCGGCAAACTTTCTGTGTTGGTGATATTTGGATTGCTTATCCCGATCTTGTTTTTATTCCTGATGACAACAGCGCTCTCCACGGCCCTTGCCATTATCAATGTCAGGTACCGCGATCTTAAATTTGTGGTCAGTTTTGTTTTTACTGTCCTCTATTTTCTAACGCCGATTTTTTATTCACCATCGGTAGTTCCTTCGCACATCCGCTGGGTGCTGCTGAAAAATCCACTGTACATGCTGATTCAACCTTTTCAGGAGATATTAATGTACGGTGCAACCGACACTTATTATTTTTCTCTCGTGAATTCCGCCGCTGTGACATTGGCAACTATGGTAGTAAGCTTTTTTATATGGAAGAAAATGAAAGTGTATGTGAGTTTTTATGTATAGACCTGATGATTTGATTCTTTCAATTGAAAACCTGAAGCTGGCGTTTCCTAAAAAGCTTTACCAGACTTCGAGTCTGCGTGATGTTTTTATCTCGAGCATGAGTCGTTCAAAAGCACTCACTGAAAATGATATTCATGTAGTTCTAAATGGCATCGACTTGCAGATGCACAGAGGAGACAGAATCGGAATTCTGGGTAAAAACGGTGTTGGGAAATCGACTTTTTGCCGGACTATCTCTGGTTACTATAAACCTCCAGTTGGAAACATTGCGGTTTATGGTACAATCCGCGCGCTTTATGAAGCCTCGCTGGCCTTTTATTATGAATTGAGTGGCAGAGAAAACTTGAAGATTCTGGCGGAAATTTTTTATGACCGCAACAGAGATGACCTTCAGGCCTTGATTGACGAGAGCATTGCCTTTAGTGAATTAGGCGAGGCGATCGATGCACCTTTAAAAACTTATAGTAAGGGGATGCAGGTCAGGCTTACTCTTTCCCTGCTTTCGGCAAAACCTTGTGACCTTTTAATCCTCGATGAAGTTTTTGATGGAGTGGATGAATTTTTTCGCAAAAAACTCTCTGCGAGAGTGAGAAACCTCATTGATAAATCCAGCTCTGTTATCCTGGTAAGCCATCAGGAAAATCAGATTTTAGAAATTTGTAATCGCGTTTTGGTTATGAGGGATGGAAAATTCGTCTTCGATGGAAGCCCTGAGGAGGCCTTTAAGGTCTACCGGCAGGGGGAAGGTCATGGTATAATCTAAATGCGCCACGTGTCCAAGGCTCCTTTTTCCGAACAATCTGCCCCGGTAATCAACCAAATATCGTACCTTTATGGCCCTCCATGGTCGCTTCCAGGCCATTTGAATCATTTGTGAAATAAAAAAGCCGGTATCATCATTGACACTTATTTGTTCGATCTTATCTTATCGGTAAGAAAAATGTTGATTATGGGGATAGCTGATGAGCCAGGATACTAACGAGACAAATGAAAAAGAAGAAACCATCTTAAAAGATGACGCTGAAACGGTGGTTGAACTTAAAGCGGAAACATCGAAAGCAGAGGATGATTTTAAGGCTAAGTTTTATTACCTAGCTGCTGAATTTGAGAATACTAAAAAAAGATTTGAGCGCGAAAAAGACAATCTTTTGAAGTATGGCAATGAAAAAATTCTATCGAGCCTCGTAGGTGTTGTAGATAACTTTGACCTGACTGTATCGGCATTGAAAAATGACAATGATGATAAAGTTCAAAATATCGTGAAGGGAATTGAAATGATCCGCACACAATTTTTGGACGTATTAAAGCAAAATGGATTAACTCAAGTTGAGTCTCTGGGAAAAATCTTTGATCCGAATTTCCACGAAGCAGTTGCTCAGGCACCGGCACCAGGGAAAGAAGATCAGGAAATCATCACTGAGTATCAACGCGGATATATTTTAAACGGAAGACTCTTGAGAGCTTCTAAAGTGGTAGTAGCAAATAACGGTTAGGATTAGAAATTATATAAAGGAGAATTAAAATGGGAAAAATTATTGGTATCGATTTAGGGACAACAAACTCTTGTGTGGCCGTACTTGAAAACGGAACTTACAAAGTTATTGCAAACGCGGAAGGACACAACACGACTCCATCAATCGTTGGTTTTGCTAACAATGGTGAAGTTCTTGTTGGTCAGGTTGCAAAAAGACAATCTGTTACAAACCCAAAGAAAACACTTTTTGGTATCAAAAGACTAATTGGTAGAAAGGCAGATGCTGCTGAAGTTAAGAAGTTCATGGAGGTAGCACCTTTTGAAATTCTGGCAAATAAAAACGGAGACGCTTGGGTAAAAGTTGACGGAAAAGAAATGTCACCTCAGGAAGTTTCAGCAAAAATTTTAGAAAAACTAAAAAAAGCTGCTGAAGATTATTTAGGTCAACCAGTAACTGAAGCTGTTATTACTGTTCCAGCTTACTTCAACGACGCTCAAAGACAGGCAACTAAAGATGCCGGCCGTATCGCAGGTCTTGATGTAAAGCGTATTATCAACGAGCCAACAGCTGCTGCACTTGCTTATGGTATGGACTCTAAAAAAGATAAGAACATCGCGGTATTCGACCTTGGTGGTGGTACATTCGATATCTCGATTCTTGAAATTACGTCTGACGGTGTATTCGAAGTAAAAGCAACTAACGGGGATACATTCCTTGGTGGGGAAGACTTCGACTACAGAATCATCAACTTCCTTGCGGAAGAGTTCAAGAAAGAAAACGGTGTTGATTTAAGAAACGATACTATGGCGCTTCAAAGACTAAAAGAGGCTGCTGAAAAAGCTAAGCACGAGCTTTCAAACGTTAACCAGACAGATGTTAACCTTCCGTTCATCACTGCTGATGCAACTGGACCGAAGCACTTAAACGTAGCGATTACAAGAGCTAAGTTTGAACAGCTAATTGCTGACCTTGTACAAAAACTAGTTGAACCATGTAACACATGTATCAAAGACTCAGGATTATCACTTAGTGAAATCCATGAAATCGTTTTAGTTGGTGGTGCAACTCGTACTCCAATCGTACAAGCGAAAGTAAAGGATATCTTCGGTAAAGAGCCTTCTAAAGGTGTAAACCCGGATGAAGTTGTTGCTGCTGGTGCTGCTATCCAGGGTGGGGTTCTAGCTGGAGACGTTAAAGACGTTCTTCTTCTAGACGTAACTCCATTATCACTTGGTATCGAAACTCTTGGTGGTGTTTCTACTAAGATTATCGAGAAGAACACAACGATTCCTTCTAAGAAGTCTCAAGTGTTCTCGACAGCTCAGGACAACCAACCAGCCGTATCGATTCACGTACTTCAGGGAGAGAGAGAATTTGCTAAGGACAACAAAACTCTTGGTAGATTCGATTTAACTGGAATTTCTCCAGCTCCACGTGGGATTCCACAAATTGAAGTAACGTTCGATATCGATGCTAACGGTATCGTTCACGTTTCTGCTCAGGATAAAGCAACTGGTAAATCTCAGGAAATCAGAATCACTGGTGGTTCAGGATTAACTGAAGAAGAGATTCAGAGAATGGTAAAAGACGCTGAACTTAACCGTGCGGCTGACCAGGAAAGACGTCAGGTTGTAGACGCTAGAAACAATCTTGATGGATTGATCTTCGCAACTGAAAAAATGATTAAAGATGGTGAAGGAAAAATCTCTCCAGCATCTAAATCAGAACTTGAAGCAGCAGTAACTGAAGCAAAAACAAAAGTGACAAGCGAATCGCTTGATGAACTAAAAGCTGCAGTTGAAAGACTACAAAACGTATCTCACAAAGTAGCGACAGAAATGTACCAGGCCGGAGGAGCGCCAGGAGCGGATGCTCAAGGTAATCCAGGAGCAGATGCTGGAGCTCAGGGAGATGCTGGCTCTAAAAAGAATGACGACGATGTAGTGGACGCTGATTATAAAGAAGTTTAATCTTGAGTAACTAAGATTATAGAAACAAGAGGGTCTCTCCGTAAGGAGGGACCTTTTTCGTAAAGGACAATATGAGCACTAAACGCGATTATTACGACATTCTCGGAGTTCAGAAAGGAACGAGTAAGGACGAAATCAAAAAAGCGTATCGCAAACTGGCGATGCAGTACCATCCGGATAAAAACCCGGACAATAAAGAAGCTGAAGCGAAATTTAAAGAAGCTTCAGAAGCGGCAGAAGTTCTTTTAGATGATGATAAAAAAGCGCGCTACGATCAGTTCGGCCATGCCGGTGTAAACGGCCAGGGCGGCGGATTTGGCGGCGGTGGATTCCAGCAAGGGGACTTTGGAGATTTCGGCGATATTTTCGGCGATATCTTTGGAGACATGCTTGGTGGACGTGGTCGCGGCCGAGGCGGACGCAGAAGCACAGGAAGACCGGGAGATGACTTGCAAATGGGAATCGATATTGATTTCTCAGAAGCGGCCTTCGGAACGGAAAAAACAATCTCGCTTACAAAAAATGTTAAGTGTGACACTTGTAACGGATCTGGGGCCAAAGCTGGCTCAAGCCCTACAACGTGTGATTACTGTAATGGGCATGGAGAAGTTCGTCGCCAGCAGGGATTTTTTACTGTCTCTTCGACTTGTCCAAAATGTAATGGCTCAGGTCAGATGATTAAGGATCCATGTGGAACTTGTCACGGCCAGGGAAAAAAGAAAAAGAAAGTAGACCTGCAGGTAAAAGTTCCTGCGGGAATCGACCAAGGTCAGCGTTTAAAGCTTTCTAACGAAGGGGACGCGGGAACTAATGGCGGACCGAACGGAGACCTTTACGTTGTGATCAATATTCGTCCGCATGAAATTTTTGAGCGCGATGAGTTTGATGTTCATTGCACAGTTCCTATCAGTTTCTCTCAGGCTGCGCTAGGTGCGGAAATGGAAGTGCCAACTCTTTCAGGTAAAGTGGCATTAAAAATTCCGGCGGGAACTCAATCCGGCGTAAAAATGCGTTTAAAAGGCAAAGGGATTCAGAGACTCGGTGGTTACGGTGTAGGTGATCAGATCGTTTCGGTTCATGTTGAAACTCCGACAAAACTCACGAGTGAACAAAAAGAGCTTTTCCAGCGCCTGGCGGAAGTGGATGAGAATTCCAATCCGATGAGCAGAGGGTTCTTTGATAAAGTTAAGGATCTTTTCCAGTAATGGGTTTATGTCTTTTCTTTTTGTTAGGCTTTTTTAATACCGTCCACGCCGAAGGTGAGGTCAGCGAATTCAGATATCTGGGTTATGCTGGAACCGAATATATCGTGCGTGGCGATCTTGATTTATCTAAAAAGATAAATGATACCACACCTATGGCCAATTTTATTGGTAAGACTACAGGTTTTGCCAAATACAGAAATGGCAAGTTGATTTTTGATGTCAACTACACTGTTGATAAAAACGGATTCAGGCTTGGTCCGAATGCTCACAAAAAAAATAAAACAAAACATTTCTTAATAATCGATGCTTCGATTGCTTTTGGGGAAGGTCTCAATGATAACGAAACAATTCATGATGTGATCAATGCTCAAAGCAAGGACTACGAAGCTTATGCTGTTGGGATGCCCGGGTACGGACTCCAGCATCACTGGCTTAAGTTTAAATCAAAAGAACTTCAAAAACACATTCCTCAAAAAAAAGGCTCGGCCATTATTATCACCAGCGATGCGGACATTGGGAAGGCCACTGGGAATTTGAATGTCCTGCCATTTTGTTCTGATTTTCCCAGACTTGTCGAGGTTCGCGACAGAGTTTTTGAGCACGTTGGAACTTTTGCCCAAGATGGAACATTTTCCCAGCGCACATTTTCCAGATTCTGTGTGCCCTTTCGCTTTTGCAGTGGCCTGCTTAGCAAGCTGGACCAAACAGTGTCAAGAGAAGAGATTATTTTTGGTGCTAAGCTGATTAATTCAATCGTAGCAATGTACAAAGAACAGTTCGATGTTGAAAATGTAAAAGTGCTTTGGCGTGGATCTCCTGAGGGAGGTCTTCTTTTTGGATCTTATTCTACTGCTCAGGTAATCTATAAAGATTTTCAGACAAGTTATGAAGATGGCCATCCAGACAAGAGAGCGGCAGAAGAAGTGGCAGGCTTTTTGATCAGGAATAATAACCTTCTTTAAAGTTATCTTAGAATTGCATGTAAATGAATTTTCCGTCGCTTTTATAATTACCAAAAGCAAGTGTTAGAATTAAAGCCACTAAAACAATCATGAAAAAAAGAAAGCGGGATCTGTTCCAGATCAGCTCCCCCAAGTCTGTTTTTTTCTTCTGAACCCAGTCTAGAGTCTCCATAAGGAAAATTGCGAGTGAAGCGACTGTTAAGCAGTCTCTGAAATAATAACTGCTAAAGATCGACGAGAGGTCATTGAGGAACCATTGTTTAGATAGCAGGTTTGTGTACAGTATCTTTGAAGTCTCGAAGTCATTGGAATAAAAAAGTATTGTGGGAGGGACGATCAAAATAAAAAAAGTTATGAGTGCAGTGAGCGTGTTTAAAAAAACCGGAAATTGATCTAGCTTGATGACTCTATAGAAGCGATGGCGGATATGCTTGGTCTTTGAATCCAGTAGAATCAATAATGCTTGAATAATTCCGTAAAGAAGAAAATTTGCAGTTGGCCCATGCCACAAACCCAAAATTAAAAAATTAATGATGGTTATGCCGCTGAAGCCGAGAGCGACGAACGGGCTAGTGATCAACGGATAAAAAATATACTTTTTTATCCAGGCAGTGAGGGACATGTGCCAACGTTGCCAGTACTCGGAGATTGATGTGGAAAAAAATGGCCGGTTAAAATTGGGTGATAATTTATAGCCAAACATTAAGGCCGATCCAAGGGCGATGTCAGTGTATCCTGAGAAGTCACAGTAAATTTGATACCTGGCCAGAATTGCGGCAAGTGCAACACTGGGACCGAAGTGATCTGTTGGGTTGTGAAAAACAAAGGCAACTATCGGTTGAAGTCGATCGGCAATGACAATTTTTTTGAATAGCCCGGCGACAATCATCATGCATCCCAGGGCCAGGCCTTTCAGATCAAACTTTTTGTCTTTCTGCATTTGAGGCAGAAAATCCTGAGAAGCTTCAATTGGTCCGGCGAGAAGATGCGGGAAGAAGCTCACAAATAAGGCATATTTTCCAAAATTCTTTTCTGCTTTAATTTCTCCACGATAGACATCTAGTAAATATCCCAGAGATTGAAAAGTATAAAAAGAAATTCCTAAGGGAACTAAAATATCGGCAGACGGAAAGAGTTGGAGGGATTTTGCCAGGATGTTCCAGTATTTAGTGTAACCCAAAAGCCCAAGCACCACGCCTATGGCAAGGGCCAGGATTGATTTTTTTGCCCGACTATCATGTAGCTGCTCTATTTTGCGCGCACAAAAAAAACTTATGATCGTTGTAGTGAGAATAAAAGCGATATATTTCGGGTTAAAAGATGAGTAAAAAATATAGCTTGAAAACAGGAGTAAATATCCGCGAAAGCGCGAAGGCACCGAAAAATAAATAATGAGCACAGCCGCTAAAAAGGCGTAGTACCATGGTGACGTAAAAGACATTCCTTATATTACTAAAATTTCTTTTATTTGGGTTGAAGTTTAATTGATTTAAGATGAAAAAAACCGAGAGTTTAACTCCGGTATAAGAATGGATCAAATGCTTTTATTAAGTCTGCTTAATTGATAGAATATTCCTAATTTTTCAATTTTTAGGAAACACTATGAAAATCATCACTACATTCCTTCTTTTATTAAGTCTCTCAGCATGCTCAGGTGTGAGTATGATAACCCCAGAAAGAAAAGTCGCCGACAACGTCGATACTTCAAAACTTTATAAACAGGATTTTTTGCAGAAGATAAATGCCGCTAAAGAGAAGGTCCGTCAGGGGAAAACAGATGCCGCTTTAAAAGACATTGCTTCGATTAAAGAAGAAGGATTATCTCCTGCCTCAGTAGCTACCAAAAAGAATCTGACCGGTGTTATTAATTTCTCTGCTAAGAGATACGAAGCTGCCGCAAAAAGTTTTGAAGAGGCAAGTGTCCTGGCAAAAGAAGACCCGGCCCTGGATGCCCAGATTTACCTGAACTTGGGGAGCGCTTACTACAAATTAAATCAGAATGAAAAAGCGCTTAATACCCTTTCCCTCGCGAACTACAAAAATCTTCAGGACTCAGAAGCTAAGAAGTTTCACCAGCTCTACGCTTTATTGTCGCAGCAGCTGGGGAAAAAAGAGCAAAGTCTTTCGGCCTTGATCCGCTCACTTGAAGATAAAAAAACCATCAGCGAGTTATCAACGGAGCCACGTTTCTCTCAAGTAGAAGAGGGATTCAAAAAACTATCAAGCAGTGAGCGCGTGAGACTCCTTGAAGAGTTCGACCAGGAGAAGAATCTTGGTGTGGCCTACCTTGCTTATAAAGAAGCTGAGGTTGCTTTTCGTGAAGGCGACAAAGATAAAGTGAAAGACTTTTCAGAATGGATTGAAAAACGTTACGGGAGCAATACTGAATTAATGTCATTGGTGGCGAGCCTTGGGGCAAGAAACCAGAATAATTCAGTGAAGATCGATCTGCGCTACATCGGGGTTGCTTTGCCGCTCTCTGGTGATTTGAAATCATTAGGGGAAAGAGCACTGGCGGGGATTGATATTGCATTAGAGGACATGTCTCAGGATCCTAACAAAAAATACCGCTTGGAGATTAAAGATACAAAAGGAAATCCGGCCAACGGCGCCTTCGCAGTAAAAGAACTAATTGAAGTAAACAATGTTGCGGCGGTGATTGGAGGAATGAACTCAGGAGAGGCCACCAAAGAATATTTAGAGGCTAAAAAATACGGTGTAGTGTTTATCTCTCTTTCAAAAGTACTTCTGCCAAAAGAAGAAAAGAACCATCTTTTGATTGAAATCCCAGGCTCAATCGAGTCTCAGGTGAATCATCTTTTTAGTGAAAAAATGCTCGCGAAAATCGGGAAACGTCCGGCAATTATGTATCCAAAAACTGACATTGGTGAGGCGTACTCCAATGAGTTTTGGCGACAGTCAAAGAAAAATAATCTGGATGTAACCGGCCTAATTTCTTTTGATACTAATCAGACTGATTACCGCGATCCTGTAAAAAATATTCTGGGAATTAAGTTCAACCGCGAGCGCGAAGAGGAGCTATCGATCGTAAACGATATCGCTCATCTTGAGAGCAAGAAGAGTATTAAGCGTCTACAGAATCTTCAGCCGCAGGTGGATTTTGACTGGGTATTTGTTCCGGCACTTCCGAGAGAAGTGGTTCAGATTCTGCCGAATTTTAATTACTTTGATGCCTTCAACCTGAATTATGTTGGAGTTCCGAGCTGGAGATCTGAGTTGATGCTTAATGAGGGTTATCGCTACGGAAGCGTGTATTTTATGGATGAAGCAATTAGTAATACAGAAACTGCTTTTACCCAAAAGTTTGCACAAAAATTCAAAAAGCAGCCAAATATAGTAGAAACTATTGCCTATGACTCTTTGAAGATTTTGTTTGATGTTATCGAGTCAGATTCATCTTTTGAAACTCGCCAGGATCTGGATTTAGCTTTGACGAAAAAAGAAACTCTGCAAAGTGAGAGTGGACAGTGGAAACTTCAAGACGATATCTGGATGAAGGATATGAGTACTTTTAGGATTAAACGTGAAGGGATTGAAGCAGCATTGAATTAGTTTAATTAGGCACTTAAGCAGTTTACCCGACCCCTGGGGTCGGGTAATAAGCTCAAAAAAACTATTTTTTAGCAGCAGCAATTTTCTTTTTGATTCTTGCTTTTTTCTTTGCCTGAGCAGTTTTTCTTTTCATTTTTAGAGCGATAGATTTTCTTCCCATTCCCATTTTATGCTTCCTTTTTGGTCGGTTAAATTAGTTGATTTTTAGATGTCATAGTCTATTAAAAACAACAAGGGAAATCTAGTATTTAATTGTTGTATCCAACTGAGTGAAATGATAAATTTTATTATAAACATTTTAGTTTATTAGAATGGATTCGGAAAATAACGATGGTTGTTAAAAAAAGCACGCAAAAAAAAGCAGTGCAAAAAAAGTCGCCAAGCAAGGCAGCTAAGCCAACTAAAGCAGAAAAAGCTAGAACGGTAAAAGCAGTTAAGGCCCAGGCAAAACAAGATATTAAAAAAGCAGCGAAGGCGACTAATGCCCAAGCTGATATCGCAAGCGAAGCTGCGGAAACTTTAAATCACCAGGAAAGGCGTGAAGTTCTTCATGAGATTAATGATCTTAAGGAAAAACTACGCCACAGAAGAATTCACGGAAACGAAGACAAAAAGAAAATCGCCCGTGACATGCTTGAGAGATATACTGGTCACGATATTAAAGATTTTCAGAAGCAAATTATTCTTACGAACTTTCACTACTACGTAGAGCGCTTCAATGCTCTTCTTCCAGATGCCCACTACACTCAAGGATCAGCGTTTAAAGCTTCATCATCGAAAAAAGCGGCCGTGACAATTATTGAGTTTGGTGTTGGTTCGGCAATGGCCGCTCTGATTGGAGAATTGCTAGCGGTAGTGGAACCAAAGGCCGTATTGTTCTTAGGTCTTGCCGGCGGTGTTCACCCTTCACTTGATGTAGGGGATTTTGTTCTTCCGATCGCTTCAATCAGAGGCGAAGGAGTGACTCAGCACTTTTTACCGGAGCAAGTGCCAGCTCTTCCAACTTTCAAAGTTCAAAAGTTCGTCTCGCAAATATTAGTTGAGCACGGACTAGAGTATAGAACCGGAACGATTCATTCAACTGATTACCGTTTCTGGGAATTCGACGACAGGTTTAAACTGAATTTATTAGAGCAAAGAGTTCTCGCTGTAGAGATGGAAACTGCTGCTTTATTCGTTTCTTGTTTTGTAAGTAAAGTTAATATAGGTGCTCTTCTCCTCATTTCCGATTGTCCTCTAAAAGAAGGCGGTATTAAGACCAAACAATCGGCAAAAGCTGTCTTTAGGAAATTTACCGATGTTCACATAGAATTAGGTATTGAAGCCATGGCAGATATTGCAGAAAGAGGTGAGGCTATCCGTCACTACCAATGGTAAAAACTATTTAAGGAATATGGACAATGTTTAAAAGAGCTTTAGACTGGTTTTCAAATGATTTAGCTATCGATTTAGGGACAGCTAACACATTGGTTTATGCAAAGGACAGAGGGATCATCGTGAATGAGCCTTCAGTTGTAGCAGTTCACCAGGGTGCAAAAGGGCAAAGTAGAGTTTTAGCTGTTGGTAAAGAAGCTAAAGACATGCTTGGTAGAACTCCAGGTTCAATCAAAGCAATCAGACCGGTTAAAGACGGGGTTATCGCTGACTTTGAAGTCACTCAAGCGATGATCAGATACTTCATCACAAAATCACTTACAGGTTCAAAGCTGATTAAGCCAAGAATCGTTATCTGTATCCCTTTTGGGATCACTCAGGTTGAAAAGAGAGCTGTAAAAGAATCTGCTGAACAAGCAGGTGCCCGTGAAGTTTATCTGATTGAGGAGCCAATGGCTGCGGCGATCGGAGCAGGTCTTCCAATCACTGAACCATCAGGTAACATGATCGTTGACATTGGCGGTGGTACAACTGAAGTTGCGGTTATCTCTCTTGGAGGTATCGTGTACTCTAAATCAGTTCGTGTGGCCGGCGATAAATTTGATGAAGCAATCGCTTCATATATCAAGAAAAAATACTCTCTTCTTATCGGTGAAAGAACAGCTGAAGCGATCAAGATCGCTATCGGTAATGCTTATCCATTTGATGATGAAGTTAAAACTTACGAAGTCAAAGGACGTGACCTGATTGCAGGTGCTCCAAAAATCATTGAAGTCACATCTGATGAGATCCGTGATGCTCTTGCAGATCCTGTCTCAGAAGTTGTTGAAGCAATCAAGGTTTCACTTGAAAAAACTCCACCAGAACTAGCTGCTGATATCGTTGATAACGGAATCATCCTTGCCGGCGGTGGTGCGCTATTAGCTAACCTTGACGTTCTTATCAAGGAAAAGACAGGTCTTCCGGTTTCAATCGCAGAAGATCCACTTACTTGTGTTGTTCGCGGTTGTGGAAAAGTTTTAGAGTCTCTAGAGCTTCTAAGACAAGTAACAATTAGCTAAGAGGCGACAAATGTCGCGAGCAAAAATTAATTTCATTAAACTTAATCAAGAAGAGCTATCCGCCAAGATAGCTCTTTTAGTTTCAGAGACCAGTAGAGTGATTTTCTGGAAAATTTCCCCTCGTTATTACGAAGGAAAAGCGTTTCAGTTTGAAATCAGACAGAACAAAACTTACTTGATCATCTCTGAGTGCAATATTCACCTGCGTCTTATCGGCGAGCGCATTTGCTTGAATTTCTCCGTCAATGACATCGATTATTTTCTGCGCGGAAAAGTGCTGGAGCAGCCTGATGATGCCGAAAAAATGGTGGTAGAACTTGAAGAGCATTGTTTCCGCGTGGAAAAACGCTCAAGAGAGAGGCTTCTCACTTATCCGGTGTATGAGGTTTACGCTTATTTAAAATATCAGAAAAGAAATAACAGCAATGTCGTTTTCTTTAATAAACAGGAACAGAAGAACCGCGATTTTTTTTCAGAGATCGACAATCTTCAGAAGAATAAAATCCAGTCACTGACAAGCGATCTTTTGCTTGAAGACACAGAGGACCTGGCCGGATTCAGGGTCGAAGACATCTCTTCGTCTGGAATGAGTTTTTTTGCCAATGCGAAAGAAAAAGAAACGATTCTGGATGTTTTAGGAGACAGTAAGTTTTCATTCATCCTAAATTTTGAGATGCAGGTATTCAATCTGGAAGAGGCCAACATCGTTTATAAAATTCACTACATTAATTCTCAGTTCTCCGGTGTTCCTATGTATAAAATCGGAGTCGCTTTTAAGCCTAGTCCAAGTCTAAAGAGAAAAATTGAAGATCACTCCGGTATTACAGTGGACCTGGTTAATTACCAAAAAGAATTTGAAGAGTTCATTAAAAATGAATAAGCAGCTTTTACTCTTATCTTTTTTGACCTTGATTGTGGCGTCTTGTGGGAGCTCGTCGAAAAAAAATATTGAATCCAGGCTGACAGCAACGGAAGACTCTTTCCGCTACACGGATAAAAACGGGCAATTCAATGTGAAGATGTCCTCTGGATATGACAAAAAGAACAAGTCATTTCATATAAAAAGAGTGATGGAAATTCCTAACCGCCAAAAAGACAATGTTTTAGAGCAGAGTGTGGCGATTTCAAGTTTGGGTGTAATTAAAAATAAAACCCCGATATTAAGACCTAAAATTTCTCAGTACAATGTCTGGTTTGATGGGAAAAAATACACTTCGGAGTTAAAAATTAACCCGGCCAAAAAGGCCGTAGATATCAAGATGGTCAGTCCGGAAACTCAATGGAATGGCTCAAAGCAGGTGAAGTTTCCTTCATCGACGATGCTGCCATGTTTTTTCTCTCAGGTTATAGACTGTGCAAAGATTTCAGGCTTCATCAGCAAGGCTTCAGAAAAAAAATCAGGAACAATGAAGCTACTTATTATCTGGGAAGGGTATCCCTACTTGAATGAGACTTTCAGCGATTTTCCCAGCGGGCTTTTTTCCGAAGCGGAACTTGAATATGATGGCAAAACAAAAGAAACTGAGAGA
>JBEIPI010000166.1:0-4766 GCA_040377165.1 Bacteriovorax sp.
AACTCGGAAGTTAAGCTCTTCAGCGCCGAAGGTAGTGCCAGGGAAGCTTGGTGTGAGAAAAGGTCAATGCACCCTCTTAATTTATAAAAAACCCGAGCTTGTTCTCGGGTTTTTTTATGCCTAATTTTCAATTCCCAAAATTTTAACATCATGTAGAATTTAAGTATGATGAATACAAAAATACTTAAATATGAGCTTTTTACTCTCTTTTTCCTGACGGTGGTG
This sequence comes from Bacteriovorax sp., assembly GCA_040377165.1. Taxonomy (GTDB): domain Bacteria; phylum Bdellovibrionota; class Bacteriovoracia; order Bacteriovoracales; family Bacteriovoracaceae; genus Bacteriovorax. The sequence continues at coordinate 226 of JBEIPI010000166.1, forward strand.
ACGTTGGTAGTGTTTTATTACCGCGATACCCTGCCGGATAACTATCTGTCGATTTCTTCGACTTCTTCACATGGGTTCTTTGCTTACTATGGCACTAGTTGTTTAAATTTTATTAATTATTATTCTGGGCCGTGGGTCTTCATCCCCTGTGCAATCTTTACTTCATTCTACGTTATGCTTTTCTCTAAAAGAGCTGACTGGATTGATGCCTTAAACATTTTCTCTCTTATATTTTTCACACTGTTTACGATTTTTTATTTTCAGCCAAGGATGCTTGGAGCGGGTCTATATCAAATTCTTGATATGACTTTGTCGGCATTTTCAATGTTTCTTCTATGGGCGGTATCTGGAACTCTGTTCTTATGGGGGGCCTTCAGAGGAGGTTTCACTTCAAAAGTAAAAATGGCGGCGAGTGAAGTTAAGAATTTTGACTATCAAGCGACATCAAATAATGTTCATGAAAAATTTCTATTATTAAAAGACAAGTTGGGAATCAAAGCTAAGGACACTCAGGACTTAGAAGAGTCTGAGGAAGAAGCCGCTCCGGCGCTGGAGATGGCAAAACCCGCAGCTAAAAAAGCAAGTGCACCAATTCTGTTGCCTGATCATTCTCCGGCAGAAGAGGAAGCCCCTGCAATGGCCGAGGAGAAATTCCTGGTGCCAATAACTGAGGCTAAAAAAGTCGAGGCAGCTGTGGTTGACGAAGACGAAATGGAAGAGCACTTCCCGACGGTCATTGCAAAAACGACGGTTGAAGATGACGAAGAGTATGTGGATGAGTCGGAAATCTCGACTTTTCAAAACCGCGCTCACAAAGTTGAGCAGTTCAACGACGATAAATACTACAATCTGGTGAAGATCGGCTCGACTAAAAAGACGGAGACAAAATTTTCACAACCAGATGATAAGTATTTCCACGATATCATTTCTAAAATCCAGGCGAAGCTTGGGGAATTTAAAATTCAAGGTCAGATTATCAACGTGCTCAAAGGGCCGGTGGTTGATACTTTTGAGTGGGAACTAGGACCGGGAGAGAAGGTTTCTCGCCTGACATCGATTTCAGAAGACCTTTCTCTGGCGCTTTCAGGGTCGCCAATTCGTATGGTTTACCCAATGAAGGGAAGAACAACAGTAGGGATTGAAGTTCCAAGAAATCCTCGCGATTTTATTTTCCTGGATGAAATCATTGGTTCAAAAGATTTTACAAATACTGTCCACCATCTTCCACTTGCGATGGGGAAGGATGCTTTTGGTGAGCCGGTGGTAGTTGATTTGGCGGCGATGCCACACATGCTGGTTGCTGGATCTACTGGTGCCGGTAAGTCGGTGTTCATTAACTCAGTTCTGGTTTCATTATTGATTAAAAAATCACCAAACCAAATGAAGCTGATCCTGATTGACCCGAAACAACTTGAACTTGCGCTTTATGCTCGTCTTCCACATTTACTTATGCCGGTTATTACTGAGCCAAAAACAGCAGCAACTTCGCTACTGTGGGCCTGTCAGGAGATGGATAGACGTTACACGATTATGTCTGAATTCGGAGTAAGAAACATCGAAGGATTCAACCATAAATTAAAAAATGCCCAGCCTCAGGCCTTAGAAAAACTGAGAAAGCACTATGAATACGCCACTGAAGATACTTATGAACTTCCATTCATTGTTATTATCGTAGATGAGTTTGCGGACTTGATTCTTTCAGCGAAAGGGAAGGAAATTGAAACGCAAATTAACCGTCTGGCGGCGAAAGCGCGTGCGGCCGGGATTCACTTGATTGTTGCGACCCAGAGACCTTCGGTTGACGTTATCACCGGGGTTATCAAGTCGAACTTCCCAACTCGTGTTTCTTTCCGTGTAACCAGCTCGCAGGATTCAAGAACGATTTTGAATGCGATGGGTGCGGAAAAGCTTCTTGGTAAAGGGGATATGCTTTATAAGTATGGGGTTGATACAACTCGTATCCATTCGGCGTTTATTGAAGAAGCGGAGATTGAATCCCTTGCTGATAAATTGTCTGAAATGACTCCTGAATTTAATCCTCACATCATGGAATTCCTGGAAAATGGTGGTGAAGAGGAACCTGTGGGATCAGTCGCGGTGCGCGAAGGTGATTCAGGTGGTGGAAAGGACGATAAATATGAAGAAGCTGTGAAGGTCGTTTTGGAGCACCGTTCAGCAAGTGCGTCATTGTTACAAAGACGCCTGGGAGTCGGGTACAACCGAGCTGCTAACTTGATTGAAGAGATGGAATCGAAGGGAGTTGTGGGGCCTGCGCAGGGCTCAAAACCGAGAAAAGTTCTGATGGGATCGGAGTCATTAACATAATCAATTTAGTCCACAATTTAGCAGGGGCGAACTCTTAATTTACCAATAAAAATGCTTCGCATTTTTTCGCCCCTGTGTTACATATCTAGCTCATTAATAATTTCAGTTGTCTGAAATGTTGGTCCTTGAAAGAGGCTCACAGACAATTCGATTAACCAACGGAGTATCTATGTCAGAATTGAATCTAAAAAGCTTGCTTGAAGCAGGCGCGCACTTTGGTCACCAGACTGAAAAGTGGAATCCAAAAATGAAGAAATACGTTTACGGTGAGAAGAACGGTATCTACATTATCGATCTTGCTAAAACTATTCCTCTTGCAAAAGACGCTTACGATTTCCTAAAGAAAACAGCAGCAGAAGGTAAACCAGTTCTTTTCGTAGGAACAAAAAGACAAGCTGCTGACGTTGTAACTAAAGCTGCTCAAGACTGTGGAGCAAACTACGTAACTTCAAGATGGTTAGGTGGGATGCTTACAAACTACAAAACTGTAGCTCTATCAATCGATAAAATTCGTAAAGTTGAAAAAATGAAAGAGACAGGAGATTTCGGTCTTCTAACTAAAAAAGAAAGAATCAACATCGAGAAAGAAGTAATCAAGCTAGAAAAAGTTCTAGGCGGGATTAAAGAAATGAGAAAGCTTCCAGGAGCTCTTTTCGTAATTGATCCAAACAACGAAAGAATCGCTATCCAAGAAGCTAACAACCTAGGGATCCCTGTTGTAGCGATCACAGATACAAACTGTGACCCAACTGGTGTTGATTATGTTGTTCCAGGAAACGACGACGCGATCAAGTCTGTGTCTATGTTCACAGAATACTTCGCGAACTCTGTTTCTGAAGGATTAAACCTTGCTAAGAAAAACAACAAGCTTGAGAAAGGTAAGGATTCTGGCCGTGACGTAGCTCTTGAAAAAGAAATCATCAGCAAGTACGAAAACGATATCGATCTAGCTGACGAAGAATAATTTTTTAGAGAAGTTTAATTTTAAAAGTTTAGAGGAAATATATATGACACAAATTACTGCAAAGCTTGTTTCTGACCTTAGAGAAAAAACTGGTGCTGGAATGATGGACTGTAAGAAAGCCCTTGGCGAAACTAACGGTGACATCGAAAAGGCGATCGATTATCTAAGACAAAAAGGTCTAGCCGCTGCTCAAAAGAAGCAATCTCGTATTGCTGCTGAAGGTGCAATTGGATCATACATCCACGGTGGAAGAATTGGTGTAATGGTTGAAATCAACTGTGAAACTGACTTCGTAGCTAAATCAGAAGACTTCCAAAACTTCGTAAAAGACGTAGCTATGCACGTAGCTGCTGCTGATCCAAAGTTCGTAAGAGCTTCTGAAATGGATCAGTCATTTGTAGAAAGAGAAATCGCTATCTACACTGCTCAACTAAAAGAAGAAGGAAAACCAGAAGCAATGATCTCAAAAATCGTTGATGGGAAAGTTAAAAAACTTTCTACTGAAGTTTGTCTTCTTGACCAAAAATTCATCAAGAATCCAGATATCTCAGTTCAAGATCTAATCAATGAACTGACAATCAAAGTTGGAGAAAAAATCGACGTAAGAAGATTTGTTAAGTTCAACCTTGGAGAAGGTATCGAGAAGAAAGTTGATGACTTCGCAGCTGAAGTTGCATCAATGACTGGTGGAAAGCAGTAATTAAGAATTTATCAAAACAGGAAAGGGGCTTACAAGGCCCCTTTTTTTTGACCTACAAATCAGAGGAAAACGAATGAAGTATAATAGAATCCTTTTAAAACTTTCTGGAGAAGCGCTTGCTGGTGATCAGGGGCATGGTATTTCGGCAGAGATTTTAGACATGATCGCAAGTGAAGTAAAAGAGCTTCAATCGATGGGTGTTGAGCTCGCGATTGTTATCGGCGGGGGAAATATTCACCGTGGAGTGGCCGGAGCGACTAAAGGAATGGACAGGACTACTTCAGATCATATGGGGATGCTGGCAACTGTGATTAACTCGCTCGCACTTCAGGATAGTTTGGAAAGACATGGGATTAACACCAGAGTGCTTACGGCGATTGACATGCAAGAAATTGCTGAGCCGTACATCAGAAGACGTGCTGTTCGCCACCTTGAAAAGAAAAGAGTGGTGATCTTTGCTGCAGGAACGGGAAATCCATATTTCACAACCGACACTGCCGCAGCGCTTCGCGCCAATGAGATTGACGCGCAAGTCATCATGAAAGCTACAAA
>JBEIPI010000163.1:0-5268 GCA_040377165.1 Bacteriovorax sp.
CGCTTCACTCAGAATTTTTTCATTGGCCCTGAATCCCCCCATACTTCCGGTCGCTAGAAGCACAGCAGGTTTTTCATCCCCTCTGAAATCCAGGTCACTCACATCCAGAAACGCTCTCTCACTCTCCTGCTCTAAAGTCAGAAGCGAGACGCGGGGGGCATTTAGTCTTAAAATAACCTGGAGAACATCCAGGGCGAAACCATCAAGCGTAGCCTGGAACTCCGAATAGTCCGAAACCGCAACTTCCGCCAGTTCGATGACTTTATATTTGCGGTACTCACCATTTTTTCCTGCTTCGATTTTTTTTGCCTGAAGATTAAGGCTCATGTCCGAAACAGATATATTTATTTTATCTTTTAATTCTTTTCTCAGATCCTGCAGAAGAAGATCAACTTCCACCGAAAATAGATCCTCTGATGTCTTAAAGAAAGATTTCTCTTTTTGCGCCTCCTGAAAGGAGACAATGTTTGTTTGAGTGCTGGCAAAGACCAGGTCATAGTGCTCGTGCTTCTCGAAGAACTTCTTTAGGATAACATTGGCCTTGCCTTTAGGCAGAACTGCAACCTTCACCACTCCCTGAAGACTATTCTCCGTAAGTTTTTCAGGTCTCTCTTCTGTCATCCACCCTATCCAGTCGTTGGGCAGCGACTCTTTAAACACCGCCTGCGGAAAAAAGACCTTCACCTCATGATGCTCGCTGATCACTTTCAGCATATCTATCTGCACACCACTCATGTGTTTGAAGCCGATAAACCACATCGGACGATGGCGACCTGATTCAGTCACCTTCTTGTAACCCAGGTGTTCATCAACCAGTTTTTCCTGATCAAGATAGGTCCAGAATACTAGAATTGATTTTACAACGGATTCGTCCAGTTCTTTAAAAAACTCAGACAAAAGCTCAAGGTTGAGAGTGTATGAGCGAAGCTCCGTAAAAAGCTCAAAGGCCTCCATGAAAACAGCGGTTTTTCCATTGGGAAAATAGTGCTTCCAGACTGCCGCGAGCTTAATCATCAGCTCAGATTTTCTTGAGCGGCCAAGCCCAAGAGCTTTCAAATGATCTGAAGTCCATTTTGAGATGGTCACAACCTCAAGGTCCGGGACCAGGCTGTGCAAGTTATCGGCAACTTTAGGGCTCGGGCAAATGATCAGCGGAACATTTCCCGACTTTAATTGCCCCAATAAATCTTGGTTGGATTCAAAAAAAACCACTTCTGGCACAACGCTTTTCTCCAAGACAAATACGGGAATATTTGGTAAAAATTATTTTATGCTTCCAGAAAGTCGATTGTATAGTTTTATTGATCAAAAAGAGGGTTTCACGCTGCACTTCTTTGAAGGGCAAAAGTTGATTCACGACCTCGCCATTATCCATGAAGTCATCGGCGGTGGTTTTCAATATTTTCGCGACGCAATTCTTTCATTTCAACCCATGATTTCATTTCTTAAACCTGGCGAAGGCCTGGGTGTTTATATTGATTCCGAGTCACCTTATTTCCGACTGAAAATCGAAATGAGCGACCAAGGGCAGATGAGGACATTGCTTCTTCCTGAAGATTTTGGAGAATTCCCGAAGTCAATCGAAGGCAAGTGCCGTATTGTAAAACTCCTGCCGGGAGAAACACAGCCCTACACCTCAATTGTAAATCTCGAAAAAATAGACTCTCATCATGTTGTTAACACTATTTTAACTGAATCATACCAGGTAAAAAGCGAAGTCTTCTTAAGTCAGAACTCTGATCAAAGCATCATGATCATGAAGCTTCCTGAAATCAACGTTAACAAAGTTCAAACCAACTATACCAAAAACATTAATCAGTACTGGAAAGATATCGAAACAAGAGTTCACGATCTTTTTGACCTGGGAACGACTGAACAAAGTGATATCCAATCACATTTTGAAAAAGACGGCCTGATTTTTCTTGGTTCAAAAGAAATCAAGTTCAAATGCACTTGCTCAAGACAAAGAATGTTTGAAGGAGTGAGGTCTATCATCTGGTCAAGCGGAATAGAAAATGTTTTTGCGCCAGAAGAAGAGAGCATTGAAACTAAATGTGATTACTGCAAAACCAGCTATCTTATGACTCGTTCTGAGTTTGAAGTTAACTAAAAAGGGTTAACATTATCCCAATTGAACCTTTTTCCTTCCGGGCGATAAATCAATCGCTTCAGCATTTCTGACTCATCAAAAATTCCACAGAAGTTTTCCGCCATCGCTCCACGCGCAAGTACTGGAGACATTAGAGACGGATTTTTATAGAAGACATTTTTCCCGCTCTTTTCAAAATCGGCCCACTCTTTTCCCTGCAAAGGAAACTCAAGTGGCAATGACTCTGCACCTGTAAGGACAACCAAAAGCTCCCCGTCCTTCTCTTTTTTTACCGATGCGATGATGCGGTCAATTTCCTGCAGTGATTCTTTGGCGAGGCTGATGTCTTTTTTCTTGAGCGCTTTTTGAAAACTAAAATCTCTGACGAGGAAAAAAGATTTTGGACGGTCTTTTACCAACGTGGTCCAAAGATTTTTAAAATTGTTTGAAAGACTTGAGTAACATATTCCTTTTTGACATGAGCGATCGTAATAAAGGCTCGGCTGCGCCGAATCTCTACTTTGCTCTGGAGAATCCTGATAATGGAAAGATTTCACATCCGGTTTTAAATCCGGCCCCATTCTATAAAAACGCACACGAGAGATATCAACTGTCTTATTGTTTGAGCAGCCTAACGACTGCTCTAAACTTTGCTCGGCCCCTGCCCCATTTTCCAACAAAGAGACGCCGTACCCCATGTCATCAAGAAAAAGCCATGAAGGCAGCACGCTAAAATCTTCACAGTTTCCCTTCACATTCTTTGAGCCATTGATCTGCGAGAGAAAGCTTCTGCTTGCTTCCGGGCGAAGCTGGTAAAGGTTAAAATTCCACATTTTACCAACACAATCCATCTGTTCCAGGTTAGTTTTATGAGTTGCTTCAGAGACATTGAATCTCAAAAGAGGAATATGTTCTTCAGAAAAACCTGCAACCTGGATCCATACAATATGTTTGGGCCTTTCGGAGTACTGATGAGGCTCTAGATTTAAGGTCTGAACTCTTGAGCATCCGGTTAACAAAATCACAGTTATTATAGCGAGCAGTCTTTTCATAGAAATCGTTCCAAATCGAATTGATATCTGAGTTTTTATTATGCCCTAATTTAACTAAATTTCTCATTTAATTCTTCATCATTCTCATCTATTCTATGAGAGACAATACATTTAATACCGGATTAATTTGCTCGATCATATTTAGAGGAGAACCTATGGGAGATGTTGCAACACTCGCCACCCGAGAAATCATGTGGAATATTCCATTTTCATTCAAGGTCATCATGTATCTTATGTTCTTTACGGCCATGGGATTTTTGATCAAAGGTTTTTATGACAAATTTATGTTTGTCACTAAAGGCCAGGGAGTAGATGGATTAAAAGGTCTGCTGCCTGAAAAATTACAATGGGACAGATTCCTTCATACATCACTTTTAACCGGAAAGGTTCCACGCTTTAAGTACGTGGGTCTTTTTCACAGTTTAATCTTTTACGGATTCTTCATTCTTTGGATCGCCACCGACCTGGTTGCTATTCATGCGGACACCCCATTTAAGATTTACAAAGGCACTCTCTATATCGTCGTTTCATTTTTAGCTGACATCGCCGGAATCATGATTCTTGCTGGTTTAGCGATTGCCTATCATCGTCGTTATGTTAAGCGCCCTGCTTATCTTTCCGCAACAAAACCAAAACAAGAACTCTTCATGTATTGGATGCTGATTGGCTTAGTTGTGCTTGGGTATTTAATCGAAGGTATTCGCATTCTTGGTACAGGAATGCCTGTGGGGGAAGCAACCTGGTCACCTGTTGGTTGGGCACTGGCCCTTTTCTTCCAGACCTTTTCGATGAGCGATACAACACTTGCATACACTTTCAGAGCAATGTGGATGGTGCACATGGTGAACACGATGGTCTTCATCGGAAGCATCGGTTACAGCAAATTCTCGCATATCTTCCTTCTGCCGATCGCTTCTCTTGTGACTCCGGTAAGACGTGGAGCTGTTTTAAACCCGATGAACTTTGAAAACGAAAACGCTGAAACATTTGGTTTAGGAAAACTTTCTGAGCTGACAATGAAAAACAACCTCGACCTACTGTCGTGTGTTGAGTGCGGACGCTGTACTCAAGTGTGTCCTGCGAACTTGGCCGGAAAAATCCTGGACCCGAAATTGATTATCACTAAAACCCGTGACTTGTCTTTCCAGACACTGGCCAAGGGTGAAAAAGATGCTGAGATCTGGGGAGACACTCCGATCTTCGCTTCAAACGAACTTGATGCCTGTACAACGTGCGGTGCCTGTATGGAAGAGTGCCCGGCCAATATCGAGCACGTCAATATCATTATGGAAGCTAAACGCTACAAGGCGCTGACTCTTGGTGATATTCCTCCCGCTGCTGCCGATGCCGTTAACAAAATTAAAAATCAGGGTAACCCTTGGGGTATCGCTCAACACGACCGCTTCAAATGGGCCGATGGCCTTGATGTTCCAGTGATCGAAGCTGGTAAAAAAGTTGATTACCTCTACTACGTTGGATGCGCAGGCTCTTACGATGGATCTAACCAGAAAGTTGTGAAAGATACAGTGGCCATGCTGAAGAAGGCCGGTGTGAGTTTTGCGGTTATGGGAAAAACAGAAAAGTGTAACGGTGACCCGATCAGAAGATTTGGTGACGAATACTCTTTCTATGAAATCGCCATCGAAAATATCGCGAACATGAGACAATACGAATTTGGGAAAGTGGTCACTCACTGCCCTCACTGTCTACACACAATCGGAAAAGAGTACGCAAAATTTGAAGACGGCGCATTCGAAACTGTCCACCACACTGAGCTGCTTGCCGAGTTGATTGAAAAAGGAAAACTATTTCCTGAGAAGCCAATCAATGAAGAGCTTACTTTCCATGACCCATGTTATTTAGGTCGTCACCACGGCGAATACAATGCCCCTCGCGCGATCCTGAACTCAATCCAAGGGATCAAAGTGAAGGAAATGGAAAGAAGTAAAGACAAGGCCCTGTGCTGTGGTATGGGTGGCGGAAATATGTGGTACGAGCTTCCGGAAGGCGAACACATTGCCAATAACCGACTTAAAGACATTGGTGAAAAAGAAGTTAACAAATTGGCTACGGCCTGTTCTTATTGTATGATTAACTTTAATTCATCAAAAGCTCACGTTAAGGAAA
>JBEIPI010000014.1:0-37176 GCA_040377165.1 Bacteriovorax sp.
CGAATCATTTGAAGCATAGATTTCAGCAATGGCCCTTAGTTGAGCGTGAGAGCCAAAGATCAAATCCACTCTGGTGGCCTTCCATTTTTTCGCGCCACTTTTGCGGTCTGTTCCTTGAAACATTTGTTCTTTGTCATCAATGGCTTCCCATTTTGTGTTCATGTTTAAAAGGTTCACAAAATAATCGTTAGTCAGGACACCTACTTTATCAGTAAACACTCCGTTGTCTGATCCATCGCTATTGGTACCAAGCACTCTCATCCCACCAACCAGAACAGTCATTTCAGGTGCAGTTAGTTTTAAGAGCTGTGCCTTATCCAAAAGTAGCTCTTCTGCGGTTAAGCGGTACTGCTTCTTTAGATAGTTCCTGAATCCGTCAGCAATTGGCTCTAATGGATCAAATGATTCAGCGTCAGTTTGTTCGGCACTAGCATCCATTCTTCCGCCTCTAAATGGAACAGTGATCTTATGTCCAGCATCTTGAGCGGCCTTTTCAATTCCCACTGATCCTGCCAGCACGATTACGTCGGCCAGAGAAACTTTGATGCCTGATTCTTTGCGAACTTTTTCCAGGATCTCTAATTCTTCTTTTAAGAGTTTTGGTCTGTTGGCTTCCCAATTATTTTGTGGAGCAAGTCTTACACGTGCACCGTTGGCACCGCCTCGTTTGTCAGATCCTCGGAATGAAGATGCTGATGCCCATGCGACAGAAACCATTCTTGAAACTGAAAGTCCTGACGCCGCAATTTTTTCTTTAAGAGTCTTAATGTCTGATTCAGAAAGAGTGTAATCACATTTTGGAATCGGGTCTTGCCAGATTAAGTCTTCTTTTGGAACTTCTTTCCCAAGGTATCTGACTTTTGGCCCAAAATCCCTGTGAGTTAGTTTAAACCATGCACGTCTGAACGATTCAGCAAACAGTTTAGGGTCAGCGTGGTATTTTTTTGCAATGGCCAGATAAGCAGGGTCAGTTTTTAAAGCGATGTCTGCAGTCGTCATCATCGGCGCATGTCTTTTTCCGGCAATGTGAGCATCTTCAACTAAATTATCTGTGGCACGGTCTTTTGGTCTCCACTGGTGAGCACCGGCTGGAGATTTCGTTAATTCCCATTCGTAATTTAAAAGCATGTCGAGGTAACCCGAATCCCATTTCGTAGGATTTGGTTTCCATGCTCCTTCAATGCCTGATGTAATGGCATCGACACCGCGACCAGTGTTCATGGCGTTTTTCCATCCCATTCCCTGATCAACTAGTGTTCCTCCTGCAGGTTCACGCCCAACGTTTTTTGCGGGCCCTGCACCGTGAGCTTTACCGAATGTGTGTCCTCCCGCTACGAGAGCAACAGTTTCTTCGTCATTCATCGCCATTCTGGCAAAAGTGACTCTGATATCTCGGGCCGAGCCCGCCGGATCAGGCACGCCACCAGGTCCTTCTGGGTTGACGTAAATAAGCCCCATCTGAATAGCAGCAAGAGGGTTATCTAATTCAGCTTCTTCTTTTTTTATACGGGTTTCAGCAAGCCATTCATTTTCATGGCCCCAGTAAATATCTTCTTCAGCTTCCCAAATATCTTCGCGACCACCACCAAAACCAAATGTACCAAGTCCCATTGATTCAAGCGCGCAGTTACCTGCAAGCACCATTAAATCTGCCCATGAAATTTTGTTTCCGTATTTTTGCTTGATTGGCCAAAGAAGCATGCGCGCCTTATCGAGGTTAGCATTGTCAGGCCAGCTGTTTAGAGGAGGAAATCTTTGGCTACCAGATCCTGAGCCGCCACGCCCGTCGCCAACTCTATATGTACCAGCACTATGCCAGGCCATACGAATAAAAAGAGGGCCGTAGTGCCCATAATCCGCAGGCCACCAGTCTTGTGAATCTTTCATCAGGGCCACGATATCTTTTTTAATCGCATCCAGGTCTAATTTTTTAAATTCATCAGCGTATTTAAATTTTTCTCCAAGTGGATTGGATTCTTTGGGATGCTGGTGAAGTACACCAACATTAAGTTGATCCGGCCACCAGTCTTTATTGGTGCGGTTTCTTTTTGATTTGTCGTCTTTTACTGGATTATTGCTCATAAAATGTTCCTCCCTGAGTTTAAAAAATTATAGGTAGATAAAATGTATTCATCAAATAAATTAGTTTGATTAGGTTATAGATAAAAACTTAATTGGTGCGATAGATAAAGCAGAGTGCATTAAAACACACTCATTTTCTCGGTCATGACTGTGTTATGAGATAAAAAAAAGGGTGGATTAAATCCACCCTTTTGTTAAAGAACAATCGTCCAGGCGAGACCAAATTGAGTGAGTTTCAATTTGTTGGTTAATTTGGTAGTGGATGCGCCAATTTTTTCTTCTTCGTAGCTGACAGTTTCATAGAATCCACCGATTTCTGTCATGGGAGAATACTTGAAACCCAGATAGGCCCTCATCCCTTTTGGTGATTCGTAGGTGACTTTTTCTCCACCAGTAGTAGTTTTGTCTAAGTTGTAATTTCCCATTAGTTGGTAATCAAGTTTCAAATGAATGTTGGCCAGACGAAATCCTAAAGTAGGCGAGAGCAAATTAGTTCTTTTGCCTTTTCTGTTACCGAAGGTGTTATTAGGTTTAGTCAGCTGATTGACCATATAATAGTCCGCAGAAACTCCGCCGTACATTACTAGGAATTTCCATCCGACAGTTGTACCTACATTGTATTGAGTCGTCGTCGGGCTTTCTGATTCAGATTCGGCCGCGGCCTTTCCATATCCGACAGCAGCATGAAGATCGAGATGGAGCGGACCAAGAGCGTAACTATTTTGCGATAGGACAGCTAAGCAAACTATAAAGGCTAATTTTAATTTATTCATATTATCCTACCTGGTTAAAATGGTGACGTTGAGGTCGTAAAGTTTTTGATTGAATCGAATGTCCAATCATACGAGGTCGAACCAATTACCAGGTCATCTGTTGACTCCTGGGACAAGCATCCTGTGGTTGCAGTATTCGTTGCCATATCAATACATGCGATATTGATTGTTTGGTTTGATGTAGAGCTCGATCCACTTAAATCTGAAAAGATATCTTTTGCAACAACATCCCCAGATAAGTTATTAACAACGACGGCATTCACATTAACTTTTTCATTGGCCGTTCCAGTTAAAGCAAAAGCACTTCCCTGACTAGAACTGCTATTGTAACCGAAGTGGTAGATTGAGAATTTAGACCCATCATCAGTCGTAAAGCGGTTTACATCAATAGTGTTCAAAGCAACGCTTTTTAAATAAAAATCAACATACACCGCCTGTGTATCACTGTCTTTTTGATAGAAGGCTTCGTTTATTGTCTCTCCAACTCCCATCGAGTTGACTGAATAAATATAAGCAGTCGACACATTTCCAGCAGAACATTTCATTTCAACATAATATTTTCCCATTGGTGTTACGATGTTAATGCTTTTTTCATATGTTTCGCCAGCATCGTGCGGGAAATGTGATGGAACTTTTCTGATACCTGAGCCAAAAGTAAATGACACCGTCATCGTTTGGCCTCCACCCGAAATTGAGCCAGTAGAAGATCCCGAAGTAGGGATGGCGCTACATGTAGTGTATCCTTTAGAGCCAATAATGCCTCCAATTCCATCTGAGCCTAACACGTTATTGATAACCTCTAAAAAACCCAATCCTTGCTGAATTTCATAATCACCAGCGGCCCCATTAAAAGCGTAATAGTTGTAGCGGATGAAATTGGCCACACCTTGATCTGTCGTAAGAACTGGTGTCGCACTCAACATCGTTTTCGCGCGTGCTTTAATGAAATCAATATCAGGAGTGATGAACGAGCGATTCTTTTTTACTGGAGTGTTAACTGTTAATAAAAACAAAGTTCCGGCCAGTAAGGTCTTACAGATTTTAGATTTCATAGATGTCCTTATTTTTAAACGCAAGAAGCGTCGTTGCAGTTTGCTTTGACTTCAGGAAAAGGGCTAGTGCCAGAGCCGATACTGACTGCATTCCCACCATTTTGACCACAAGAAGAGAGCAGTAAAGTGAGTGCGATGACCAGGAGAAGGTAGAGTTTCATATGTAATCCTTAGTAGTGTTTACTAAAAAGATATCACAAATAATATTTGTTAAAATGATAGGAATAATTTGGCAGTGTTTGACGAGATTGCTCAGAATTATCTTTTACAGAGTTTTTCACATCTTTTATCTACTGAAGCTAGTTTCGCTCCAATGACAGTTGCATCGAAATCTTTTTTTTCAAATGACGTTTTTATAGAACAGTCGCTGGCATCCGAGAGTTCTTTGTACCATCCGACTAATACCGCAGAAGAGTAGTCGAGTTTTTTAGCAATATAACACCCGGCCAGACAATGAAGGACTTTGTCGTTTCCGCCTATCGAACGGGCATAAGTTCTTGCGTCTGTCGCAGTCTTTTCCAGGTCTGTGAGCATATGCCATGGCGGCAGCTTTGGCTGGACTTTCCTCCAGTCTGTGACGTCCATTGATGACTTGTGATCTTTTTCAAGGGGCTCACATTGAAGGGCCTTCTCATAGACCTGATCCACTTTTTTTTGAAAAAGGGCCTTGGCAATACTGTCGCCAAAGTCAGCATGGGCAGGTTGATGAGTGAAAATGAACAGCAATATTGAGAGCGTGAAATTCATGAATCTATTCTAACTAAAAATGAAAAAAGCGCCACTGCCAACATATAGAGGTAGAGGAATTTCGCTTATTCAGGCCGATAGGGAGAAATTATGACTATTCTCCTCTCTCATTTACAATAGTCAGATGAAACCAGTGGATTGGGAAAGATATAAATTTAAATTGAGAAGTCTTCCCAATACTAAAACTTTTCCCAGGTATTTTGAAAGTGCTATGTATTTCCTGGCGGCATTGGCAGGTTATAACTTCATCGCTATTTGTATGTTTGTGGACGATTTCACATTGACGATGCCGGCACCGTTTGTGCTGGCTATCCCTATCATTTTTTGCAATATCTATTTTTCTATCGAGAATGAATACAAGAATGTTAACCGGGATACGATGAGAGAGGCAGTGGTGCATATCCGCCTTAAACAAACTCAAGCACTAATAGAGAAGTTGGAAAATAATCCGGAAATCCTCCAGCTGGCATACAAAAAGAAAAGTCTTCTGTATTGGGCCCGGTATCACCAGAATCTGGAGGCCAATTCAATCATTATCCAGATGATGAAAAAGACAAAACATCAATCAGAGAAAAGGATTAATCAACAATCTTAACCTTGCTGGCAAAGTAAATAAAAAGCAGAGTCATGAACATTGAGATGTATCCGACAATCTGGAAGTTATCCATTCTTCCTGTCGGGTGATAGCTCACAATTAATCCTGCAAGCACGCTGGCAATTCCCATCGACATTTGCTGAAGGCTTGAATTGATTCCCATAAATGCCCCGCGATTGGCCTTAGACACACTCGAGGTGATGATGGCCATAACGGGTACAAATCGTCCGGAAATCAGGATAAAAAATGAAGTTGAGACAACCAGAACAGTCACGAGTGAGACTTCTCCCAGATTAGTCATCATGTAAATTGGGATCAAGGATAGCGGCGCCAGGATGTAGACCATTTTGTGCTTCCCATATTTATCTGACATCACACCAATCATTCTCGAAGTAAAAAAGGTAAAGAGTCCGCCAAAAAAATAAGTAAGTGAGAGTTGGTTTTCAAGCAGCTTCACGTTTCGCACTAAGTGCTGACTGATAAAAGGAATGACCAGAAAGCCTGAAACGATATATGAACATGATAAGAAAAAAGAGACTCGGCAGTTTCTGTCCTTAAAAAGATTCAAAATTTTTGTAAGCTCTTCGCTCTTTTTATAGCGCTGAAGTTTGATGTGTCCGGTAATTGGCGGCATCTTTACTGAAGTCAGGATAATGACCAGCAAACTAAGAACAGATATCAACCAAAATGGGGAGTGCCAGTCGTAATGATCGGCAAGATAAAGCCCTAAGGGAATTCCGACAACAGAAGCAGTTCCAAAAGCGGACATAACAATTCCCGTGGCCTTTCCACGGCGAATTTCAGGAACGACGTCTCCGATAACAGAGAAAGTAAGGCCGGCCAGAACTCCGCCAAACCCACCGGCAAGAATGCGGGAGCAAACCAGCATGAAATAATTCACGGAGAGCGCGCAGAACATATTTGCAAGTAAAAAACCTGAATAGAAAAAGAGCAGTACTTTTTTACGGTCGTAGTTATCAACGAAGAATGAAGACACAATCCCCATTACAGCTGCAGCAAAAGCGTAAGACGAAATTACATAAGAGAATTGAGAAGGAGTTAAAGCAAAGGCCCTGACCAATTTTGGGCCAAGCGGCATCATTACTACAAAGTCCACCATGTGAGTAAATTGAACGAAGAAAAGGATGATGATGATAATTTTTTCGTTATTGTCTAAAGAGCTTTCGATTTTCGTTTTCATAGTTAGTGATACTAACTTTTTTTACGGCACTTGGAAAGAGACAGTAGTGACACATGATTTTTTTCGTGTCAGCCTTTATGAAAAGGAGATCTCAATGAAGAAAATGGCACTATCTTTTCTGATTTTGTTTACTGTTTTTACTCAGGCCTTTGGAAGTGACAAAATTTCTAAGACCTTAATAAAGGAATGGAATACCTTTAGGACTCAAGTAGATTCTATTGAGCCTCATGGGGACATTGGCGGTTATATGCTTTACCGCGACTACCAGGACATGACATTGCTTTGGAGAACTTCAAGCGATGTTTCAGAGAATGAAGTGATCCGCTTTTTCATGGAAAGATCAAATGGAAGTAACTTTGTAGTAACCTACCATAAGTCAAATATTATCGTACCTGGCAGAATTGTGCTTCGCCGCTTTGTGGGAACAGAGCCAACAGGATGGATTAATCACACGATCGATTTCACTACCGGTGAGTATCTAGGCTCTCAAGGTCAGGCAACTGAGATTATGAGTAACGAAAAGAGAATGATGAAAGAATGGGGAATCCAGCCACTGTAGTGGCTGCCCCCCTTGATTAGCCTTGAAAGCAATTTAGTGATTGTTAGTAATTTCTCTTTGGATTGTATTGAAATTTGAATTTACACAACTGATGAAAGAGTAATCCAGAGTTTTGCGGTCAAAATTCATACAGTCCTGAAGCCAGATGTTGTTGTTGAGCTGGCGCTGGGCTTCTCTGAAACCTGAGTTCACGCAGCTGGTGAATCCATAATCCACTTCTTGTCCGATGTTCATACAGTATTGATAAAATCCGCCGGTGATACGAGCGACTGCTGAGAAATTAGAGTTCACGCAGCTCTGGAAGCTATAGCTCACACCTGTTCCAAAGTGACTGCAGTAAGAAAGAAAAATGGGGGCCTTTTCGCTGACTTCTTCGGCCTTTGCAAATGGAAGAATTGAAAGAGCTGAGAGGGAAACTAGTAAAATCATTTTTTTCATTGGGAACTCCTGCCTTGGTTTTGAAATAATGCTAGTGCTTAAAATGCTCAATGTGAAGCCCCGATGCAGGATTAAACTTGATGAAAGATTGTAGGGGGTGTCTATTTTTTAGACACTTCTTAAAACTAAGGTATCAATAGTATTGAGAGAAAGATGGCAAGCTTATTGCTCTATGTACCATAATGTATATTATTTCCAAGGGTAGAGCATGTCATCTATTAAGAAATCGTTAGCAGTCTTCTTACTACTTTGTTTTAAAACTGTAGTTGGCGGAGAGCATTTCTCTGAAGACTTAAACCTTACAACTTATCCTCATGAGCAGTACGGCTACAGTTACCAGTCCTTGACCGAAGGGGTGGGGCTGAGTTTCACAAACTGGATTGATGTTTCGCAAGTTAATCAGGATGATGGCAATGGCCGCGACTTGAGCACATTGACAGTGGAAATGGAGTGTTCAAAAAGTGTAACCGTTAAAAGAACAGCAATGCTCTCTTTAAAGGGAAAGAAACTTAAATTTGATGTCTATGACCGCGCCTTAAATGGTGGCAGGGTACACCTGGTTTTTAAGGAAAAAGACACTTCTTGTACAATCACGGCTAAAATCAATGATGTCGTCCGTAAGATCACATTAAGTCCTTATACGAAAAATATAAATCATCTGTGGAGTTCAAATTTATTCAACAACCAAGATGAATCATTCAGCGATTTAGAAGACGGTGTCGAGGCCATCAATAAGCGAATTGAAATCTTAACCGGCAAGAGAGTCTCAACTCTGGCCATCAATGAAAGAAACCCGAAAATGGCCTTAGATTTCTCTGAGATGCCGAAATACGACTTCATTTTATTTTCAACGTTGCAATTTAACCATGACTACGTTTCAAATGTCGTCTTTAAAGCATTAGCAGAGCACGCAAAACGCGGGACACCTGTTGTTGTTGTAGGAAACACTCGCTTGATCGGTGCAAAAGAGCAAGGGCTTCTTGACTGGTTACAAAAGCAAAGTCCTTTGATCAAAATTTTACAATACGAATATCATGCTGATACCAACAAGTTTGGTGATCATTTTGATCGCATCCATAGGGTATCCCACGTAAAGCTGTTAGTAACTTATTCAAAAGATAAACCGGAAAACAGCCATGTTATTTTTGGTGGAAGAAATAACAGCGACCGATACTTCTTTCCTGAATTTAAGAAATTTGATTCGGCTGAGTACACTCAGTTTGATGAAGAACTACTAAACTCATGGGCCTATTTCCATGACCTTGAATACTACGTGCACTCAGATAAGCTGGCAAAGAGAGCATTGACTCTGATGCTGGATTTTTTGAAGCTTCAAACTCCTGAGTCGAATATGTATGCCGGAAGCCAGAGTGATGATATTAAACTCACTCTTTCTGTACCGTACAAAAATAAGGACGAGCTCGAGACCGAGTACATCGCATTGATCGATAAAGCAGAAAAGAGTATTAAAATGCTCTCTCCTTACATCTACTTTACAGACGGGATTGACCAGGCCCTTGCCCGTGCTCATAAGCGTGGAGTTCATATCGAAGCCATCACATCGGCCTCTCTTTTGGGGGATGATATGACTAAATCCCTAAAAGGAATTTACGACAAGTTTTCAAACCAGAGAAAAGAATACATCAACGTGTTCTCATATGCGACCGAACAGGAATCTGTAATGCACAGAAAGGCGTTGCTGGTTGATGAGAAGATTTTAATGCTGGGGTCGGTGAACTTAAGCAAGAGAAGTTTCTTTCATGATGTGGAAAACAACATGACGATAAAGAATCCAGCGATGATCAAATCCTTCATGGATATCTACAATCGTCAGCTGGCAGACTCTAGTCAAATTGTAAGAGCGGTAAAAACCTCTCTGACTGAAGCGCTGGTAAAGCTCTTGGATCAGGAGAATCTCCTTTAAAAGGGTAATATTTTCCTAGTAAGTTAGTACTAATTATCTAAATAGAAATCAACGATAAGGCTTTATGAAAAACATAAAACTGTCGTTGATTTTTACTTTAATACTACTTTCGGCCTGTGGACCACAGACGAATAAATCTAAAACAAAAGCGGTTGCCACTTCTGTTTCTGCCATCAGCGGAGCGCAGACTAGCATTATTAAAACCGTAATTAATGAGACCGCGGCCGAGCAGATTGACCAGTCCACTCCGGATTGCAAGGATGGCATAGCCACAGGTTGGAAATGTATCTATGCAACAGTCACAACGCCTGAGAATTTATCTTATAAAATAGCTGTGCGATGGAACCGCGCCGGCATGACTTCACGAGGAACAATGCTTCATGCAGTGGGTGGATCAGGGCAAGGGGATTCAAGGCAGGACCCACCTTCAAAGGCGATTTTCGATGAATTAAGCCAGAAGGATCAGGTCCGCACTGTTATCCTGGAATTCGTTGATGCAGTTGAGCCCACTAATCACTGGGGTGGGTATTTTAAACATTTTGGAGCTTATCATTCAGCAGGAAGGGCCTTCAAGGCCGGTTTTGATTTTATCCTGGATAAAAAAATTATCAGAGGAAATTTTCTTAACTATCTTGGAGGAAGCAACGGAACGATGGTTTTAGCCTATGCGATGTCAAACCTGGGTCTTGATGCTTACTTTGATCGAGTGATATTTCAGATGGGGCCATTTTTGCCAGACCTGGCAAGTGCTTGTGATAGAAGTTCTCCTTCAAGTTTTTATATTAATGCTCCTGAAACTCAAAAATCAGTTGCAGACCTGATAAATTTTTGGAGGTTTGGTGATAAATCGCAGAGCGTTTGCGACAATCAATTACCTGATAAAGTCTCCATTTTAAAACATGGAAATAAAAGTTTTCCCAATACGCACGTTCACGTGATTGTCGGGGCGATGGAAGCAACGGCTGGTTTCGGCCCATGGATACTTGCTTCCAACCTTGAATGGTATAAAGGCATTTCCGCGAAATCTAAATCGAGAATCATTCGTCCGAACATGGCCCACAATAATTCCTATGAAGACATGAGAAGATATGCTAAGCTCGCTCCCGACCAGACCGTGGAAGAAGACCCGGCATGTAAAGACTCTCGCGGGTTTTTTACGGAAAACTCCCGCCAGACAGAATGGTTATGCAAAGGATGCGGACAAATTGAAGCTCCTGCGGATGACGCTGGTGGAAAGTGGAGTGATGTAGGTAGCGGTTGTTTTCATCGGGTAGTGGCCGGTACAGCAAAGTGTTCGACAGGAACTTTTTGCAATACAAGCAAAAGAATCATCGAATGGTCTTGTGATTGTGCTGTAACTGGCAGCGAATGGGTCGATGTGGGAAGCCAGTGCTTTCACCGCGAAACCGGAAAATCTTGTCAATAAAACCAGGGTACATTGTAAATGAAAGGAACAATTTTTTTGAAGCCGCTAGAGTACGTGATCGAAGCCGTTGGTGAAAAATGGCATCAGGGTGATAAATTAAAAGGCTCACTCAAAGTTAGGAATCACAGTGCTGAAAAAATTGAACTGCCAATTTTGAAAGTTGTCCTGAATGAAGGAAACTACAAAAAAATAAAAGCGAAAGACATCAAGGGATGGACTAAACTTTCAGAGCATATTCTGGAAGAGAAAATCACTTTGAATCCCAACGAAGAGAAAAGCCATTCTTTTGAATTCAAACTGGCCGAGAATTCTTCAGTTACTGATAAAAATGGGTCATTGTACCTGGCATTTTTTGATAAAGAAGAGCCAGCTCCTGCCGGTCATATTGAACTGGTGGTAGAGCCTAAAGCGAATATAAAGCAGATTCTTGAGATCTTCGAGAATTTCATGCGCTTTAAAGTTAAGGAAATTAAATCAGTCAAAGGCGCTTTAGAAGTAAAACTGGTGCCACCTTCTTCTCGCGAGCTTTCAAATCTTGATGGGCTGACCTTGAGTATTTCAGAAGTAGAGAAGAACCTGAGCCTTAAATATCATTTTAGTCTTCGTGCTATCGACTTAATGAGCCCGACTATGCAAGTGGAAAAGAAGACCAAAGACATTGAGCAGAAGTTCACGGCCAGAGAGTATATGATGTACGATTCGGTCAATCAGGACTTCATTATCAAATCCCTACAGACAGTCATTGATAGTGTAAAGACTAAGACACTGTAATTTTAGAAGCCAGCCCCCCTCTTGCTAATTTTTTAGCTTCGTCTAAAATAGAGTTAAGAGGTCAACATGGATTTTGATCTTTCTGGAAAAATATCACCCTTCTTATCACGAAAGCAGCTTTCGGAATTTTTCCGTCCTTTGGAAAATCCCGTTGATCATGACCTAACGAAAAGACATATATCCTCACAAATAGACCAGCACCTGGGATTCAGAATCAAGCATATTGAAGAGATCCTGCAAACCAAAGCAAAGCGCCTGGCCCCTGAGAAACAATTTGATCAATGGGGACCAATGTTACATGATGGTGCACAGACATGGGTGGGTTTAGATTTTCAGATTTTGCAGACGACCTATCACGATTTAAAGACAATTTTTGAGGCGATAAAACCTGATTTTAATCAGCGAATTATTGACTTAGGTGCCGGTTACGGACGACTTGGAATTTTTCTTCATCATTTTTATCCTCGGTCTGAATTCCTGGGGCTTGAGTTAGTGGAGGAAAGAGTCAAAGAAGGCAACCGGGTATTGTCTCAGTTAGAGGCCATCTCGAAAAAAATGGAAGCCTGTGATCTGAGTAAAATTTCAGAGCTTCCCGAGGGAGATATCTACTTTATCTATGATTTTGGCTCTGTTGATCACATCAAACATATTCTGGAAATGCTAAAGCATACACCAAAAAAAAGATTAGTAGTGAAAGGGAAAATAGCGCGTCAGGTGATGCTTAAAGATGACGATTACGGCGAAGGGATTAAGCTCAAGAAATTGGATGACGTCTATCTATATTAAATCCTGCCTTTCCAAACAATTCTAAATCGAATAGCATTTTAAACAATCATGTATAAAAAAATCGGGATTCTTGCAATTCTATGTTCGGCTTTTGGACTCTTCATTGGTTTGGGCTCTTTCACATTCATTTATGGGAAGGGGTATTCTTATCTAAAGGATGACCCTAAGGCGTGTGTGAATTGCCACATTATGAAAGATCAATATGACAGCTGGTCAAAATCATCTCATCACGCTGTGGCCACCTGTAATTCATGCCACACGCCTGAGAATATTTATTACAAATATTTTAATAAGGCCGAAAATGGTTTTAACCATGGCTGGAAATTTACTACTGGAAAATACAAAGACCCGATTAGAATCAGACCGCACAATTTCGATATCGCAGTGAAATCCTGCTTGAAGTGCCACGGGCAACTGATGAATGCTGGCACTCATGAAACGCAGCTTTTAGAAGGACGATCGTGTGTGCAATGCCACCGAGATGTAGGTCATAGTCATTAAAAGAGGAAATGATGAATAAGAAACACTTAGTATTAGTTGTGATTGGTTTTGCCATTATTGGAGTGGGGATCGGTTTTTTAGCGACTGATATCGCCATTAAAAAGAATGAGCAGAAAAATCCTTTTTTTCACGCGGTTGAAATCGGCGAGCTGGAAGATGACCCGGCCGTATGGGGCAAGAATTTTCCGCTTCAGTACGACAGCTATTCAAGAACAGTCGATCAGGTAAGAACAAAACATGGTGGATCTGAGTCTATACCACGAATGCCTAGCAGTGCGGACCCGAGGGATTTTGTTTCTCAGGATAAATTAAAAGAGGATCCAAGATTAAAAGTGATGTGGCTGGGCTACGCTTTTAGCCGCGATTTCAGAGAAGAGCGCGGGCATGCTTATATGCTGGAAGATCAGCTCTTCACCGGCAGGCAGCAGGTGCCTCAACCTGGGGCCTGTCTAAATTGTCATGCTTCAACTTATGGAACGATGATGAAACTTGGCAATGGTGATATTCAAAAAGGCTTTGAGGCCATGAATAAACTTCCTTACCATGAGGCAGTTAAAGGCGTTAAGCATCCGGTGAGCTGTATTGACTGTCACGATTCCAAGTCAATGTCATTGAGAGTGACAAGACCGGCCTTTATGGAAGGGATTAAAAAGTACAAGGCAACACTTGGTGTCCATAACTACGATGTCAATAAAACGGCCACACGTCAGGAGATGAGAACATTCGTCTGTGCTCAATGCCATGTGGAGTATTATTTCAAAGGCGATGAAAAGCGATTGACCTTTCCTTGGGATAAAGGAATTAAGGGTGATGAAATCTTAAAAGAGTACCAGGAAAACAAGCACAAGGATTGGATTCATGCTGAAACAAAGGCGATGGTTTTAAAGGCCCAACACCCGGAGTTTGAGATGTTCAGTCAAGGTGTTCATGCCAAGTCTGGTGTTTCGTGTGTTGACTGCCATATGCCTTATCAGCGTGTGGGAGCGATGAAGGTTACTGATCATCAGGCGAGAAGTCCGCTACTTAATATCAACAAATCCTGCCAGACCTGTCACCATTCGCCGGAGGCTGAACTTTTAAATAAAGTGGAGACTATTCAGTCGAGGCATTTGGAAATGAGGGACCGCGCCCTAAATGCACTGGTGGAGTACATCGGTGATATTAAGAATGCGCTGGCAAAAAATGCGGATGCGGAAAAAATCAAAAAAGCGCAGAACTTGCAAAGAGAAGCGCAGTTCCTGATTGATTTTGTGGAAGCAGAAAACTCAGCAGGATTTCATGCACCTCAAGAAGCGGCCCGCTTGATGATGCAGGCAATGGACAAAATCAGAGAAGGACAATTATTATTGAGACCCGCCCTTCGTTAGAAGGGCGGTTTTTATTCTACCAGTATCCTAAAATTTTCCACCAAACGGCACAGCCTAGACCCCAAATGATGAGGTTTAAGACTGTGACCACGAAACCGTATTTCCACCATTCTCCCATGGTGACATAACCTGGCCCGAAAAGAACTGGTGCGGTTCCTGTTCCATAGTGTGTGATTGAAGCGCATAGGGAAGAGGCGAAACCAAGGAATAGGCCGAACATTAATGGTGGCGCACCTAAGGCAATACCCACACCTAATGTCGATGCAAAAAGCGCTGAGATGTGAGCGGTGTTGCTGGCAAAAAAATAGTGAATGAAAACATAAATAAGGATCAAGACAATTGCAGCGGAGAGTGGAGTTAGTCCCCAATGCTGGATTGAGGTTTCCACCATCTGTGAAAACCATTTGATGATGCCAAGTTTATTTAAGAAAGTGGCCATCATAACCAATGATGAGAACCAGGTTACTGTATCCCATGCCCCCTTTTCTTTTAGCAAATCGTCCCAGCTTAAGACGCCGGAGAAAAGCAGAACGCCAAGACCGACAAAAGCTCCGGCCGTAGGATCGATTTTAAAAAGTGGATCGTCAGAAATTAGAGACGGCACCCCTGCCCAGATAAAAAGTAATAGAAAGAAGACGCCGACCATAATCCATTCTTCGATTTTTATCGCACCCATTTCTTTTAATTTTTCAGTGGCAAGCGTGGCAGCGTTTGGAGTGTTTTTTATTTGCGGTGGATAGATCCAGTACATGATTAACGGGATAAGAAGAAGAGCGGTAAAACCAGGGACAAATGCGGCGATTGCCCATTGGCTCCAACTGATCTCAATGTTGGCAACTTGTTTGATCCCTGCAGTGACCAGCGGGTTTGGGGCAGTTGCAGTAATAAACATCGCTGAAGTGATAATGTTAACTTGATATGCGACGAGAGTTAGAAAAGCTCCAACTTTGAGTCTTGAGTTTTCATCAGGAAGAGAGCCCATGGATTCAGAGATAGAGCGATTGATGGGGTAGAGTACACCACCTCCGCGGGCCGTATTACTGGGCATAACCGGTGCGAGGATGAGTTCGGCAATTGATAGGCCGTAACTGATACCAAGTGTTTTTTTGCCGAGGACTTTTACTGTGTAATAAGCGATACGGGCCCCGAGTCCGGTTTTAATAAACCCGCGGGAGATAAAAAAGGCAATACCAATAAGCCAGATAAGCGAGTTGGAAAAACCGCTTAAGGCATCGGCCATGGCCTTGCCTGGTTCTCCTGGATTTGTGACTTGGGTTATCCCCACTAAGAGGATACCGATCATGGCAGCTCCACCGATGGGCAGGGCCTTGCCGATAATTGCGGTTATTGTTCCGATGAAAATTCCCAGCAGTCGCCAGGCATTGATATCTACACCTTCAGGTGGAGTGATAACGAACCAAAACAAACATGTAACAATGAACGCGATAAATGCAGGCAATACTTTGACAGGTGATAATTTCACTGCAAACTCCTTTTTGATAGGAGTTATTCTAAGAGAAATAAATCAGGAAGCCAAGGGATGCTGTTAGACTAAAAATTATCTTATCATATTTTGCTGATAAGGATCAGATTGTATTCTGTCTTCAGTTGTATCAATTGGCTTAGTGTGAGATCTTGAAGAGTCATCAACGACCATTTTATCTTTATCGCTTTCACATACTTCAAGTTTTGAGAGACTGATCGGAAGTTTATTATCCAGACCATATCCTAAAAAATTATCACCGATGTTGTAAAGAGAGATCGCAGCCGTACCGTTGTCAAAAATTCCTTTCATCGCAACTTTTTCGCCTTTTTTCAGAGAGAACTTGCGTTTGTCATCGTAATTGTAAATGATGTCGGTATCTTCTTTTGCACACATTTCGGCCTGTTTTGCCAGCGGGTGAGAGTCGTTGAGTTTTGTCACTCCACTGTAATCAATTGTCCAGTGAGTTGTCCCCGGGCTATAACCAAAACGTTTTGTGTAATATTCCATAACGGAAATGCGACCATTCTCATACATCCATGAAACTTTTCCCAGGATCATTTTTGTATCACCATTCTTGTCTTTGATGGGAATCATGACGACATCGTATTTATTGATGTCTTTATAAGCTTTAACTTCCTTAATCAGGTCTTCTCTTTTTCTTGGGTATTTATCCCAATATTTTCCACAGGATTCTTTAGTGATTAATTCATCGCCATTGGTTTCACACACGTATAAGTATTTCCCCGTTTTTTTATCAAGGAAGCGGTCACTCGGAGTAATAACTTCTTCTGCATATGAGTTGCTTGCGACTAATATAAGAAGGCTTAAGCTTAATGACTTCATTGGGAGTCTCCCTACAATTAAATAGATCACAGATAACCTATCGGTATAGTCAGGTAAAAAGTTAAGCCCCCTAAATTCTAAGCCAAGTCTCTATTATTATAGAGCTTTAAACTTATTGAAAGTCTCTTCAACAATGGCCAGTGATTTTAGCCAGTACTCAGGCCTGGTGACATCCTCGTTGAAATGTTTCTTCACCAACTCCGCAACGTTCATACGTCCGGTGTCTTTTAGAAGCTCAACGTAGCGGGAGTGGAAATCCGCACCCATTACATCTTTCTTTGCGTAGATACTTAAGCTGAATAAATACCCAAATAGATAAGGGTAGTTGTAAAAACTTCTTCCTGACATTGAGAAGTGAAGCTTGCTGGCCCAGAACATCTCATCGTATTCAGAAAGTGTATCACCGTACCAGGTTTTTTGAGCTGCGACCATCAAGTCTTTAGTGTCTTCAACGGAAACATACTTTTCCTGTCTCGCTTCGACAAAATTTTTCTCGAACTCATAACGGGCGCTGATGTTGATCAAAAGGCCTTGGGCGGATTGAATCTCCTGCCATAGGATTGATTTGATTTCCTCTTTTGAATTTGAGTGTCTGAGTAAATAATCTCTGACAGTAGTCTCGGCAAAAATAGAAGCCGTCTCTGCCAGAGTGGAAGGATAGAAGCACTCAGAGAAGGGGAGGTCATTCATCACCCATGAGTGGTAGGCATGGCCGATTTCGTGGGCCATGGTCACAACATTTTTCATGCTTCCACTATAGGTCATGAACACACGCGGCTCATTGGTTCTGGCGAAACCTGTGCAATAAGCACCTTGTGCACGGTTTTCTGATGGGGCGCAATCAATCCATTTTTTGTCCATCATCATTTGTGCAAAGTCTGCCATCTCTGGGCTAACTTCGCTAAAGGCCGCTTTGATAATTTTAATACAATCCGGGTAGCTGATTTTCTCTTCTGTTGAAAGGTAGGGCGCCGGGGCAAGTAAATCCCATGGCCCCATTTTTCCAACATTCATCTCAAGTGCCATTTGCCTGATAATATCCTGTCCAAGAGATTTTTTCTGATTAACGGCATTCATCATTGAATCCAATGTCTCTCTTGAAATGTGATTGGCCGTGCAGGTTTGGTCAAGGTAGTGCAGTGTTTTTTTGGTTGATCTCAATTTAAAATTTTCATTTCTCCATCCGTTGATGGAATTCAGGATCGCACAGGCTGAGATTTCGTTCTGTCTCCATCCGGCATTGACAGCACGATAAGCTTTCTCCCTCTTGTCGCGATCTTTATTGCTGAAAAGACTATTGGCCTTGGCCAAGCCGAGTTCTTCACCATCAATCTGAACTTTCATTGCACCGGAGATGTTGTCGTAGAGTTTTCCCCAAGCAGTAATCCCGTCAACAGAGAAAGTGGTGATCAGAGTCTCTTCGTTCATGTTAAGTAAGTGATCAATACGTTTTCTTTCTTTGCTCAGAATAAAAGCGATTTCTTTTGTCCTTTCATCCTGAATGAACTGCTCAATGAAATCGGCCGGAGCTTTAAGCAGACAAGTCTGCATTGGCCTGAAAGCGTTCGTGAAATTTACAGAGAGTTTAGTCATTCGGCTTAAAAGAGCTTTGGCAACATTGTCAGTTGTATTAACAGAAACAGAGGTGCTGGCATAAGTGAAGATCGTATAAAAAATGATATCTGTATCAAGCGAGAGGCGGTAAAGGTCTTTTAGCTCTTCAGCACTGGCGTAAAGATCAGTGAAATCGTTTTTCTCAATTTTTGGAATGAGGTCTGCGAAATGATTTTTTCTTGCGTCAAGCGTCGCTTGAACTTTTAAGATAACCTCAATATCAGCTTCGATTTTCGGGTCATTCAAATTCAGGTAAACGTTTGTGTTATCCCAAGATGCAGTTTGCAAATCGCTCATTTAGATGTCCCTTGATAAAGTGAAGAAGTTGATAATAACAGTTTCATGGCGTCAATGCAAAATGGTAAAATCTCTTGCATAAAAAGCGTTATAATTTTAGACTTTCTTCAATCTTTAACAATGAGGGATCAATGAAATTTTTAACTTTTACTGTCTTTGCTGTGCTGAGTATTTTCACCACGTCTGCTTTTGCAGATTATACTAAAGTTCCTTACACCAAAGAAGCCTTTGAAAAGTCCCAAGAAAAAAATGAAAAAATTATGCTGCAGGTTTATGCTTCGTGGTGTCCCGTTTGTAAAAACGAAGACAAAGTTTTCAACAATGTAAAAGGTGAGGAAATTTTCAAAAAAGTAACTTACTTCCAGGCCAATTTTGATACAGAAGCTCAGCTTAAAAAGGATTTCAAAGTTGTAAATCCTGGGACGATCATTCTTTTTGAAGGGAAAAAAGAAATTGCTCGCACATCACAAATGCCGACAGAAGCAGATTTCAAGCGTTTTGTAAGTCAGTTCAGCAAGTAAATTTTTACCATTTCAAGCACATAGAGGGGTCGTTGACGGCCCTTTTTTTACGCCTTATAATTAACTATGTGGTTAAATAACCAAAAGGTTAATTATGGAAGATCATCTTAGTTTAACATTTCAGGCCTTGGCAGACCCGACGAGGAGGGCAATGCTTGCTCGTCTCTCCAAGGGAGAAGCGAGTGTGACAGACCTCGCAAAGCCGTTCCTGAAGAATATGAGTTTGCCAGCAGTCACAAAACACCTGAAGGTGTTAGAGAAGGCAGGACTCATCACTAAAACCCGCGAAGCTCAATGGAGGCCGTGCAGGATTAATGCGGCACCATTAAAAGATGCTTCTGATTGGATGGAAGTGTACCGCGAGTTTTGGGAAGAAAGTTTTGACCGACTTGATGAATATTTAAAGAAATTAAAAGCAGAGAAAAAAACCAAAGGAAAAAAAGATGGCAAAAAATAAACCGAATGAAATTTATCTGACGAGAGTTTACGATGCTCCAGTGAGCATGGTTTGGGATGCGTGGACAGACCCGGAGCAAGTGAAGCAGTGGTGGGGGCCGCGTGGCTTTACGATCACTACAAAGAGTAAAGATTTAAGACCAGGAGGGCAGTGGGTTTATACAATGCATGGACCAGATGGAGTGGACTGGCCGAATATAACAACCTACCATGAAGTCATCACTCACTCGCGTCTGGTTTATGACCACGGCGCCAGTGAAAATAATCCACCACTTTTTCAAGTAACGGTGGAGTTTACTGAAGTCAAAGGTAATAAAACAAAAATGGAAATGACCATGGCCTTTGAGAATGCAGAGAGAGCTAAAGAAATTGGAAAATTCATTAAACAGGCCGGCGGAAATTCGACGTGGGATCGCTTGGCGGAATATGTGGAAAAAGAAACTTCAGGAAAAGAAGTTTTCGTTATCAACCGCGCATTTAATACTTCAATTGATCATATGTTCGATATGTGGACAAAACCGGAGCACTTCTCGAAGTGGCTGGCGCCAACTGGCTTTGATATGACTTTTTTGAAATCAGATATCAAAGAAGGTGAGACGACACTTTACTGTATGAAAAACAATGAAGGTTTTGCAATGTATGGTAAGGCGAAATACCTGGAGATCAGTAAACCTAATCGCATTGTTTACACGCAGGAATTTTGTGATGAAAAAGGCAGCACAACCCCAGCTCCTTTTGGCACTCCATGGCCACTCACGATGAAGACGACAGTACTTTTAAGTGAGGAAGCTCCCAACCAAACTCGCGTGACAGTTACGTTTGAAGTGATTGGAGATTATACTCGCGAAGAACTAGCGGCCTTCATTAAAGAAAGAGCTGGCATGACTCAGGGGTGGACAGGCTCATTTGATAAACTAGAGGATTATTTAGTTAAATAAAAAGCAGATGTAAGACTTCTTAATATGGCCATAACACCTTGCGCACAGCTAGGATACGTCATGGCCAAATTATATACCTGCCTACTTTTTTTAACGATGGTATCTTTTAACGTTCAAGCTTCAGAAAAAGCTTTGGATGTTTTAAAAGAGCACGGGTTTAAGAAAGTGGAATTGGAGAGCGCCATTCGCCAGTTTCCAGAGCTTGAAGAGCTGGAGATCGCCGCAGAAACCCAGAAATTCGTCGATGATAGTTTTGCTTTAAAACTTTATCCGGAAGCCGAAAATTCGGTTTACACAATAATCCGTCATCAAAAAGAAATTTTGATTGAAAAATCTGACGTTCAATTTGAAATGGAAACGAAAGTCATTTCAGGTGACATCAAAAACACTCTTTACGAAACAGTTGAAAGAGAAACACGCTCCGCTGATCTTGCCCGGCAGATGGCCGAAGGGTTCAAGGATGATTTTTCTACAACGAAAGGGCTGCGTGCGAATGCTTCGTATGAGCTTGAAGTGGCCCAGTACTTCGATGAAGGTCGCTTTGTAAAATATGGGGAGATTCTAAAGGCTTCGTTGGTTATCGGCAGAGCGACGACTAAAAAAATCTTAAAGCTTGATTCAGAAAACTATACTTGGTCATTGCAGCCTGAGGATTCAACTCTAGTAGAGAAACCTTTCTATGCACCGATCAGGTCAAGCCGTGTTTCGAGCTTGTTTCAACTAAACCGCCGTCACCCGGTCACACGAAGACATCAACCGCACAACGGAGTGGATTTCGTGGCAAAAAGCGGAACACCTATTTATCCGGCGCTTGATGGGGAAGTGACAACGATCGCAAGAACCAGGTCAAAAGGAAAATTCATCACCATTCTTCATGATAATGGATACGAGACAACTTATATTCATTTGAAGAAATTCCAGAAAGGTTTAAGAGTCGGAATGAGAGTCGGTCTCGAAGATCAGATCGGCGAAGTGGGAAGAACCGGTTATAGCACTGGAGCTCATTTGCATTTTGGTGTTATTAAAGACGGCTATTATGTGAACCCTGTCTATCTGTTAAAAGATTATGGCTACGATGAAAAAGACCTGTATGAAGGCGCGGCACTTGAAGAGCAAGTGATCATCGAAGGCGAAGAGCCGGAAGAGTCGGAAGAAGCCGCTCTCGATTTACAGTAGCTTCTTCCGGTCTGTCTTTATTCTGCACCTTCAATTCTTTGAAGCACACCCATTCTTCCTTCCTCAAAATCCCTGAAGGCCTGGCCGATTTCCATTTGTGTATTCATAACAAATGGACCGTAACCAACGATAGGCTCATTTAATGGAGCCCCTCCAAGAAAAAGAATCTTGGCGTCTTCCTCTACCTTGAATGAAAGAGTCGATCCTTCACGCTCGAAGATGGCCATCTCGGCTTCGCCAATTGTCTGCCCATCTTGAGTTGAAATTTTTCCACTCAGGATAAAAAGAGCACAAGTGTGTTCTTCTGGGACTTCAAGTGATACAACCCCTTTTTTGAGGCGCATATCCCATAAGTTCACCGGGGAGAAGGTTAGCGCTGGGCCTGTTTTCTTTTGAAACTCACCGGCGATGATTCGCGCACTATTACCATTGCCAAATGTGACAACCGGAATGTCATTACTCTTGATTCCCTGATAACGTGGCTTCACCATTTTATCTTTTTTAGGCAGGTTCACCCAAAGTTGAACCATTTCAAAAGCTCCGCCTTTTTTTGCGAATTCTCTGCCGTGAAACTCTTCATGGACGAGGCCCGAGGCAGCTGTCATCCATTGAACGTCTCCTGGCCTAATCAGGCCGCCGCCGCCCGCAGAATCACGGTGCTCGACTTCACCATCATACACGATTGTGACTGTCTCAAAACCGCGGTGAGGGTGCTCTCCAACGCCTCTACGTTTGTCCGTAGGCGAGAACACAGTGGGCCCGCCGTAATCCATTAGTAGAAACGGTGAAATGTTTTGTCCCAACTCTCTGTAGTTGAATATAGATCTCACAGGGAAACCGTCTCCAACCCAGTGCGGACTGTCGCTTCGTTGTGTGAATAATAGTTTTTTCATAAGAAATCTCCCTTTCTATTGTGAAGTCTTATTTTAGCATTATTTGACTTTGCTGATAATATGGATAATTCGAAATGAATTTTCAGACTAATGGATAATTAGTAGAAGATACTAAACAGGCCTGACTTTAAGCTGGAGCCCGACTGGTCTTCTGATGAGGCTCCGGCCGGACCGCGGTAGACAGAGGCATTGTCTTCGAAGAAGCCGTAAGAAGTGAACCCTCCCTCAAATTCCCTGACTGAATTATCTCCGGCCAATCCTTGAGCATTGTCGACCTGGAAGTAATCGAAGTCATCCAGGGTGATAACACTTGTCGCACATGAATAAAGTGGTGAGACGTAGGCATTATTCTTGATAAAGCTTGTTACAAAATTCTCCCCATATGAAAGCTCGCTTGGGCGCAGAGGAATTTCAATTTGCGAATTAGGAGCGGCCAGGCTCACATCAAAAAGCGATAATAAATCTATTGGGGCCGGGCTTAATGCTGAGAGGTCATTTTCCGCAATCTCTGAGCAGTCATAATTTAGACCGGAAGTACCGGGGTCATGGGATTTCATGTTGACCTGGCCGACAGAGTGATTCTCTTTTCCGAAATCCAGGCTGGTAATATAGCTGTTTGCATTGAGTTCTGTGGTTTGAAAATAAGTTTTTGGATTTCCAACAGTGAGATTGGGAAGTGTCGAATTGATTGTATAATTTTGTTGAACCAGCGCAGAGCTGCCGGCCAGTGTTGAATTTCCGTAATAACTCAAACAATAGTTTCCGTCTTTGGCACCAATAACAATGTAGGAAGTGTAATCGGTTCCTTGAGAGTCGGGGTCACAGCAAGTGTCTTTGGATAGACAGTATTTTATTTGAGAGGCGTAGTCGCAGTTGATCGTGACACCGATAGGATTACCAAATGCGCCTGAGATAATGTTTGATGTACAGGTGTTTGTAGCAGGAGTATTTGAACTCCCTGAACTAGAGTTTGTGTTTTCTGTTTCGCTTTTTTTATCGGTAGCGGCTGCTTTTTTTACGGAAGGAGTGGTTGTTGTTGAAGCAATAGCTCTTCCAGCAGCAACGATACTTTGATTTCCATCGGATCCACTTTTTCCAGGAGTCGGAGAAGAAGCTTCTTCCCGTGACGCTGGAGTGAGTGTTTCTTCAGGAGGAGAATAAGTCACAAGGCCTGAGGATGGGGCCGGTGCCGAAGTACCCGAGTTGTTCTCCTGGGTATTTGTATAAGTATTTTGGTCGTTCGTTTCAGGATTATTAACGACAACAGTATTTTTATTTTCAGTGGGGATGAAATTCGATTTATTGATTTTAGTTATTTTTGGAGCTTCTCTTTGTAATGAAGGCCGACTATCTTGATCGGGATTATAGTTTGAGGACGGGCTTCTTTTTTGTCTTTTTTGATTTGGAGCTTCTAGGGAGGCCACTTCTTCCATTACTTTTTCTGTGCTTTCGTTCTCCGACTTATTGTTGCCCATGTAATTAACGGCGAAATAAAGGCCTGTTGAGCCTGCCAGTAAGTAAGTTATTACTTTATAGGTCGTTAGTTTGAATATTCCGCTTATCAGTTCTTTCATACACTCGAGTTTAAACCTCTTTTGCTTCTGATATCGTATCGAGATAAAAATCGAAAACTTAAGATTTCATGGAGAGATTTCAGGGAAGAATGTGCCTCTAATTATAGGCGCTGTCCCTGCCGGGACAAATGGTGTTTCACATACAACATTGCCTAGTTTGTTTTATTCTGAATATGCCTGAAAATGAAGTGACATACTTGGCCGTTTTAAACGAGGTTTCATTTGGCACGCAAATTACTTTTGGAATTAATTCTCTCGATTGGTTTGTGTTCTATTTCAGCTGATTTATTTGCAGCAGACTCCTTAAGTTATTCAGGACGTCTTGTTCAAGCAAATGGAGCACCTGTCGCCGGACCGGTCACTATCCGAGCTGAACTTGCTTATACGAACGCACTTTCGACAATTCTTTGTACGGAAGACATTCCCAACGTTGCATTAACGAAAGGGGTCTTTCACGTAAAGTTAAATCTCGATTGTACGGCATCAGGTTTATCACTCAACCAGGTTCTTGCTCAGGCGCCAGCAGGAGAGTCAGTTGCGATTCAAATCAGAGATATGACGAACTCTAAATCTTATTCATTCCAGGCCTTGCACTCAATTCCATATTCAAATGTTTCTCAACAACTGGTGCAAATGGGAGCGACCAATAATCAGGTTTTAAAGTGGAATGATACTAACAAAAAATGGGAGCCAGGATCAATTGCAGGAGCGGGGACTGTTACGAGTGTTTCGGCTTCGTTGCCTTTGAGTGTGACGAATGGAAGTACGACACCTGCAATTACAATTGCTCAAGCAAATGGAACGACCAATGGATATTTAAGTTCCGCTGATTGGACTGCGTTCAACAATAAACAAGCAGCTCTGCCGGCAGGAGGGACGTTGGTCCATTATTATCGCGGAGACAGCACTTGGCAGGTTTTGGATACTGCTGCCGTATCAGAAAATGCGGTTAATTTATATTTCACAAACGCAAGAGCACTAGGTGTTCCACTTGCCGGTATTGTTTTAACAAACTCAGCAATCGCTAACGGAGACACTTTTATTCAGGCCTTCGGAAAAGTTCAAGCGCAAATCAATGCGCTTGGAACAGCGGGCGGAAATTATCTAGTTAAAAATGGAGCTGATACACTTTCTGGGACAGTGACTTTAACCAACGTGATCACTGCCTCTGTTACTGGAGATATTATTGTCAACAGTGTTCCGCTAACACTAACTTCAGCGGTTAACAAAGTTTATGTCGACACTCAAAGAGACACGCGAGTGGCAAAGACCGGGGACACGATGTCGGGGACTTTAACTCTCGATGATGACCTGGAGTTTAAGGGGGCTGGAAATTCAAACTATGTAGCAGTGAAGGCCCATGCGACGACTGGAAGTTACAGCTTCATTCTGCCGCAAACCGCAGGGACGGCAGGCTACGTTCTTCGCACTGACGGAGCTGGAAATTTATCGTGGATTGACCCTGGAGCAGTGAGTGCTGGTTCAGGCACGGTTGATTCAACAAGCATTGCCGATGGATCAATTGTGAACGCAGACGTGAGTGCGACAGCAGCGATTGCTCAATCGAAGATTCAAAACTTAACGACAGATCTTGCAGCTAAAGTTTCAACAACTCTGGCGAATGGAAATA
Source organism: Bacteriovorax sp. (assembly GCA_040377165.1). Taxonomy (GTDB): domain Bacteria; phylum Bdellovibrionota; class Bacteriovoracia; order Bacteriovoracales; family Bacteriovoracaceae; genus Bacteriovorax. Next base: position 25,651 of record JBEIPI010000014.1, read on the forward strand.
TCTTAGTGGGGAGTGCTGGTGGAGTAGCAACAGCTGTGGCCGTTTCAGGAGATGCAACTCTCGCGAACACTGGGGCCTTGACGTTATCAAACTCAGGAGCAACGGCGGGAACTTATAGATCAGTGACAGTTGATGCAAAAGGACGAGTGACAGCAGGAACAAATCCGGGAGCAGTCGCTTCGGTTGTGGCCACACCACCGCTTGATGTGACCGGAACAGCAGATGATCCAATTATTAGTATTCCAGCGGCAACAACAGCAGTTGGTGGTTATTTAACTTCAGCGGATTGGAATACATTTAATGGAAAACAAGCAGCACTTGCAGCGAGCAGTGACCTGCTTGGAGATCAACTTCGAATATACAATGGCGCTAATTATGTTGAACTTAGATCTCCGGCCCTGGGTGGTAACGTAGTTTTAACTCTGCCGACAACGGATGGGAATGCCAATCAATTACTTCAAACCGACGGTAGCGGAAATCTGACTTGGACAGACCCAGCGACATTAAGCATTGCCGATGGAAGTATTGGTTACGTAAAGTTAAATTTAGCAGATGGAGATATCCCGCAAGCAAAAGTTAACGGTTTAACAACAGCACTTTCTTCAATCGTCGATTGGGCAGCAGTTGGAGTGCAGACGATTGAGCCAACAAGACTTAATTTAGGATTATCAAACAGAGTTGTTGTGACCAACGGATCGGCCAGCGTGGCAGTTTCTTCAGTTACAGCGACGGAGCTAGGGTATTTGTCGGGAGTGACATCTAACGTTCAAACTCAATTGAATGCAAAGTTATCTTCTTATACAGAGACTGACCCGAACGTGTCGGCGTTTGCGAAAGCTGCGCTTCCAACGTGTGGAGCAGGGGAAGTTTTAAAATCAGATGGAACAGTGTTTTCTTGTGTGACAGACAACGCAGGAGCGGGAGCTTTTTCCGGAACAGCAGACAGAGCGGTTTTGACAGATGGATCAGGAAATTTGGCCGCCTCAGCGGTGACGAATACAGAGCTGGGGTACTTGTCTGGAGTGAGTGGTGCGATTCAAACACAATTAAATGCGAAACAGGCCTCACTTGCATCGACGACAGATCTCTTAGGAGATCAGTTAAGAGTTTATAATGGTGCTAATTATGTAGAAATCAGGTCTCCGGGCTTAGGTGGAAATATTGTTCTAACCTTGCCTACGACAGATGGAGACGCTAATCAGGTTTTACAAACAGATGGAAGCGGTAATTTAACTTGGGTTGATCAATCCTCATTCAGTATTGCTGATGGAAGTGTGACTTATGCTAAATTAAATTTAGCAGATGGAGATATCCCACAAGCTAAAGTCAATGGCCTTGTGACTGCTCTTGCAGGAAAAGAGCCGGTAATCACAGCGGGAACAACTGCTCAGTATCTTCGTGGAGACAAAACACTTTCGACGTTTGCAACGGATGTGATTAATTCTGTTTTAACTGGATTTACCACGGGAGCAAACTCAACAATCACGGCAAGTGATACTGTTCTTAGTGCTTTTGAAAAAACTCAAGGGCAAATCAATGCTAAGTTAAATTCAGGAACCTTTGTGGACTGGTCAGTGGCCGGAGTGCAAACGCTAGAGCCAACACGATTAAATTTAACGATTGCAGACAGAGCAATTGCAACGGATGCATCAGGAACTCCTGTGGCTTCAGCAGTGACGGCGACAGAGCTTGGGTATTTGACAGGAGTAACCAGTGCTATTCAAACACAATTAAATGCCAAGCAAGCAACTTTAGTCGCTACTAGTGATCTTTTGGGTGATCAGCTTCGAATTTATAATGGTGCTAACTATGTTGAGATCAAATCACCGACCCTTGGTGGAAACGTCGTTTTAACTCTTCCAACTTCAGATGGTAACGTCAACCAAGTCTTGCAAACTGACGGGAGTGGAAATTTAACCTGGGTTGATCAGCCTACTTTTAGTATTGCAGACAGCAGCGTGACATATGCAAAGTTAAATTTAGCCGATGGAGATATCCCTCAAGCAAAAGTTAACGGTTTAGTGACAGCGCTTGCAGGTAAAGAGCCGACAATCACTGCAGGAACGTCAGCTCAATACTACCGTGGAGATAAAACATTTGTGACATTAGATACAAGTGTGGTTCCTGAAAATGGGAATTTGTATTTTACTGATGCCAGAGCGAAAGCTGCGGCAGTAGTAGATGCTATTGTTGATGGAGTGCTTGATGTAGCTCCTTCACAGAATGCAGTTTATGATTCACTTGCTACTAAAATAAATAATACTGGTGGCACATTATCAGTTGGGACGATTTCAGGAGTACCGACTCCAACCAACAGCGATGATGTGACTAATAAAAATTATGTCGATACACAAATTAGTTATTCAGCAGGGATTGGAAATTTGATTCCAGCGAGTGCAAAATTACTGATGAAGACTTGCCCTGTTGGGTGGACTGAAAATGGAGTGACAGGTGGAGGCCCAGGTACAGTAACTTGTGATGGGTCGATCTGTAAAATTTGTCAAAACGGAGCGACAGCTGCTCAGTTGCCAGCAAGTACTATAACTTTGATGGAAACTTGTCCTGCTTCATGGACTAGTTTAGGAGCAGGAACAGGTCCAGGTGCCGCTGGAAGAATAAATCAAAGTTATTACGCATGTCAGTCCCCAGCTTCTAGTTCTGTTATCCCACAAAGTGCACGCTTGTTGATGCCGACTTGTCCATCAGGCTGGAAAGATATTGGAAGTTCCATTGGTGGTGGGCAATTGGCAGCAACATGCGATGGTTCTGCATGTCGCATTTGTGAAACTCCTGGTTCCCAAGCAGCTTCTTATATTGTTGGTGCCTCAACATCTTCAACTGGTGTTGGTGGAAGTGCAGTTTTAAGTGGTGCTCCAGGAGGGTCAACGTCTGGAACAGGAGGATACGCCTATGTCATGGGTGGTACAACTGTTGATGGATTTGGAGGTTCAGTAGTGATTGCGGCAGCTGCCGGGGCAGTGAATGGGAATGGTGGAGATGTAAGTATCTCTAGTGGAGCAAAGGCCGGAACAGGAGCTGATGGAAAAGTTACTATTAATGGTAATGGAGGTTATGTCGGTATTGGGACTGCATCTCCAGGCACAGTACTTGATACGAGCGGTGGGATGGTGCGAGTTCGCGGTGGAGCTAATTTTGGGCTCTATCCAACAACTGGTCAAGGGCTGGAGATGGGTTATGACTCTACGGCAGCACTTGGATTTATTTCGGCCTTCAATCGTGATACCGCTGCTTACAAATCAATGCTAATTGATTCTTCAAGCTTGTGGCTTAATGCTTATAGTGGTGGAAATGTCGGGGTTGGCAATGCATCTCCTCAGGCCTTATTGCATGTTGGTTCTGAGAATAACAAATTTGCATTTTTTAACTTTAACAACCCAGCAACCGTCCCAACTTCTGGTATGGGGCTTACAGTTGGAGCAAATTATACTGGGGCAGCAGGTGAGACCAATTTCTGGAATAGCCTTGAAGCTGCAACCACAGCTTTTGATTTTAAACAGAAAACTGGAGCTGCTACGGCCTCAACTTTAATGACAATGCTTTCTAATGGAAATGTCGGGATTGGAACTGCTGCGCCTGTGGCAAGATTGGATGTTTACGGGATTGGCGCAGGCGTAAGTGTGGCTACAACAGGGGCTACAGATGCAACAACAAATATGCGAGTAGGGCGTGGAGCTGTTGGTATCAATTTGGGGATGCTTAACAGTGGAGTAGGTTATATTCAAAACCGCCAGCTTAATGATAACTCTGTGACTTATGGATTAGCATTGCAACCGACAGGTGGTAACGTAGGGATCGGAACAGCTACTCTGAACCTAGCTGGTTATACAACCAACGCATCCGTCCTGACAATTGCGGGAACTGGTGATGCTTACAATGGACAAGGTATTCTTGAATTACAAAATGCAAGAGCAACTGCGGCCGCTTCTGATAATGTTGGAAATATATCATTCACATCTAAAAACAATAGTGGCACAGAAAAAAGAGCGGCGATCATTAGTTCGGCATTGACAGGAGCTGGCGGAGCCAACGGGTTTGGCGGAACAATGAGTTTTAGTGTAAAGGCCGATAACACTGCTGCAACAAGTGTTGCAATGACTATTAAAGAAAATGGCTATGTCGGAATTGGTAATACGAGCCCAAGTTATATTCTGGATGTCACTGGAGTTGCCAGATTCACTGGGAACTATACAACCTCAGATGTTCGCTATAAGAAAAATATTACCAATCTGAATAACTCTTTAGATAATATTTTAAAATTGCGTGGTGTTGGTTATGACTTCCGCACAGATCAGTTTCCAGAAAAAAGATTCTCAGAGAAGCGTCAGATTGGTTTACTTGCACAAGAAGTGGAGAAAGTATTTCCTGAAGTTGTTAATACTGACATACAAGGTTACAAATCTGTAAGCTATCAAGCATTAATTGCTCCAGTTGTTGATGCAATCAAAGAGCTGTATGCGAAGTTTTTAACTCATGATAAGCAAATTTTAACTCAGTCACGTCAAATCGCGAGTGTAAGTGCATCTAAAGCAGATAAAGAGGAAACTAATGCGAGAATCAAGAAACTCGAATTAGAAAATGCAGCTTTAAAGTCCTACATTTGCAATAAAGACCCCGCTGCTCCAATATGTAAATCGAATTGAAAAAATCTATCCAAGCTCAATCGTTGATCTGATAACCTTCCAGGTGTGATCAGCGTTGAGCCTGATTTCAGCGATGAAAACCTGATCCTGCATCTTTTTACCCCATTCATCAGGAGAGATGAGCGAGAGAAATTTTCTCTCGGCTTCTTCGTAGAGATAGTAGGTTTTTCCGATAACCGGCGTGAAAGGTATCTCGACGTTGTAAATGAGATCAGAGATATAAACACGTTTTTTTATATCCTGAACCTGTTTGGCAAGAGTCTTCATCTGTTCGTAGATAATATTCAACTGCTCTTCAGTTTGCTCGACCATAGCAGTGCGTGCATGGCTTTTTATAGCTCCTTGATTCGTAGGAGTGATGGCAAAACCGCCAACCGTGTGAGCATACTCTAAAAAGGCCGGCATGTCGGAGACTTTGAGCTTCATCAGATCAAGGTTGATGTTGTCGATGTCGATTGGTTTTGGTTTTTTGTCGTCAGTCATTTAAAGCCTTTGATTGGATTTTTTGTCACCGATATATTCAAAGCGCGGGACTTTTTTACCATCGACTTCAATAGTTTCCAAAAACATACTAATGGGGCGAACCCAGAGTTTAGAGAGTTCATTATCATATAAAGTTTCGTAGACGACAAGGTCTTCAAGGGTCTCAGAGTGCTTACACACTCCGGTAACGAGGTAGTGTTTTCCTTTATAGTGTTTGTATAGTCCCAATTTCATATTAGAGACTATAACTTAAATATAGCGGTCTTTCGACCGCTATATAATGGGATTCTTATTTCTTTGAAGATTTTTTATCTTCTCCCCAATGCTCAATTTTATCTCCGGCGTTATAAATAGCGTTGCCAACTTTTTTTGCTCCGCTGTTTGAGATTTTTTCGCCAACTCTCTCAATTTTTTCACCGGCCTTTTTTACCATGGAATCTTTATTGTTTAATTTTGCATCTTTCATAAAACCTCCAATATAGTTTTTCGTTATCTATATTAGATTCAAGTTTCATTCCATGGAGCAGGTGTGACTGATTAAAACTCTCGGGTTAAGTAGAGTTGGCAGAACTTTGGGATTCTGTATAATGACTTTAGTCACATATTTTAGAGTGAGGGCACCCATGAGAACATCATCAGTGGTTGGTGTTGTAGCAATCTTGTTATCCATTAACGCTTTTGCAGAGGGCACCTTTAGGGACATTGTAAAATCACGCATAAAAGAGCGGCTTGCAGAGAGGGAGAATTCCAGGCCAGCACCTGCTGCGAGTTCTGATACTGCCGAGAAGATAACAAAGCCTGGCGATTATATTTTTTCGTTTTCTCACAATGGATTAAATCGTTTTTATAAAATCCACGTTCCAAAAAACTACAACTTTGGTGGCAAAGGCACTTTACTCCTAGCCCTTCATGGTGGTGGAGGAGATATGCTTCATCAATCTAAGGATAGGTTCTATAAACAGATCTCAAAGTCAGAAGCAGACGGTTATGTAGTGGTATTCCCTAATGGCTATAGCAAATTCAGCACGGGGAAATATGCTACATGGAACGCGGGCAAATGTTGTGCGGATGCGAGAGATAAAAATATTGATGATGTTGGCTTCATTCGCGAGCTAATTAGCAAAGTCTCCCAGCAGCTCAACATCGACAGTAAGAGGATTTATTCAACAGGAATGTCTAATGGCGGTATGATGTCTTATCGACTGGCCTGCGAGATGCCTGAGACATTTCAGGGGATAGCAGCTGTCGCAGGGACAGACAACACAATTGACTGCAATCCTAAGAGTCCTATCTCCATTCTTCATATCCATGCTAAAGACGATGATCATGTTCTCTTTAATGGTGGAATAGGCAGCGAGGCTTCTGATAAAGCTCAGATAACCGATTTTCAATCAGTGCCGGCAACAATCACGAAGTGGGTGAAGTTCAATGGATGCAATGAGAAGCCTGCGCGTGTATTGGAGACGAGCGGGGCCTATTGCGATTTATACAGCGGTTGTAAAAACAATGTTAAGGTTCAGCTTTGTGTGACTGAGTCAGGAGGACATTCCTGGCCCGGAGGAGAGAAGTTCTGGAAGCGAGGACAGTCAAACTCTAAGGCCATCTCGGCCAATGATATTATGTGGGATTTTTTTAACAAAAAATAAGGAAGATTTATGACTTATGAATTATTAGTTGGCCTAGAAGTGACAAATGACCAGGTTTATACTCAATACAGAGAGGCCATGGCCCCAATTCTTAAAAGATTCGGCGGAGGCTTCCGTTACGATTTTAAAATTCAGGAAGTACTGAAAAGTGAATCCAATCAACCTATCAATAGGGTCTTTACTATTTATTTTGCTGATCAAAATAGCAAAGAAGGATTTTTCTCTGATAGTGATTATAAGAAAGCAAAAGAAGCTTTTTTTGAGAAGTCTGTGAAATCCACGACGATTATCGCGGAGTACGTCAGGTAATCAAGCCGCATTCTTTGAATTCAGTTTTGAGACGAGTGTTCCTAGGTCTTCCGATAATTTTGAAAGATGCTCGGAAACGTCCACTGAGATTTTCAGAGTCTCGTGGTTTTTCACGTTGCTGGTTTCGAGTTGCTGAATCACATTTGTCATCTCATCAATTCCCTGGGATTGCTCTTTAGAGGCCTGGGAAATTTCGACAACTCTGTCATTGAGCTCCTGAATGTAAGTACTGAGTTCGTTGAATGTCTCTCCACAGAATTTTGCCTTTAATTCCCCCTCAGAAATATTGTGCTTAGAGGATTTGATTAACTCGTTGATTTTCATTTCTGTTGAAGTGGCGATCAATTGAACTTTCTGCACGCTGGTGTTGATTAGTTGGTTAATTTCCTTCGAAGCCGATCCTGATGTAGCAGCGAGGTTTCCGATTTCCTCAGCTACAACGGAGAAACCTTTTCCGTGCTCTCCAGCCCTTGCCGCTTCGACGGAGGCGTTGAAGGAAAGAAGCTTGGTTTGGAAAACAATGTCGTTAATGATGTTGGTTTTGCTCTCGATTTGTTTGATTGTCTCCACAATGTCCTTTAACTGGGTATTATTGGCGGTGATCTGCTCAATAACGGAGTTGTTGGATTCCTTAATCTTCGAGATGGCATCGTTAACCTGATTGACAGTGGTCACACCCTGATCCGCGCTCATTTTTGTCTTATCAGAAATCGATTTTGATTGAGACGCATTGTCGGAAGTCTGCGTCGCCATCTGGCTGATCTGGTGAACCGTCTGGGCCGTGTTACTGACGGCATTGGTTTGAAGGTTAGAGCTTTCAGAGAGCTGATGGTTATTAGAGGTCAATTGATTGATTGTCACATTCATTGTTTTATAAATGTCCTCAATCTGAGCGATAACTAATCCCTGCTCGATGATGTAACCTCTAAACTTATTTGCAATCCACATACATGGAGCAGTTTGCAGGATAACAAATCCAGCGTGAACCAGCAGGATAGTGAAAGATGCCTGATAATTAAAAACACTGGAAGGCAGAAGGAAGAAAAAACCAATGTGGTGAACGGCGATAGTCGCAGCGGCCGCTAGGATAACATAAGGGTTGGCGAAAACAATCATAACCGCAAGAGAGACGAAAATATGGAAGTGAGTTTCAATCATTCCTTTTGAAAGATGGATCATCAAACCGCTAAAAAACATCAAGGCCACGCCGTGGGCGATGGCGCTCATTCGGTAGTGCTGGGAGAAATAGGTCAAGGCCAGCGGAAGTGAGCTGATCGCAAGTCCTCCGAAGATGGCCAAAAACATCCCGGTGCCAAAGCTGTAGGCTAAAACAGCGCAGGCAAGGATGTGGCCCAGAAGTACGTGGGAAAAAATCCTGTTGATGGAATTCAGGTGATTTTTTTCAGTTTCGCTGTTGTTTACCATGATGTATTTTCCGGGGTTAGTATTTTAAGTTTAGTGGGTCCGCACTTTTGCGATTGATACTTCCATTTAAGCATCCAAAAATCGGTCTCTCTGCGCTTTTGTGTTTATTCTTTAATTCGTTATAAATGATCTCATCCTCAACTTTTGAAGCAGGACCTCTTTTGGTGGTATAGCCCCCGCTATAAAGGATGTTTTTACCGGCATCAAGGATACTTAGTTGAGGAACAGCATTGATGGAGTATTTTTTGGCAAACTCTTCCATATCGCCATTAAGCACCAGGTAGCCTTGCTTTTTTAAATCGGCCATCCATTTATCATTCTTACCAATAACAAAAACCTGTTCATGAATTTCAGGATCAGGCTTGCGGGTCATCAAACTTTTGTAAATATTCTCAGAACAGCCGCAGTCACCGCCCAAGAAATGCAGTTTGGTCCATTTCTCCTGCGCCAGTTTTGGATCTACTAGTTTTTTGATCCCTTCATTTTTTGAAGGGACGAGTGAAAGACTATGGGAGCCCATCATGTAAGTGAGGGGGATACTTAAAAGAGCAAACCATAGAGCGAAGAATAATTTAGACTTCATAGGCTCTAATTTCGGCTTATCCTAGTTAAATCTTAGATTAACTAATACTAAAAGATTAAGCCTTTAAAGGTCTTGATTCTATTATCGGCTTGATGAATATAAATTCTTGGAGGAATGCTCAATAGAAAACCTCTTTTGTAGGTTACTACAAAAGAGGTCTAGCAAATTAGCACTTAATTTTTTTATTTTCCGGGTCGTACATTGGCTTCATTGAAACAGCAGCAGGGTAGGTCGTCCCTGCAATTTCAATTTCCCACTTTCCATCGTTAATATAGGCAGCATTGATTGGCTCGCCAGCTTCAACCATGACAAGACCTACTGCTCCACCAAGAGTGTGACCGTATGATCCTGCACGAACGTATCCAACAGCTACTCCGTTACGTTTAACAACTTCAGCATGGTAAAGCATCGCACTTGGGTCTTTCACGAAAATCTGAAGCAGTCTGCGTTTGTAAGGAGCTTCCGCTTTTTGTTTTACAGCGTACTCTTTTCCAATGAAGTTTTCTTTTGTTAAATCAACAGCGAATCCAAGACCTGTCTCAAACGCGTTGTCAGTATTGTCGATATCGTGGCCGTAGTCTCTGTATCCTTTTTCCATACGAAGACTTGCCAGGGCCTTAAGACCAGCGTGCTTCATATCGAATTTTTTACCTGCTTCTACGATCTGATCGTAAACGTGAGTGGCCTGTTCACTTGGGATGTAAAGCTCGTATCCAAGCTCTCCAAGATAAGTGATACGAACACACAGAACTCGTGCGTATCCGATATCAATTTCTTTCGCCGCTCTAAACGGGAAGGCTTCGTTAGAAAGATCTACTGAGGTTAATGATTGAAGAAGTTCGCGTGACTTTGGACCTTGAAGGTTTAGTTGTCCGTAAGCTCCTGTGACGTCTGTCACGAAACAGTGAGCGTCTTCAGAGTTTCTCTTCATGATTGTTTCAGCATGGCGAAGTTGAGTGTCTGTAACAACTACGAAGAATTTGTCGTCTTCTAGTTTTGTTACAGTTAAGTCAGCTTCAAGTTTTCCAAGCTTGTTTAACCACTGAGTGTAAGTGATCATTCCTTTTTCGCCATCAACGTTATTAGCAGAAATGTGATTTAACACTTTTCCGGCGTCGCGGCCTTGAACCATGAATTTACACATGAAAGACATATCCATCAGGATCACATTTTCACGGGCCGCTTTATGTTCAGCTTCCCAATATGGGAACCAGTGCATTTTTCCGAATGATAATTCGCCTGTTTCTGCTTTCACTCCTGGAGGAGCGTACCAGTCTGCGCCTTCCCATCCACTGACATCTTTAAAGTATGCTCCAGCGGCAGCTAGGCGGTCATGGAATGGAGATTTTTTTGCTCCACGGGCAGTTTCATAAGTTTTAGTTGGGTAGTGGCATTTATAAACCATCCCAAGTGATTCAACAGTTCTGGTTGCGCGGTACTTTGGATTGTTTTGGTAAACTTGTAGGCGGTCGATGTTAAAACCTGTCACGTCGACATCAGGAGTTCCAGTGATAATCCAATGAGCAAGCACACGTCCAAGACCCCCACCAGTTAGAATGCCGATAGAGTTAAGACCTGCAGCTACGAAATAATTTTTAAGTTCAGGAGCTTCACCAACGATAGGGCGAAGATCTGGTGTGAAACTCTCAGGTCCGCAGAAGAATTTTTTTACTCCCACGTTCATTGAGATCGGAACACGTCCCATCGCTTTTTCTAAGTAAGGGGCCATGCGGTCCCAGTCAGGATTGATTTCACCGAATGAGAAATCATTCGGGATTTTTTTAACGTTCCATGGAGCACAGACTGGTTCAAATAAACCGATCATTAACCCACCAACTTCTTCTCTTAAATAACAGTATGAAGAAGGATCTTCTAAAATTGGAAGATCTGGAGTCATCTCTTTCATGTCTTCAGTAATTAAATAATAGTGTTCAGCCGCTTGGTTTGGAATATTAACGCCGGCCATTTCACCGAACTGTCTTGCCCACATACCAGCAGTGTTCACTACGAATTCTGCGTGAATGTCACCAAGGTTTGTACGAACACCAGTTACAGCTCCGTTCTTTTTTAGAATTCCTGTCGCCGTTACATCTTCAAACATTTTTACGCCCATCATACGAGCGCCTTTTGCCATCGACATAGTCACGTCAACCGGGTTTACACGACCGTCTTCTTTTACGTAGAAGCCGGCAAGAACGTCGTCAACTTTTGCGATAGGAAAAAGTTCTTTAACTTGTGCAGGAGAGATTTCCTGAACATCGACACCGCAGTAACGGTTAAAAGCAGAAACGCGTCTGTATTCTTCAAGACGATCTTTATCTGTCGCCACTTCGATGAATCCTACTTGCTTAAATCCTGGTTAGAGTCATGTTACGGCCTCTAGTTTGTTATAGAGGTCACTGGTGTATTTTCTCATTTC
>JBEIPI010000090.1:0-12235 GCA_040377165.1 Bacteriovorax sp.
CAGATGGAATTATGGGCCAACCATAAGAACTACGAAAACAAAGTTTACGTACTTCCAAAACACCTTGATGAAAAAGTAGCTCGTCTTCACCTTGAAAAAATCGGGGTAAAACTTGATACACTTACAAGTGCACAAGCTGAGTACCTTGGAATCAGCCCAGCTGGTCCATACAAGCCAGACCACTACAGATAATAAGAGATTAAAATGACAAAAATTGCTATTTGTTCAGACCACGCAGCATTTGGAATGAAGGAGATGGTAAAACATCTCCTTCAATCAAAAAAGATCGAAGTCATCGACTGCGGAACCTATAGTCCAGAACGCGCTGATTACCCAAACTACGCAAAAAAAGTGAGCCATGAAGTTGTTGAAAAGAACATCCAGGGCATTCTTCTGTGTGGATCGGGAATTGGTGTCTCTGTTGTGGCCAATCGTTTCAAAGGTGTCCGAGCAGCTCTTTGCAGGACTCCGATGGATGCGGAAATGGCGCGCAAGCACAACGATGCCAATGTTCTTTGCCTTGGTGCTCGTTTTAATACAGAAGAAGAAATCAAAAAAATTGTTGAAGCATGGTTTGCTAATTCTTTTGAAGGTGGACGACACGCTGATCGCCTGAAGATTTTTGAAGATCTAGGAGAGAGCTGTTGAAAATTTTTGAAAAGATTATGTATCCAGTACTAGTTGTACTGATTTTTTTCTATATGTACCACGCTCGCAACAATCCTGCGTATTTCGAAAGTCAGCTCGCTGTTGAAGGTGGACCGCTTCAGTGGTTGATTATCTCGACATTGATCTTTGCTTCTTTGATGTGCTTTTACCGGGCGAGTATTTTAAGGCCGTTCCGCGGTGGTGTGTTCGCCGCCTGTTGTGTGGTGACCGGGATTGTTTTTTTGATTTTCGCTCTCGATGAAATGTCATGGGGACAGATTGTTTTTAACTACCAGACTCCCGATTTCATTGCGGCCAGAAATTCAATGGGGGAGATGAACATCCGCCACTTAGTCATTGCCGGCTTTGAAATTACTGACATCATTTTTACGTTGGGGATTAAGATCCTGGCGACGTTGTATTTCATTGTCCTGCCATTTTTCTACTCAAGACTTGATCAGATCAAGAACTTCGTGAACCGCTTTGCAATTCCACTTCCGCGCTACACTCAAACGGCAGCTTATGCGCTTGCTGCTATCTTGATGAGCTTTATTCCCTCAGCTCTTCGCTACATTGTTTTTGAATTGGTTTTCTATTGGATCCTGGTTCTGATGATGTACAATCCGCTTAACGACGAAGTTTTTTCAAGAAAAAGCCTGGTCCGTTAATTCAGTTGATTGAGCAGTTTTTTCCATCTTAATTTCATCAGAACAATCACCGCTTCGTAAATGAGCGCTCCCGACATTTTAGATTCGCCGTGCAGGCGCTGATGGAAGGTGATCGGCACTTCGATGATTTTGTCAGCATTGGCGTGAATTTTATAGTTCATCTCAAACTGAAAAACGTAACCTTTAGAAATGAATTTTTCTAGGTTGATTTTCTTCAGGGCCTCAATGTGAAAACATTTAAACCCACCGGACATATCTCTGATTTTCATTCCAGTAAATAACCGCAGCACCACCGAGGCGGTCAGTGAAAGCAGCAGGCGGTGAAGAGGCCAGTCCTTGGTGCGGATGTCGTTTTCGCTGTAGCGGGAGCCGATACTCAAGGACGCATTCGAAGTTTTTAGCCCTTCGATGAGCCTTATGACATCATGAGGATCGTGGGAGAAATCACAGTCCATCTGCAGGATGTATTGGTATTTTTTCTGGGCAAGTGCCCACTTAAAACCCGCGATATAAGCGGTCCCAAGGCCCAATTTCCCTGATCGTTTTAAGAGGTGAAGATTTGGGTGTGCGCTCTTCATCGATTCCACTAAAGCGGCCGTATTGTCAGGAGAGTTGTCATCGATAATTAAAACAGAGATGCCCGGGTACAGAGAGAATAATTTCTCCAGCATCACTCCGGCATTGAGTGCTTCATTGTAAGTTGGAATGAGTACAACAGTTTGATCGAGGCTCATTAATTACTTGGATCAACCTGAAGTAGTCTTCTTCCCGATGTCTGGTATCTCATGGAGATGATCTCGAAAAGAGGAGTTGTGTCTTTTTGAATTTGTCCTTTTTCTCTGGCGCTGGCCTCAGCTCTCTGGGCGAATTCTAAAATTTTTGAGTTAGGCGCGGCCTTTGCTCCTGGTTTTAACTTGGCAAGCAGCTCGTTAGCGCCGTCATCAGATTTATTTGAACCTCTGTTAAGTAGTCCACTTCCGCCGCTGAAATCGATGATATTCGATTTCGAAGGACCTACTGAAGCGAGTCTCATTCCACTTGCTCCTGAGAATTTTCCCATCGCCGCATTGGTAGCGGCTGCACTCGGTGGATTTTGTGCCATCAAGGCCGCAACGTTGGCCGGAACTCCCTGAGACATCATGGCATCAACCAGTCCTTTTTGGTCTTTGGTTAGTGGCTGATTTGGAAGTTGCAGTTTCGACATCGCATCCTGAAGACCTTTTTTGGCGATAGCAGCAGTTTTTGCATAGGCTAGACCGTTAACAGTTCCTCCGACAAGTTCCCCTCTGGCAAGTGAGCGAACCGGACTAAAGGGAGAGTTGGAGTAGGCGAGTCCGCCTAGTTGAAGCGCGCCTTCACCCTGCATCTCTAAAAGATTATCAAAACATGTTCCAGTTTTTTCGCAGGTGCAAGTAGCATCGATTTTAAGTTCGTTGGTCGTGCAGGCCACGCGGTATGAATTTGCAGCGAGCGCTTTGTTGTGCAGGCCTTTCATACAGTAAGTAGGATCGTTTTCAGTCGATGGCTGAGAACAGTAACAAAGATTATCAGTGACCGGGTTACAGTCGCCTTTACCCGGCAATTGATTGGCGATGTTTCTTGTTTTCTCCGCATACTCTTTGTTGGCGGCAACTTCGTTTTGGTAGAAGGCCCCAAGCAGGGTGGCCGCTCCCATTTTTAAAACAAGATTGGTGTCAGTTGCGAAATTTCCCATTGCCGCATTGACGGCGTAACAGGCAGCTCCTCCCCACCAGCCCAGCGCCTGGATTTGCGCCATTTTTGCTCTGGAGTCATGGCTTTTTGCTGCTTTTAAAAGAGCGTCTTTCTGAGCTGTTTCTCCGTTTCCAACTTCTTCCGCTTTAAGCTCCGCACTTTTTGCCATCTGAACTGCGGTCGATACACCTTCCGTAACAGTAGGAATGTACTTACAGTAATCGTTGGCCTTTTTATCGACTTTCTCAGCTTGTCCGCCGTTTTGTTTTGCGGCCTCTTCAGCTTTTGCAGTTTCATCTTTAATTTTTCCAGCGCCTTTGGAAATCCCACCTAAGCTGTCTCCGGCAAGAGCGCTGAACATCGCGTACGCTTGAGAAATCGCCTTCACCATGTTCGGGTCCATTCCCATGAACTTGTGTTTACCTTCGTTCCCACTGCAGACACTCGCCATATCACCGGCACAGTTGGCCTTGATAATCTCATTGGCCTTGCCTTGGTGGACGTAATTTTCACTCAATTGCTTTTCCTGATCAGTAAGATTCATTTGCGAAGCAGATTTCTGTCCGCCGAAATCCCTGATCTGTTGAACAGGTTCATTGGCATTTTTTTTATCGATCGCCTCACGGGATTTTTTAGCGTTATCCAAAAGCACCTGATTCAGTCCAGTCTCTGAAGTATTGGTCGGAATCGGTGGGGTTGTGGTTGTAGTTGTGGTTGGGGTAGTGGTGGTGGTCGTCGTCGTTTGAGCGAAAGCCGTGCTGAAATTGACGGCCAATACCAATGAGAAAAGAGTCGTTTTTAATGTTTTCATATACCCGTATTTTACCCTAGCAAGCCGCAATCTTCGCTGGGCAAAAATGTTTCGGTTTAGGCGGTGTTTAAAAACAGCTAGTTAGCTTTGTTTTAGGGATCCGATAGGCACATCTAAGTGCCTTGTTTTGTAGGCTTTTACTTGGTTTGACGAGGGATGGTTTGGTTGGTACAAATTTGGTTATGATGACAAAAAATAATGACCCAAAAGACTCTCACGAAAATGATTTATCTCACTCGATGGTTCACTACCTTCTGACGATTCACAAGTTGAAAGAAAATAGAGGATTTGCCCGAGTCACAGACATTGCCAAAGACTTGGAACTGACGAAAGGTTCTGTCTCGACAATGCTTAATAATCTTAAAAAGAAAGGTCTGATTCAGGAAGAGGACGAGTGTAAGTTTGTCGTCCTGACAGAGTTGGGGCACGAAGAAGTTCATCGCATCCTCTCATCGAGAACATTACTATTTTACTTCCTAAGAGATTTTGTCGGCGTTGATGAAAAGACCGCTGAGTACGATTCATGCCAAATGGAGCATTTAATGAGTCCGAAAACAAGTGAACATTTTTTCAATTTCATGAAGACGCTTGCTTGTACTTGCGAAGATCTTGAGAAAAAAGGACAGTTGCCGAAGTCATTTCAATTCAAGACAACTTTAGACCTGTGCGCTTATTCGACGGCTGATGATTTCGTTCACAACCAGAAAGGTGACAGTCATTTACCAACTGATAAGTAGCCTCACTCTTTTTTTACTTTGTTTTCAATCTTTTGCATCTGAAGATCTGGCGAGCTTTTGCTTTTCGCAGGAGACCAATCTGAACGAGGCCAAAAACTCGATGGAGTTTTTGCTTTTGCCCAGAGAGAAAGTCTTTATGCGTTCAAAAGACCGCTGCTTTGATATTGTCACATCGGGCGATAGAGCAAAATTATTGGAGAAATTTTTAAGGAAGCGCTACAATCTGGTGGAGGAAATTTCGACAACAGAGGCAGCTCCTGAAGAGCACTGCCGCCTGGAATTTAAAGTTCTGAGAGAAAAAAAAGTCGAAACAAAAAATCTGCAATTGGGAGCGAGTAATTCTGCATTGGCCGCAGAATCTTCGGTTCAGGAAGGTTCAACTTCCGAGCTCTTGTTAGGATTGGGAAAACCGGGTCTGCTTGATCTCGAAGGAAAAAGCCTGGCAGTTGAGTGTCGCAAAGGCGCAACCGGAATCTACCAGCTGATTTTTTCTTTTAGTGAGGCCTACCGCTCGCGCGTAAGTTCAGAAGTGAGCCTAAAGCAGGGTGAGATTTTAAACGTCGCCCAGGTAACCAAAGACCTGAATAATAAAAGTAAAGTGCTAGGACTGCCGGTGACTTTATACAACGAAGTGGAAGGGCAGGAAGCAACCAGATACGAATTAAGAATTAAATAGGAGAGCATATGAACATTTTATTAACGAAATTCACGACACCTTTTGATACGGTTCCTTTTAACGAGATCAAACCGGAGGATTTTCTTCCAGCGATTAAAGAGGCCATTGCTCTGGCAAAAAGCAGAATCGAGGAAATTAAAAGCAGCAAAGAAACTGAAACATTCGCCAATGTGGTTGAAGCGCTGGAGAATGCCTCTCCTGAAGTAGAGATGATTTCTGGGATTTTCTTCAATCTTCACTCTGCGGAAACCAATGAAAAAATTCAGGCAATCGCCAAGGATTTCTCACCGCTTTTAACGGAATATAGCAATGACATCAGTATGGACGAGGGTCTCTTCAAGAAGATCAAAAAAGTCTGGGACCACCAGGCGGAATTCAATTTAACTTCAGAGCAGAAAATGCTTCTGGAGAAAAGTTATAAGAGTTTTGTAAGAAACGGAGCGCTTCTAAACGACGCTCAGAAAGAGAGAATGAGAGAGATCTCGACTAAACTTTCAACATTGGGACTTAAATTCGGTGATCATATCCTGAAAGAGACAAATGACTATGTGATGGTTGTTGATAAAAAAGACGACCTGAAAGGATTGAGTGAGGATTTAATCGAAGCGGCGGCGTTGACTGCAAAAGAGAAAGGGCATGAAGGGAAATGGGCATTCACGCTTCAATACCCAAGTGTGATTCCTTTCTTAACTTACGCTTCAAACCGAGAACTTCGTCACAAGCTTTGGCTGGCAAACGCGACTAAAGGTTTTAAAGACGGTGAAACTGACAACAAAGATATCATCAAGGAAATTGCTACACTTAGACATCAGAAAGCGAACTTACTTGGTTATGAGTCGCACGCTCACTTCATTCTTGAAGAGAGAATGGCCTCAAACCCAAAAACAGTTTTTGAATTTATGGACAATATTGTAAATCACGCGACTCCCGCAGCGGTTAAGGAAACAGAAGAGTTAAAGGCTTACGCTAAAAAACTTGATGGAATTGAAGAACTGCAAAAGTGGGACACGTCTTACTACTCTGAAAAATTAAAGAACGAGAAATTTCAGGTTAACGATGAAATGCTCCGTCCATATTTTAAACTTGAGAATGTTATTGATGGCGTTTTTAAAGTCGCCAACAACCTTTACGGGCTTTCTTTCAAGCAACGTTTTGATATTCCGGTTTACCACGAAGACGTAAAAACTTACGAAGTTCTGGATGAATCAGGTAATCATGTATCTGTGTTTTATGCCGATTTTCACCCGAGAGCGGGCAAGAGAAACGGAGCGTGGATGACCAGTTTCAGAGGTCAGAAAATGGATCATGGAGTAAATATCCGCCCTCACGTTGCGATCGTGTGTAACTTCACGAAACCAACTCCAAGCAAACCTTCACTTTTGGGATTCGACGAAGTCGTGACTCTTTTTCATGAATTTGGACACGCTCTTCATGGAATGCTGGCCAATACTCAATACGAAACACTGTCGGGAACAAATGTTTACTGGGATTTCGTAGAGCTGCCTTCGCAAATCCTGGAGAACTGGGCGTACGAAAAAGAATGCCTGGACCTTTTTGCTGAACACTATGAGACGAAAGAGAAAATCCCTGCGGAATTGATCAAAAAAATCAAAGATTCTTCAAGTTTTATGGAAGGAAGAGCGACTCTTCGCCAGTTGAGTTTTGCGACCATTGATATGGCCTGGCACTCATCTAACCCTGATCAGGTAAAGGATATTGAAGCCTTTGAAACAAAGATGACTAACAAGATGGATTTTTTACCATCAGTAAAAGGTACTAGTATTTCAACTGCGTTCTCACATATTTTTGCCGGCGGATACTCGGCGGGATACTATTCTTATAAATGGGCAGAAGTTCTGGACGCCGATGCTTTTGAATTTTTCAAAGAGAAAGGAATTTTTAACCGCGACGTCGCTAAAAAATTCAAAGATAACGTTCTTTCAAAAGGAGGAAGCGAGCATCCGATGAATTTATATGTGGCCTTCAGAGGAAAACAACCTAATCCAGACGCGCTTTTAAGAAGAGCGGGATTATTGGCAAAATAAGGGGAACAAGATGTTAACTACGGCTGTTTTAAAATGTGTAATGCTGGCTAAATTTCATGTGGAAGTTGTAGAGACTCCCATCTCTGAATATGCTATGGCCACTATGAATAAAGTCCATAATGGGGTTCAATTTGAGGCCACAGTTTTGGAAGGAAGGCTGAATTCAGTCATGATCGAAAATGCATCGATCCCTGCTAAAACGATGAGTTACTCAATGAAGGACTACGAGCAAAGAAGCCTTTCTACAACTCTTGATGTGAAGAATGAATACGCTTCTATGGACTGCGAGATTAATTAAACTGGCATTGTTTGGGGGACGAAATGTTGAGGTAAACTTAATGTTCAGAACCTAGATAAAGCACCGAGAAAATGATACATCAGGCAATCACAATTAAGCTTTGTGGTGCCTGGAGTGTTATTTGAAATTGAGTATTTTTCCGGACAAGAACTTTCTCCACAGCGCTTCCGACTATCTGGTAAAGGCCGCTTTATTTGCGGTTTTCTACATCGTGTTTGCCCGTCTTGGGCTCATGATGGCGACGATCAACGAAACCACTTCGCCGGTCTGGCCGGTGACGGGAATTTCCATTGGCGTTTTGTTTTTGTGTGGTCTTAGATTCTGGCCGGTCATTTTCCTTTGCGCTTTCTATATAAATTTTTCAAATGCCGTCTCTTTGTCAGCTGCTATTTTCATCGGTGCAGGCAACACAGTCGAAGCGCTGATCGGCGCTGTCACGCTGCTTTTTTTAAGTCAGAAAAAATACCTGGTCGAAACCCATACCAGAACTATAGCCATTGTTTTAGCTTCCCTGATCGGCGCTTCAATCAGTGCAATGGTCGGGACACTAACTCTAGTTCTATCGGGGGCTTCACCTGGAGAGATGTTTGATTCTATCTGGCTGACCTGGTGGACCGGGGATGCTTTGGGAGGCATTATGATGCTTCCATTAATTCTGTCTTTCACTCAAAATGCCTTCAGTTGTCCTGAGACAAAAGAGACACCGAGTCTGCCACAGGCCCTCGCCATGTTGGCAGGAGGATTGTTTCTTTGCTGGCTGCTTTTTGTGCGCGCAGAAGGATCGCTTTATTTGTTTTTTATATTCCCTTATATGCTTTGGTGTGTGGCCCAAGCTGGTGAGCGAGGGGCAGCTGTCAGTGCCATCAGTATTTCGGCCATTGGTATTTGTTCTGTAAAATTGGGTCATGGTGTTTTTCTCTATGGATCGACCAATGCCAATCTCATCAACCTTCAGCTCTTTTTGGGAAGTGTTGGGATCAGCTCCTTGCTTTTGACTGATTTAAAACGAGTGTCGTCTTTAAAACAACCGGCATTGATTCTTTTTTTTAGCTGGTTTTTTGCCGGACTTCTTTTTCTGGGATTTTCCTTCAAAAACGCTAAGGACTCGGACTCTCATTTAAATACGATCGCTAATGGGGTTGAGCCTTTATTAGAGGCGCAGATGAACAATTACTTTGCGGCCTTGCAGAGTGGCGCCAGCCTGATCACTGCCAGTGAAGCTGTGACTGTTGCCGAGTGGAGATCCTTTCTTGAGTATAATCAATTCACCGAGTCTCTTCCTGCTCTTACCGGATTGGGTGTTATTTACCGTGTGCCAAAAGATGAAGTGGAGAGTTTTATTCAAAAAAATGAGCTGAGGAAAAATCAGGATTTTAATTACCATACGCTGCCGGACCTGACTTCGGAAGAGATTGAGCAAAATGCACTCAGACCGGACGCCTACATGGTGACCTTTATCGAGCCTTATGATTTTAATAAAAAGAAGGCCGGGCTTGATATGGCCTCTGAGGACCAGAGAAGAATGGCCGCGGATATAGCCCGTGATACGGGAGCACCAAGCATCACTGGAAGAGTTAAGTTAATCGATGATCCGAGCAATCAGCCGGCGATGATTGCTTATTACCCTTTTTACACGAAAGGAGATGTCCCTCAGACGGTGATGGAAAGACGCGAGCGCCTGGTAGGATGGGTTTATTCTCCAATCATGACCAATGATTTTTTCAGCAGTATTTTCAGCCAGGGAAATCTGAAAGAAATCAGCTTTCAAGTTTCGGAGGAGTTTAAGGATGAGGTCGTAGTGATCACTTCTTCTCCTGATTATCACAAACTTCCCAATCGCAATGAGATCATCAAAAAGATCAGATTTGGAAATCATGATTTTATATTCCAATTCAAAGGAACGGCGGCCTTTTATGCCAATCAGGATTCTTTTTCGTCATGGGTAGGAGCGATTGCAGCTATTATCAGTATTCTTCTGGGGACATTAATAGTTTCGCTGCAGACGATGAAAAAGCGCGCTTTGATTTACGCTAACCAGACCACCGAAGAATTGCGTGCATCTGAGGAGCGGTGGAAATTCGCCCTTGAAGGGGCGGGGGATACAGTTTGGGATTGGGAAATTGAAACAGGAAGAGTCAGCTTCAGTCAGAGGTTAAATCATCTGCTTGGTTATGCGGAGAATGAACTTCAGGGTGATATTAGGGCCTGGGAAAACCGCGTGCATGCCGATGATATTGAAAAATCCCGCGCTAATTTAAAAGCGCATTTTGAGGGTGGTGAGAACTTTCTCACTGAGTGTCGTTTATTGTGTAAAAATGGCGAATATAAATGGGTGTTGATCAGAGGGATGATTGTCAACCGGGATAGAAATGATAAACCTAGCCGCATGGTTGGGACCATCGCCGATATTTCGTTTCAGAAGGAAGCTGAATATGAACTTGAGAGGCAGAGAGCAAAACTTCATTCTATTTTTGAAGGATCAAGTGATGCCATTATGCTGCTTTCAGCGGATGGGGCTTTTTTTGACTGCAACTCCAGAACGCTCAAAATTTTTGGCCTGAGCACCAAAGAAGAATTTATCTCTTTGCACCCCTCAGACTTGTCTCCTGAATTCCAGGCAGATGGTTCGGATTCATTGACCAAAGCAAATGAACATATACAAAAAGCGTTCGCTGAAGGCATGAATCATTTCGAGTGGACCCATTGTCGAAAGAATGGAAAAAGTTTTCCGGCAGAAGTGCTTTTGACGGCATTTTCTTATGATGGCAAACGTGTTCTTCAGGCCTGTGTGCGTGATATTAGTGAGAGGAAACATGCAGAAGAAATTCTTGTTTCCCAGAGAGAAAAATTGGTGGCTTCGGCCAAGATGTCATCTCTTGGAGAGATGGCGGGTGGGATTGCCCATGAAATCAATAACCCTCTGACGATCATTATCGGAAAGACGACTATGCTTAAGAGACGTCTGCAGAATGATTCGTTGCTTATGAGCGATGGAACTCCTTTTGCCCATACAATAACAGATGAGTTAAATAGCATTCAAAATACGGCCAAGAGAATCGGTTCGATCATTAAAGGGCTGCGTTCTTTTTCCAGAAATGCAGAGAATGATTTGATGGAGAAAGTGCAGGTCGGGAGTTTGATTGAAGAGACACTGGAATTTGCTAAGGAGAGATTCAAGTTCCATGATATCACTCTGAAGGTGAAGATGGAGCAGGCCCATCAGCTTTTTATTAATGGAAGAGCAGCCCAGCTACTTCAGGTTTTGGTGAACTTATTAAACAATGCCTATGACGCTGTTGAAAACCTGGAGGAAAAGTGGGTAGAACTCAAGGTAGTGGAAGCTGGAGGTTACTGTAGAATCAGTATCACAGACAGCGGAGATGGCATTGATCCGGAATTGCTCGATAAGATTATGATGCCTTTTTTCACTACTAAAGAAGTCGGCAAGGGGACTGGTTTAGGTCTCAGTATTTCACGCGGGATCATAGAAGACCACCATGGAAAACTCTACTATGACATTACGAGTGCCCATACGTCTTTCGTGATCGAACTTCCTCTTGCGTGATTTTATTTCAGTTGTCGCGCGCTCAAATCATTGTAGGCCGCTTCGTACTCAGCAATAATTCTTTTTGTGATCGTGGCCACATCCTCAATTGCATGGCTGAATTCAATTGAAGGCCCGGCTACCCAGACAGTAGCGTATGTGGCAGCGAAAGCGGCCTTTTCCACAGCTTTCATTCCACGATAATAAGTGAGCATTTTGGCGTATTTTTTAATTTGCTTATTTTTGTTTAGAAATGATTCAACAAAATTTTGTTCAGTCCCGATTTTTTTTACATAAGGGGTGTTGATTACTGAACACGGGCTGCCGGAAATTTTAGTGGTCATGACAATATCAGTGGCACCGAAATCTACCACCGCTTGTTTGTATTCTTTTGAAACACCTGACTCTTTGGTCGCAATGTAAGGCGAGCCAATTGAAACTCCTTCAGAGCCCAAAGCAAGAACAGAGAGGAGTCCTGCTCCAGAACCCACGCCGCCTGCAGAGATCACCGGAAGTTTGGTGGCCTTCATCAACATCGGAACTAAAATGGAGGCGGCCACAGGTCCCGCGTGTCCTCCGGCCCCAGAGTTGACTGCAATTAAAGCATCTGCCCCGAGAGACTCAACTTTTTTAGCGTACTCGACGTCGACAACATCACAGAGGATTTTTACATTTTTTGGTTTTAATCTTTTTATCGTTTCTTCAGGCGAGCCCAGGGATGTAATGACGAAGGCCGGTGGGTATTTTTCTAGAACATCGAGGTGGTCTTTCAAATGAACATTTGACTTATTTACTATGAGATTGATCCCGAATTTTCCATTACATTCTTTGTGCAGTTCGACCATTCCGGCCTCGAAATCGGCAGGGGTTCTAAAATTCAAAGAAGGGATGCATCCAATGAATCCGTTCTTATAGGCTTCAATTAACATTTTGTTATTAGAGACTAAAAACATAGGGGCAAGGATTATTGGATATTTTATATCAAATGTTTTCGTCAGCCAGGTTGAGATCATTTGTTTCTCTCCGTCATAAAAAAGATGTTTGAAATAATTGTAAGAAGTAAGAAGAGAAAAGGACAGAAAATTAGACAAATCA